>NZ_JBEAES010000001.1:0-352296 GCF_050477165.1 Brevibacillus sp. FIR094 | reverse complement strand
TCACACTGGCTGCTTAGGCTTTTTTAGTTCTGTCCGCTTGACAGGGGTAAGACCAGCTCCAGGGCTTTTTTGCATTCACCATTCAGCAATTTATTACAAAATAATACAAATGTTGAATTTACAAAATGGATTATATATGGTAAATATTAGTGTAGTTTACAATTATGACAATCTATGTAATTAATCGTGAAAGGCTTTCTTGTGTATGGTCCTCCAAACATATGAGGAATAGCAAAAATCGATAAATGTCGAGTTTATTCGTGCTTAATCACCAAATTTTTGCAAAAATTTACAAAACTAGTATTTACAATTATGTTAAAAAATGGTAAAAAATAATAGTGCCTACTATCACAGCTTTTGGAGGGATTTATTCGTGAAAAAAGTCGTAGCAAGTCTATTGAGCCTGTCACTCGTATTATCTGCTTCTGTATCTGCACTGGCAGCAGAACCTGTAAAAATCTCGAAATCATCTCAAAAAGCTGCTTCGGCAAATGATCCTTATGAGCCAAATGATGATCTTCCATTTGCTTCATTTGCTAATTCCAATGTTTCATATTCAGCAGAGATTGGCCATAACAAAGATGTTGATTGGTTTAAGTTTTACGCGAAACCGGGCCAACTTAATTTTGCGATTAGTAGCTTAACATCAGAAAAAGGGAACCTGCGGGTAGCGGTGTTTCATGAAAGTAAAATGTCAGGGGCACCTCGTTTTGTAGAAAATGGGAAGTTAAGCTTCACACAGGATCTCACAAAAGAGGGCCTTTACTACATCATGATTTATGACTACTCTGCATTTGATTCCAAGCCAATCAAACCAATCCCTTATGCATTTAAAGCCATTTATAATCAATAAAATATCAGACTATTTCTACTAAATATATGCGGAGGTTTTATTCATGAAAAAAGTCGTAGTTAGCTTGTTGACACTCGCAGTAGCTTTATCAGCATCTGCTTCCGCATTTGCAGCAGAACCAGCTAAAAATATGAAGTCTTCCCAAAAAGCAGCGGCTTCTGTAACCGATCCATATGAACCAAATGATAGTGTTGCATTCGCTCCATATATAAATTCGAACGTTTCATACACTGCTGCCATTAATCACTATAGAGATAATGATTATTTTAATTTTTACGCAAAACCAGGAAAGTTTAATCTTGCATTCAGCACCTTGTCATCAAATTCTGAGCCGATAACAATCTTGGTGAGGAAGCCAACAGGAGGGTTTCTACATAGAGTTGTTACCAAAGGTAATACATCTTTTTCAGTAGATATCCCGGAAGAAGGCCAGTACAGCATTTTACTGGCGACGCCAAATGCAGTATTAGATAATAGACAAATAGAACCAATCCCATATTCTTTCAAAGCGATTTTTAACCAGTAAATGTAACGCACGAAAAACAGTCCTTAATCGGGCTGTTTTTTGTTTCGATCTGGGATTCAACATAAAAAAGCGACCTCTTGAAATCCAAGAGATCGCTTATTGTTTGTACGTATGGTACGCCTGAAGGGAATCGAACCCCCGCACATGGTTCCGGAGACCATTGCTCTATCCACTGAGCTACAGGCGTATATTGTGACGACAAGTTTTATTATAGAACATCGGGAATCTCAATGCAAACGAAAAAAGTAGTTCAACAGAAAAAACTAGCGATAAGGTAAGCGAGAGTGAAAAAGTCCTTAGGTGAAGATCATTCGACATTTTTTGTGTTCTGCTTCATCAATTTGGCAGGAAAATTGCAAGAGAGAACGAATATAATGAAAATAAAGAGTCATCGAGCAGCATGAGCAAGTGCGAAGGAGGCGAGCTTCATGAACATGGGATTGGGGTTATTTCAAGAACAAACACTGAAATTAGTGATGACGCCGGAATTACGCCAAGCGATTACCATATTGCAGTATTCAGCCATTGATCTCATCTCCTATTTGCAAGATCAGGCCAATGAAAATCCTGTTTTTGACCTTGAAGTGGCTGGAGAAGTCGCTTCTGCAAAAGCAGAGAAACCAGTTCCTGAGATTGACTGGAAAGAAATTGTGGGCAATCGCGCGACAGGTGAGTACGGTTCGTTGAAAAATGAAAGCACTTACAATCCGCTGGATTACGTCCAGCAAGGTGCGGAGACGCTGTACGAACATCTGGAGCGTCAACTCGGCTATGTAAAAGGATTCTCGTCGCTGCAAAAACAGATCGCTCTCTTTTTGATCGGGAATCTGGATGAGAAGGGGTATTTGGAAATTACATTGGAGGAAGCGAGTACGCGCCTGGGTGCTGAAATGCTGGAAATTGAGGACGTGTTGTCCGTTTTGCAGCATTTTGATCCAGTAGGCGTAGCTTCACGCAGCCTGGAAGAATGTCTTTTGTTGCAGCTCGGGCATTTGGCACTCGATGATGAAAAGATCGTTCAGGTCGTTCGCAACCACCTGCAAGATTTAGCGGACAATCGCTATCAGCGGATTGCAGACAAAATCGGATGTTCACCGCAAGAGGTTCAGGCGATGGCAGACTTAATCCGTACGCTGAATCCGCGTCCTGGAGCGGCCTTTTCCACAGTAGAGACAAGATATGTCATTCCTGATGTGACGGTAGAGAAGGTCGGGAATGATTATGTAGTATTGGTCAATGATGTTGCTGCACCGCGGCTGAAAATAAACAGCTTCTATGAAAAAATGCTGAGCCAGCAAAAAAGTCAGGATGAAGCCAAGCAGTTCATTCACGATAAGCTGAATGCTGCCATGTGGCTGGCAAAAAGTCTGGAGCAGCGCCGCCTGACGCTCATGCGTGTAACACAGGCCATCCTCGATATGCAACGGGAGTTTTTTGATCGGGGGATTCATTATTTAAAGCCCATGACACAAAAGGAAATAGCAGAGCGGGTTAGCCTGCATGAATCAACGATCAGCCGGGCAACCAGCAATAAATACGTCCAGACACCACGCGGAATCTTTGAGCTGAAGTATTTCTTTACGTCAGCACTCTCTACTTCCAGCGGGGAAGTGACTTCTTCTGAGAGTGTTAAGCGCAGAATCAAAGCACTGATCGAGCAAGAAGATCGGAAGTCTCCGTTATCTGATCAAAAGCTCGGTGAGATGCTGCTTACAGAGGGGATTGAAATCTCCCGCCGCACGGTTGCCAAGTACCGGGAAGAAATGCTGATCCCATCGTCGGCCAAACGAAAGAGGTTTTAAGGGCATGAATGAAAAAATGTTTGAAATTGTCTTGTACGGAAGAAAAAAATGTCATTTGTGCAACGAGGTGGAGCTCTACATCCGCAGTCTAGCGGAGGAGTTCCCCCTTCGTATGCGCATGGTTGATATTGAAAGTGATCCGGTCTTGCATGAAGAAATGATGTTTGTCATTCCAGTAGTCGAGATTGATGGAGAAATCGTGTTTCCCTCCATTACACATGTGGTGACGCTCGAGGAGCTGCGAAACGAATTACATAGACGTGCCGCTCAGTCTTGAGTGGCTCTTTTTTATAGGGGCTCGGGGGAGCTTGCAAGATATTGTTAAATATGATACATTCAAGTTGTAGCAAGTGATCTTTTTTTTGCACCAAGCGGGACATAAAATGTATATACAGGGACATAAAACGTCCCTATCAACAATTTGTAACCAAGGAAGAAGGCAAAATGCGACGTTTACTGGAACTGCAACAAAAATTGTTGCCTGACTTGATTCAGGTTTTGCGTCAGCGGTACATGTTGCTCCGATCCATCTATCATTTGCAGCCGATTGGCAGAAGAGGTCTAGCTCAAGCCATGGATACCACTGAGCGTATTTTGCGGGCAGAAGTGGAACTGCTAAAAGAGACGGGGCTCCTTCATGTAACGGCTGCGGGAATGAGCCTGAGTGAAGAAGGACAACAAGTCTTGGACGACATGGAGCCTCTCGTCGGAGAGCTATTCGGCCTTACTGACTTGGCGGAGCGCCTGCGCAAAAAGCTGGGCATATCAGAAGTCATTGTGGTGCAGGGCAATGCAGACCAATCGCCTTGGGTAAAGGAAGAGCTGGGACGGGTTGGCGCAAGGGTACTCAAACAGGTCGTGCAAGAAGGAGACATTGTAGCGGTAACAGGTGGTTCATCCATCGCCAGTGTAGCAAGTCATCTGACGCCTTCTGCCTCGTTCAAAAACGTTCAGTTTGTCCCTGCTCGCGGTGGACTGGGAGAACGCGTAGAGCTACAAGCGAATACGCTCGCTTCCGCCATGGCAGCGAAAACAGGTGCTTCTTATCGGCTTCTTCACGTACCGGATCGCCTCCATCCAGAAGCCTTGCAGACATTGGTCAAAGAGCCGCAAGTACAAGATGTGCTGTCGCTCTTGGGCAAAACTCGAATCGTTTTGCATGGAATAGGGGATGCCGTCACGATGGCGAGAAGGCGGAATTATTCGGAGGAAGAACTCGCAGAATTAGTGGAGACGGGTGCTGTATCAGAAGCATTCGGCTACTACTTTAATGAAGCGGGAGAAACGGTCCACAGAATGCCGACAATTGGTTTACAGCTAGAGGAAGTGCACAAGGCAGAAACTGTGCTCTCCATTGCGGGGGGCGAAAGCAAGGCAAAAGCGATTCTTTCCTTTGCTAAGCAATCGTGTCAGAATGTACTCATTACGGACGAAGGGGCAGCTTACACGCTGTTGTCCGCACGATTGTAACGGAAGGAAGTCGGTCGCATGTCTATCACATCGGTAACACCCATCTTGGCAATGATCGCTGGCATCATTTTGAGCCTATCGCTCGGTTTTCCGATCGCATGGGGGATTGTTTTTGCGATCTTGGTCACACTGGTTAGTGTAAAAAGATTGGGTTATCCGTGGAAGCAACAGTTCGTGTTTGGCTGGGAAGGTGTCCAAAAGGCAAAGCCCGTCCTTACGATTCTGTTTTTAGTAGGACTCTTGATTCCGCTATTAATGATGGGAGGAACGATTCCCGCCATCATTTACTACGGATTGTCGATTGTGAATGTCGAGTATTTGTTCGTTCTCTCTTTTCTGTTGACCGCAGGCGTCAGTTATTTATTGGGTACATCAATCGGTACGTTGAGTACGATTGGGCTGTCCCTGATGGGCATTGCACACGCAGCAGGGATATCACCTGCAATTGTAGGAGGTGCGCTCATCTCTGGAGCGATGGTGGGGGAACGTTTCTCACCGATATCCAGCAGTCGTTTACTGGTGCTTTCCAATGTCGGCATGACAGAAGAGCAGGAAAGAAGAATACGGCGTCCTGCTTTGCTTACGGTAGCGATTTGCGCGTTACTTTTCCTGATTCTTGATTTGTTTCGACCTCATGCGAACTCGACGGATACCATTCAAATGTACCAAGAGCTGTTAGTCAGCCATTTTTCTGTACATTGGCTACTCATGCTGCCTCTCGTGGTGTTAATTGCATCTTTCGCACTGAGAGTAAAAGCGGTGAAGGCATTGTTTTTCGGTATCGGAGCCAGTGCGATTCTAGTCGGGATCAATGGGAATTTGGATGTGAAGACGTTTTTTACATCGATGCTAGTTGGATTTGAGCTTCATTCAGGAACGCCGCTGGATCAATTGGTCCATGGGGGCGGGATGTTCGCCATCTTTAGTGTTCTGGCGTTAATCATTCTCGCAGGCTTTTTAAACGGCATTTTGAACAGAGCCAATTTATTAACTCCCATCGTAGACAAAATGATGGGCCATACAAAAAATAAGACGGTGTTGGTAGCGAAGGCAGCGGCATTGTCGTTGTTAGTGGTCATCATCAGTTGTAATCAAACCATTCCAATACTGGTTCTCGGCTCTACTCTTCTCGGACGGTTCTCCCAATGGGAAGGAGGGCGCGAGCTGTTAGGCAAGACGATGCTGGACTCCACAGTTGTCATGCCTGTACTGATCCCGTGGAACGGTCTATCGATGATGATGGCACTCACGTTAGGTGTTTCGACGATCCAGACATTACCCTTTGTGTTTTTTCCAATCTTATTACCGATTGTTACGATATTATCGACCCGCTGGTTTTCGCCAGGGGGCAGGTTTCTCGCGATGAAGAATAAAGCTAGCTAATAAGCAGGAGGTATACATTATGGTAAAAGTAGGTATTAACGGATTTGGTCGTATCGGTCGTAACGTATTTCGTGCAGCACTGAACAATCCGAATGTAGAAATCGTGGCGGTCAATGACCTGACAGATGCACACACACTGGCTCACCTTTTGAAATATGACACCGTTCATGGTGTTCTGAACGTGAGCGTTGAAGCTTCCGAAAACACGCTCATCGTTGACGGCAAAGAAATCAAGGTGTTGGCAGAGCGCGACCCAGCTCAACTCAAGTGGGCAGATTACGGTGTTGAAATCGTAGTGGAATCGACTGGACGCTTCACGAAGCGCGAAGATGCAGCGAAGCACTTGGAAGGTGGCGCGAAAAAAGTCATCATCTCCGCTCCAGCAACAAACGAAGACATTACAGTCGTAATCGGTGTAAACGAAGACAAGTACGATCCGGCGCAACACACTGTGATCTCCAACGCATCCTGCACAACGAACTGCTTGGCGCCATACGCGAAGGTTCTCAATGAAAAATTCGGTATCGTACGCGGATTGATGACAACCGTTCACTCTTACACCAATGACCAACAAATTCTCGACCTGCCGCACAAAGATTTGCGCCGTGCCCGTGCAGCTGCGGAGAACATCATTCCAACCTCTACAGGAGCGGCAAAAGCGGTAGCACTCGTACTGCCTGAGCTGAAAGGCAAGCTGAATGGTTTCGCGATGCGCGTACCAACTCCAAACGTATCTGTAGTGGACTTGGTAGTTGAGTTGAAGACTGATGCAACTGTTGAAGAAATCAACAACGCTCTGAAAGAAGCGGCAGAAGGCCCACTCAAAGGCATTCTGGGTTACTCCGAAGAGCCACTCGTATCGTCTGATTACAATGGAAACCCTGCATCCTCCACAATTGATGCTTTGTCTACAATGGTACTAGAAGGAAACATGGTGAAAGTCGTTTCCTGGTACGATAACGAGTGGGGTTACTCCAATCGTGTCGTAGACTTGTGTCATTATGTTGCACAGCGCGGCTTCTAACACGTAAAATAGAACTGTTGTGGAAAAAAGGGAGAGCAATCTCCCTTTTCCCATATCTTTTTTCCGAATAAAAAGCCAATGATTTGGGAGGATCGTTCATGAACAAGAAATCTATCCGCGATGTTGAGCTGGCAGGCAAGCGCGTATTCTGCCGCGTCGACTTTAACGTGCCGATGCAGGACGGGGTAATCACCGACGATACACGCATTCGTGCTGCTGTACCAACCATCCGTTTCATGATGGAGGCAGGAGCCAAAGTAATCCTGGCGAGTCATTTTGGTCGTCCTAAAGGCCAAGTAGTGGAAGAGATGCGCCTTACTCCTGTCGCAGCACATCTGTCCTCGCTCTTGGGTAAGGACGTGCGTAAGCTGGAGGATTGCCATGGTGCTGACGTAGAAGCGGCAGTAGAACGGATGGAGTCTGGCGACGTCATCCTGTTGGAAAACGTGCGCTTCCATGCGGGAGAAGAAAAGAACGATCCAGAACTGGCAAAAAGCTTTGCGGCCTTGGCTGATCTGTTTGTCAATGATGCATTCGGGACAGCTCACCGGGCACATGCTTCTACAGCGGGAATCGCTGAGTACATACCAGCAGTTGCGGGCTTGTTGATGGAAAAGGAGATTCGCTTTATGGGCGGAGCCTTGTCCAATCCGGAGCGTCCGTTTACAGCAATTGTCGGCGGTGCAAAAGTAAAAGATAAGATTGCTGTCATTGAAAATTTGTTGACCAAAGTCGATCATCTGATTATCGGCGGCGGTATGGCGAATACATTCCTTAAAGCACAGGGTTATGGCATTGGTGCTTCTCTGTGTGAAGACGACAAGCTCGATCTCGCACGTACGTTGATGGATCAGGCAAAAGAGCGTGGCGTTCAATTGCTGATGCCAGTTGATGTAGTGGTAGCTGACCGTTTTGCGGCAGATGCTGAGAAGCAGGTCGTAGCAATTGATGCGATTCCAGAGGGCTGGATGGCACTCGATATTGGGCCAAAAACAGTAGAGCAATACAACAGCGTCATTGTAGAATCCAAAACAGTGGTGTGGAACGGTCCGATGGGCGTATTTGAAATGGATGCTTTTGCAGGCGGCACGATTGGTGTAGCCAAGGCGATGGCAGCATGCAGCGGTACGACCATTATCGGTGGCGGTGATTCCGTAGCAGCTGTGGAGAAAGCAGGCGTAGCCGAGCAGATGACACACATTTCTACAGGCGGCGGAGCTTCTCTGGAATTCATGGAAGGCAAGGAACTGCCAGGCGTAGCTGTGTTGGCAGATAATCAATAAGAGCGAAGAGGGGGAGTTTGCATGCGAACACCAATTATCGCGGGGAACTGGAAGATGTTCAAGACGATGGCCGAGGCAAGAGCGTTTGCGCAGGATGCCAAGGCAGGCAACAATACTTCCGGGGTACAAAAGGTCATTTGCGCACCATTTACAGCGTTGGCTGTACTTAAGGAAGAACTGGCGGGAACAGATATTGCCATCGGCGCGCAAAACATGCATTTTGAAGAGCAAGGTGCTTATACAGGTGAAATCAGCGCGTCCATGCTGAAAGAAATCGGTGTGGAGTACGTGATCCTTGGTCACTCCGAGCGCCGTCAATATTTCAATGAAACAGATGAGACCGTGAACAAAAAGGTTGTAGCCGCGTTAGCAGCAGGTCTCGTACCGATTGTGTGCGTAGGCGAGAGTCTGGAGCAACGGGAAGCGGGCGAGACAGCTGACGTCGTTCGTACGCAAACAGAAGGTGCCTTTGCTGGAGTGGACGCTGCACAAGTGGCAGATACCGTTATTGCATACGAGCCGATTTGGGCGATTGGCACAGGCAAGTCTTCCACGGCAGAGGATGCGAATGAAACGATTGCGATTATTCGCAGCGTAATCGGTGAACGCTTCGGACAAGCGACAGCCGAGAAAGTGCGCATTCAATACGGCGGAAGCGTAAAGCCGGAAAACATCGCAAGCTATATGGCACAGCCGGATATCGACGGAGCATTGGTCGGTGGAGCGAGTCTCGTAGCGGACAGTTACTTGCAGCTTGTGGCAGGAGCTACGTCGCGATAGGAGGAGAAAGCAATGGCACAAAGACCAAAACCGGTTGCCCTTTTAATAGTGGATGGTTTTGCTCTGCGTAACGAAACGCATGGAAACGCAGTAGCACAAGCGAGCAAGCCGAATTTCGACCGCTACTGGAACCAATATCCTCACGCGACCCTAGAGGCAAGTGGGCTGGCTGTTGGACTGCCTGAAGGACAGATGGGGAACTCCGAGGTAGGCCATCTTAATATCGGGGCAGGGCGTGTCGTTTATCAGGATTTGACGCGCATTACCAAGTCGATTCAAGAAGGCGCTTTTTTTGAAAACGAAACACTGATCGCTGCTTTCCAGCATGCGAAGCAAAACGGCAAGCAGCTCCATCTGTTCGGGCTTTTGTCCGATGGTGGTGTACACAGTCACATTAACCACCTGTTTGCAATGCTCGAGTTGGCGAAAAAGCAGGGCTTTGCAGATGTGTTCATTCACGGCTTCCTCGATGGCCGCGATGTATCGCCTGACAGTGCAGTGGGTTATATCGAACAGCTGCAAGCCAAAATCGCAGAGATCGGCGTTGGCCGGATTGCTACCGTACAAGGTCGCTACTATGCGATGGATCGAGACAAACGCTGGGAGCGCGTAGAGAAGGCATATCGTGCCATGGTGTACGCAGATGCTCCGGCTTATCGTGATCCGGTTCAAGCAGTAAAAGAATCCTACGAAAAGTCCATTATGGATGAGTTCGTCATGCCGACAGTGATTCTCGATGAGGCAGGAAAACCAGTGACGACCGTTCAAAGCGGCGATTCGATTATTTTTTATAATTTCCGCCCGGATCGTGCGATTCAAATGTCGCAAGCCTTTACGAATGAAGATTTCCGTGGCTTTGACCGCGGAGATGAGCGTCCACGCGATCTGCATTTTGTGTGCCTGACGCATTTTTCCGAGACGGTGGACGGGTATGTCGCTTACAAGCCTTCCAATCTGGATAACACGTTGGGAGAGGTGCTTTCCCAGCAAGGCTTGAAGCAGTTGCGCATTGCCGAGACGGAGAAATATCCGCATGTGACGTTCTTCTTCAGTGGCGGACGTGAAAAGGAGTTTCCAGGTGAGATGCGTATCTTGATTCCTTCGCCAAAAGTGGCAACGTACGACTTGCAGCCTGAGATGAGTGCACCAGAGCTGACAGACGCTGTTGTCGCTGAGATCGAGGCAGAAAATTTTGATGCGATCATCCTGAACTTTGCCAACTGCGACATGGTTGGGCATTCCGGTATGATGGAGCCAACGATCAAAGCAGTCGAGACGGTCGATGCATGCTTGGGCCGAGTAGTCGATGCCATCGTAGCAAAAGGTGGCGTAGCCGTCATCACAGCTGACCACGGCAACGCTGATCTGATGCTGGATGAAGCGGGACGTCCGATTACTTCACACAGTACGTATCCGGTGCCAGTAATCGTGACCAAAGACGGGGTTGCTCTGCGCGAAGACGGTATTTTGGCCGACTTGTCACCAACGCTTTTGGAGCTTTTGGAGGTAGCGCAACCGGTTGAAATGACAGGCAAATCGTTACTTGCAAAATAGGCTTTACTGGGACACACTGTAAGGGTAGCTTGGCGTTTATCGAAATAGATTGTAAGTGCACATGAAAAAAGGAGATGGACGAGAAATGGCAATGATTACTGACATTTATGCACGCGAAATTATGGACTCCCGCGGTAATCCAACTGTGGAAGTAGAAGTGTACCTCGAAGATGGCTCGATGGGCCGTGCAGATGTTCCATCTGGAGCGTCTACAGGTGCGTATGAAGCAGTTGAGCTTCGCGACGGTGACAAATCCCGTTACTTGGGTAAAGGCGTACTGAAGGCCGTAGAGAACGTGAATGAAATCATTGCTCCTGAACTGATCGGCATGGATGCCCTGGATCAAGTCGGCATCGATATGGCGATGATTCAGCTCGACGGCACGCCAAACAAAGCCAAGCTGGGCGCAAACGCGATTCTCGGCGTGTCCATGGCAGTAGCACGTGCAGCTGCAGATTCTCTCGGCGTTCCTCTCTACAATTACCTCGGCGGCTTCAACGCGAGAATGTTGCCAGTTCCGATGATGAACATCCTGAACGGTGGTAAGCACGCAGACAACACTGTAGACATTCAGGAATTCATGGTCATGCCAGTAGGTGCTACTTCCTTCAAGGAAGCGCTGCGGACAGGTGCGGAAATTTTCCACTCCCTGAAAAAAGTATTGGGTGAAAAAGGCCTGAGCACAGCAGTAGGGGATGAGGGCGGCTTCGCTCCAAACCTGAAATCCAATGAAGAAGCGATCACAACCATTTTGGATGCGATCAAGGCAGCAGGCTATGAGCCAGGCAAAGACGTGTTCCTCGCGCTGGACGTTGCAGCTACAGAAATGTTCAAAGACGGCAAATACCACTTCGAAGGCGAAGGCGTTGTGAAAACAACAGAAGAAATGATCGCGTTCTACGAAGAGCTGGTAAATAAATACCCAATCATCTCTATCGAAGACGGTCTGTCTGAAGACGACTGGGATGGCTGGAAAGCACTGACTGACAAGCTGGGCAGCAAAGTTCAGCTGGTAGGTGATGACTTGTTCGTAACGAACACCGAGCGTCTGGCTCGCGGAATCGAGACCTCTACAGGTAACTCCATTCTGGTAAAAGTAAACCAAATCGGTACGCTGACAGAAACCTTCGAAGCAATCGAAATGGCGAAGCTGGCTGGTTATACTGCGGTGATCTCCCACCGTTCCGGTGAAACCGAAGACTCTACGATTTCCGATATCGCAGTGGCTACAAATGCAGGTCAAATCAAGACAGGTGCACCTTCCCGCACTGACCGCGTAGCGAAGTACAACCAATTGCTGCGTATTGAAGACGAACTCGCTGATACAGCTCGTTTTGGCGGTCGTTCTGCATTCTACAACCTGAAGAAGTAAGCTTGCATGATTGATAGATAAAAAGAGGGCGCGGCAGTCCTGGACGAAAAAAGTCCGGGACTGCCGCTGTTCTTTTTATAGGATCAAAGAAACATGCCACCGGAAGCCTCGATTCGTTGCGCGTTCAAGTTTTTGCATACGAAAAAAGACTGCCCATACTACTCGATGGACAGTCTTTTTGTTGTTTGGCGCTTATGACATGGCGAATGCTTTTGGTTCGGCCTGCACAAAGCCCAGGCGGCTTTTACTGTACGGGATGCACATAGGAGTTCCGTACAGTGGGTCTTGTGTAATCTGGCAATCCATATCGAAAACCGTACGGACAAGGTCGGTCGTCAGTACTTCGCTCGGAGCGCCTTCTGCTACTACGGTCTGATTGTGAACGGCAACGATATGATGGGCATAGCGGCAAGCGAGATTCAGATCGTGGAGTACCATGACGATGGTGCGCTGTTCCGTTTGATTCAGTTCAAACAACAGGTCCAAAATCTCAATCTGATGAGACATATCCAAATAAGTCGTAGGCTCATCCAGCAAAATCGTTTCGGTACCTTGGGCGAGCGTCATTGCAATCCAGGCGCGTTGACGTTGTCCGCCAGAAAGGCTGTCGACGGCACGGTTAGCCATTTCCGTGAGTTGAGTAGCTGCCAATGCTTTGTTGACCATCTGCTCGTCTTCTTCTGACCATTGCTGTAGCCAGTTTTGATAAGGATAGCGTCCTTGTTTGACCAATTGCAGAATCGTCAATCCTTCTGGTGCAGATGGGCCTTGAGGAAGGATGGCAAGACGTTTGGCTACCTCTTTGGTAGAGCGTTTTGCGATCGATTCTCCTTCAAGCAGGATGGCGCCTTCCTTTGGTTTGAGTAACCGTGCCAGAGAGCGCAGCAATGTCGATTTGCCACTGCCATTACTGCCAATGAAAACGGTGATTTTTCCACGCGGGATGTTTAAATCTAATGCTTCAATGATGTTGCGTTCTCCGTACGATAACGTAAGCCGTTGGGTTTCCAAAGCTTGCATATGGGGTGGACTCCTTTCAAACGCATAGGAAGTTAAAAAATATATTCAGGGCCGGATGTGGCTGCGGTGGGGAGAAGAATATTTCCAGTCTAGGCTCAGTGCTCCGTCCCTCGGGGAAGCATGGACTGCCCGCTCCGAAGTGATTAGCGGGGAAACGCAAAAGTGGTAGCCGCTACGTCGAATAGGCAGGGTTGCGTTTCTTTTTTCCGCTAATCCCTTCTCCGCTCGGTAGGACTCCACAAGTCGCTACGTCTGGAAATATTCTTCTCTGGCGTTACTGAGCACATTCTTCAATCTTTTAAAGGCTTTTTAAAATCTGTTTAGCACGAAAGCTCGTAGAGGAAACAGGAGAAATAAGCGAAGATCTTTGGTACACCGACCGAGACGGAATGCAAAAAGCGAAACACGCTCTTAAGCGTCCACCTCTGAATAACATCCCTGAACCGCTACTTTGGACGCGGTTTCGCTTTTTGCATGGAGTCGGGCAGTCCATCCCCCAGCGGGTGGGACAAGAAGCTGAGCGTTTTCTCCTGTTTCCTCCCCACCACCACAGCGGGACAAATTTTCCTAGCGATTTCGGTTTTTATACAGCAAGTAGATGAAAAACGGAGCGCCGATGGCAGATGTGAATACCCCTACAGGCACTTCGATTGGTGAAAAAGCCATGCGGGCAATCAAATCCGCAAGCAATACGATAATGGCACCTAAGAAAGCAGAGAGTGTCATGGCACCGCCAAAGGACGGACCAATCAGTTGTTTGGCAATGTGTGGGGCCAGCAAAGCTACAAAGCTGATATCTCCTCCAACAGAGACGGCTGTTCCCGTCAAAGCCGCGCAAATCATGAGCAGGAGGAAGCGATCCAATTGCAAGGAACTGCCGAGACTCGTCGCCAGATCATCGCCGAGCTGTTGAATGTTCACGCGTCTAGCAAGTAAGCCGGCTACGAGAATTAGTCCGACGACCCACGGCAAAATCATGAATACGTCGTTCCAGGCAACGCCGTAAATGCTTCCTGTCAGCCAGAGCAATGCCTTATTTTGCAGCAAAAACGGGCTGAACATGATCAGCATGGTCACAATGGCGCCCGCTGCGATTTTGATTCCAACACCGATCATGACAAGACGAAGCGGTGTAACTCCTTTTTTCCAAGAGAGGGCGTACAGCAGGAATGTCGTCAATGTTGCCCCCAAAAAAGCGATGGGAGGAAGCCACTTGATGCTCGCAGTTTCAAAAAGGATCAAGAAACCGACTGCAAAAACAGATGCTCCCCCCGATACCCCAAGAATATCTGGCGAAGCCAACGGATTGCGGACGAGGCCCTGCATGATGGCACCAGCAACGGCGAGTGCGGCTCCTACCAGAATAGCAATGACGATGCGAGGTAGGCGAAATTGCTCCACAATCAAAGCGTTCTCTTCTGAACCGATTCCCAACAAAACTTTTACCACATCGAGCGGGGCGATTTTCATTTCACCCATTCCGAGACTGACAACCGCCACTGCGATGACGATCAGCAAGGCGAGTAGCGAAAACCAGATCGTCTTTTTATGTAGCTGAAACGATGAAAAGCGCTTGCCGATGCGAAGAGACAGGTAGTCTTTCATTATTTATCCAGCCCCTTGCGTGCGACATAGATGAAGAACGGAATCCCGATCAGGGCTGTCATTACTCCAATAGGAACTTCAGCAGGCATTGCGATATAGCGAGCGCCGATGTCTGCTAACAGTAGTAGGATGGAACCAAGCAGACCGCTGTACAAAAGCACCCAGCGTGTATCGATTCCGATGAGATAGCGAGCCAGATGCGGAGTGACCAATCCGACAAAACCAATAGGTCCTGCAACAGCAACCGCGCAACCGGATAAGAGAACAATGACGATTCCAACACTGAATTTGACCAATAATGTGCGTTGTCCGAGACCTTTTGCTACGTCATCACCCATCAACAACGTTTGAATCGGACGTGCGAGGACAAAAGCAGCGATCCAGGCGATGATCATATAAGGAAAGACAGTGGCTAAATACTCCAGCTTTCTGCCTCCGACTGACCCTGCTAGCCAGAAAAGCACCTCGTCAGTAGCCTTTTCATTCAGGACCATCATGCCGTGTCGGATCGAGGAAGCCAACGCAGTGATAGCTGCACCCGCTAGAACCAGCTTCACAGGTGAAAGCCCATCTCTGCCGAATGAACCGAGCAAGTAGACGATCAAACCTGCTACAGCGGCTCCTAAAAAGGAAATCCATGTAAACTGGGTCAAGGAGTTGATCCCGACAAAAGTAACGGCGAACACAACAAAAAGAGAAGCACCTGCATTAAGACCGAACAGTTCAACGTCTGCAACAGGGTTTCTCGTCAAGGATTGGAGCAAAGTTCCGGCCAAGCCGAGGCAGAAACCGACCGTAAGTGCATTGAGCACACGCGGTACTCGCACTTCTTTAATGACGATGTGCTCATTGGAGCCGTTGAAATTCGTGTAGGCATCAATCGCAGTTTGCCAACTCGTGTCAATGACGCCAAAGATGAGGCTGGCATAACTGAGGTAAGTCAGGAGGAAAAGAGCGAATACCACTCCCAGAATTTTACGAAAGTTGCTAGCTAAAAAAGAATTCATGATGGCTACATCCTTATTTCTTAGATGGTTTCATAGTTAAGTGTAGAGCTACATAAAGGAAGTGTCAATGACGTTGATAGTCATTATCATTTTGTCATTGACTTTTGACAAGCAGGGGAGTAGGATAGACTCTGTCATTGATATGGATTCTCATTATAGAAAAGGGAAAGGGGTCCTTTCATCATGTTTTCTCGTACATATCGGACCGCAGGCGGTAAAGCTTTCTTTGCTGTCTTAATGGCGCTCTTGCTGGTTGTTACTGGTTGTGGTACTCCGCAAGCAAGTGAGCAAAAGCCGGCAGAACAAAAGCCTGCTGATCAAGCAACAGGCAATTCGGAGGGTTCCGGCCAAAGCTACACAGTGAAACACGCGATGGGCGAAACAACCATTAAAGGTACACCAGAACGCATCGTCATGTTGACCAACCAAGGTACTGAAACTCTGATGGCTCTCGGTGTGAAACCAGTAGGGGCTGTAGGTTCGACCGTTGATCCTACTCAATTCTACGATTTCACCAAGTCTTTCCTTGAGGGGACAAAATCCGTAGGTACAGAAGGTCAACCTAACCTGGAAGCAATCGCTGCACTGAAACCTGACCTGATTCTGGGTATGAAATTCCGTCACGAAAAAATTTATCAACAATTGACTGCAATCGCTCCAACCGTATTCGTTGATGAGCCACGCGGCGACTGGAAAGAAAACTTCTCCTTGTTCTCAGAAGCAGTAAACAAAAAGGCTGAGGGTGAAAAAGTCCTCGCTGACTGGAACAAGCGCGTAGAAGAATTCAAAACAAAAGCTGGCGACAAGCTGAACACGAAAGTATCCGTTGTACGCTTCATGCCAGGTAAAGTTCGTATCTACTACAAAAACACCTTCACTGGCGCGATCTTCAAAGACCTTGGTCTGGCACGTCCAGCTTCCCAAGACAAAGACGATTTCGCAGCAGAAGTAACCAAAGAGCGCATTCCAGAAATGGACGGCGACATCATGTTCTACTTCACGTACGAAACAGGTAAAGGCGAGGCTTCCAAGCTGGAACAAGAGTGGACAAACGATCCTCTCTGGAAAAACCTGAACGTCGTGAAAAACAATAAAGCATTCAAAGTGGATGACACCATCTGGAATACTTCCGGTGGCGTAATCGCAGCCAATAAAGTACTGGATGAGCTGGAAGGCTACATCATCGGTAAATAATGAAAAAAGACGGGACTGATGCTCCCGTCTTTTTTGTGTTGTTATCCTGCCATATTGTTGAATGTTCCTCGCGGGTAGTAAATGTTTACGTGATCGATGTAGAGGGTGTTTGGATCATCCGTCATGATACCTGAGAAAATAAATTTCAATTCATAATCAGGGGTTACCTTGTAGGTGTAGATGGTTTGGCCGCCCGTTGTGATTTTGCTAGTTGGCTCCCCAAGTGTTTCACGCACCTCGGCAAGTGTGACTGCTTGCAGGCGTGGGTCGTAGGAACGAATATCAACGATCTGCATTCCTTTGTTAAAGGCGAAGACTAGATTGAGATCCCTGTACGTATTGTACGTGATGCCATTGTTGTAGGAGACGACATCCGGTTTGCCCAGCTGTTTTTCTGCGTCATCAAACACATCCTTTTCTACACGATACTGACTGCCAAAGATTTGGCCTTTCTGGGCGAGATCACGCACGCTTTGCAACATCTCGGCATTGTCCGCATACAGCATGAGATTTTTGTTTCCCTGCGGGTAATACAGTTGGTATTCAACAAGAACCAGGTCTTCCTTGCTCGTGCTTTTTGTTCCTTGGAAGTGGAATTTCACCTGATAGCTGTTTGTGACATCGTAGGTGTAAATCGCTTGGTTGCCAAACTCGCTGATACGCCCCGGCTTTCCCCAGCTTTTTTCGACAGCAGACATGCTGATTTTCTGCAAACGTGAATCTGTCCTGTGCATGTCTACGATCTGCATGCCTTTGTTGTAGCCAAACACGACTTCTTTTTTCGGGTAGGCGGAGTAGGTCAGTCCATTTGCTGTATAGGTTTTCTCAGGTTTTCCCCAGCCCTGTTCTACTTCATCTACCGTTTTTTCCAGAACGAAAGGAAGGGAGATGACTTTGCCTTCTTTCGCATTTGAGCGAATTTGTGACAAGAGCTCCTCTGACTGCGGAATAGGCGTTGTCGTTACGTTGTTGTTTGGACTTGGTCCCGGAGAAGCGGTAGGAGAGCCAGGAGCAACAGGCGCAACGGTGTCTGGTAAAGAGCTTTGTTGTTGGTTTGTAAGGAGTGAGGCTCCCAGCCAGACGGTCGCAGCGAGTACGGAGCAGAGGGCTAAACCCTTGCCAAGCGCAGAGAAACCACGAAATGAAGCAGTCTTTCCAGATTTACTTACATTTGTTTGGCGAATAGCAGAAACGATCTCTTGTTTTTTTTCTCCGCTCATTTTCATATCCGGCATCCCTTGCAATTTTCCTAGTAAATCATGGTCTGAATTAGATCGCATCGCCAATCATCTCCTTTTTCTCACGCTCAAGTATTTCCCTAATAGCTTTCATGGCACGGTGCAATGTCACGTTTACTTTGTTTTCGGACCACCCAAGTATTTCGGCCGTCTCCTTGGAGGACAGTCCCTTGACCCCACGCAAAATGATCACCTCGCGAAAAGCGGGTTTTACTTCACGGATCGCATGGTAAAGTGCTTGCTGCTCCTCATGTACGTGCAGAATTTCTTCCGGTGTTTTTTCTTCTGTCTCTACATTCGCCAGCCATTTATCTGGCAGCCAATTACGAAGACGTTGCTTTCGTTTATGATCGATGGCGGTATTCCTCGCGATCGTCAATAGCCATGTTTTCGGTTGCGATCTGCCTTCGAATGCATCCAGAGACCGAAGCGCTTTTAAAAAGACATCCTGAACGAGGTCTTCTACATCACGGGTTCCTGTGTAGTAAATAAGAAATTTGTAAATATCATCGCCATAACGTAGGAACCATTGCTCCATTAAACCGTTTTTGTCCATAGCTGAACCACCTTTTGTACGTTCTACTTGTAATTTGACGACTCAGGGTGCATTTCATTACAAAAACAAAAAAACTGCCGGAAAGCTGTGTCCGACAGTGTGCTTGTATTTAAGAGTGGAGCATGGAGTCCCGCGTAAACCATAGCTGATAGCTGAGCATGCTGATCAGAACTGCTGAAATGGCCGCAGAGGAGCTGAAGCTGAGCATAATGAGGATTTGGTAGCGCACGGCCTCGATGGGACTGGCACCCGCGACGATCATTCCGGTCATCATCCCTGGCAATTGGACGAGTCCGATTGTTTTCATCGTGTCAAAGGTAGGAATCATGCTCGCTTTGACAGCGCGCTTCAACACTACATGCACGGCTTGGCGTGTAGTGGCTCCCAGACAAAGCAGTGTCTCCATTTCCCCACGAGAGGTTTCTACTTCTCTGTTCATATGCGTGAGAAATAGGCTCGTGACGATCATAGAGCTACCAATAATCATGCCGCTCATCGGGATGAGGTACTGCGGTGTAGGAGAGATGAGCCCGAGTACAACCAACAGTCCCATGGTAATGATCTCTGTTATCGCAAGGGAAAGGGAGATCCGCCAAAAGATCCCTGATAAATGCTTCGCTCTGCTGGCAGCGTTCCACGAAGCGACCAAGATCATCATGAGAATGATCACTAAAATAAACCAGACACTATCGGCAGCAAAGACAAAATGTAGGACGTAGCCGATCGCGAGCAATTGAACGGTAGAGCGGATGGTGCCAATTAATATGTCTTTTTCCAAACCGAGCTTCTGCCAAACAGAGAGCAGGAGGGCAATAAAAACAAAGGCATAGGCAAAGAGTAGCCACATGTATGAAAACGTAAAAGTATGCGTCATCGCTGCACCTCACTTAGGGCAGCATGGACATGTCCATCTTGCAAAAATTCACGAGCTTCGACGGATTGGGGCGAGTAGAAAAACGCTTCACATTCAGCGTCTTCTGCGAGCTGGTGGTTGGCCATAAACCAAATGCGCTTGCAAGCGACTCGCGCTTCTTCTAAATCATGGGTAACCCAAATTAAGGTCGTGCCCGTTTGCTGGTGCAAATCGACGAGGAGACGCTCGGCAGCCTGCTTGCTTTTCATATCGAGTGAAGCAGTGACCTCATCCAGCAGCAGGACAGGTGGCTGAAGCAACAAGCTGCGAACGAGAGCGAGCCGTTGCTTTTCACCGCCAGACAGTTGAGCGGCTGGTTTTGACCAATCGATCTCTTCCATATATAACTGCTCCATCAAGTCAGAGGCGAGCTTCTTATCAAAAGGACGTTGATGCAAGGTACTTACTGTCCGCAGATTGTCTTCCACGCTGCCTGGCAGCATAACAGCCTGCTGTGCCACATAACTGATTTTCATTCGCCAAGCTTTTGCGTCCCATAGTGACATTTCTTTCTTCTCAAAGAAAACCGTACCGGCATCAGGTTGCAGAAGACGACCCAAAATACGGAGCAAGGTGCTTTTTCCTTGTCCTGATTTTCCCAGAACTCCAATAATCGTAGGCTCTGTAATGCTAGCGTTTACGTCACGGAACAACCATGTACTCGTGGGAGAGTGGATTTGTTTCCCCAAAGCTTCGATCTTGATGGTCATGTAAAAGCCTCCCCATTAACGCGGAAAACACCGAAGAGGACGAGTCTTCGGTGTTTCTTTCCTACTGGCTATCTATGTACTTATTTTTTCTCCGACAGCCACTGTGAAACCGCTTGAATTTCTGGTTGTTTCTTCAGCATTCCAGGAGGCATGCCGCCCTTACCATCTTTGATGATTTTAGCAATGTCGTCAGCGCTGAGCGTCGCCCCAATTTTCGTCAGGTTTGGACCTGCAATGCCTTCGAGATTTTGACCATGACAGGAAGCGCAATTTTGTTTAAATACAGCAGCAGCGTCAATTTGTGCAGTTGGTGCGCCGCCACCATTTGCCTCTTCGCCATGTTTTGGTGGGAAAATGATTGATCCTACGAGTGCAATGAGAAAAACTAGAAACAAGATACCAAACGAAGTGAAAAAGGCCTTCGCGGAATCAATTACATCGTTTTGATTCATGTCTTTTTTGTTGGACCCAGCCATCTGACAAAGACCTCCCAAAGCAAATTATAAAGTTTCATTGCAATTTTACGGCAAAAGTTTGACAATATCAAGGAGACTACCAAACAAGACAAAGAAAGTACACAATTTGCCATTTTTTCGTAAAACGCGTTGCTCTTAGTCTACCTTAAAACGGTCAATATTATTTGAGAGAATTTCTCTTATAATGGAAGGGATAGCGGGTTGCTGTTACCAGACAAGTGTGATAAAGTTGTTGTATTGGTTTTTTCCGCCTTGGAAATACGTTTTGAGGTGAATGAAAATGGCATTGGCTGCGAAAATTTTACTTGTGATCGCAAGTATTGGCTTAATTATCGTCGTGTTGCTGCAATCGGGAAAAAGTGCCGGCCTTTCCGGAGCGATTGGTGGCGGCGCAGAGCAACTGATGGGCAAACAAAAAGCCCGCGGGATTGACGCACTTTTAGGGAAACTGACCGTTGTATTTGCGGTTGGCTTCATGATTTTTGCGATTTTGCTCGGGTATTTCTTGAAATCAGGAGCGTAATAGACGAACGGCCGAAAGACAGCGAGTGCAACTTGCTGTCTTTTTCTCTATTCCGATTGCGATATGCGGGAACGGTGAATACTACATAATAGGATGGTCATGGAGAAACGCGGGAATGCCACGCGAAAAAGGAGGTTTGTGAATGGAAGACCAAGAAAAAATACTCGCGTTTATGCGAGAGCAAGCATACCACCCAATGACGGTGAGGGAACTGGAAGAAGCGTTTGGAATTAAGGATTCTGCCACGTTCAAGGAGCTTGTGAAAACGCTGAATGCAATGGAAGCGAGCGGAGAGGTGATCCGCACCAGAGCGAATCGGTATGGCGTGCCTGAAAAAATGAATCTGGTACGAGGACGTCTGCAAAGTCATCCGAAGGGCTTTGGATTTGTGATCCCGGAGACACCTGACTCGGATGACGTATATGTACATGCGAATGATATGAATGGAGCGCTCCATGGCGATACGGTTTTTGTCCGCGTGGAAAAAGAAGCGGACGGCAATCGTCTGGAAGGGCAGATCATCCGCATTGTCGAGCGCGGAATCAAGCAGGTTGTAGGGACATTTAAGGATGAGAGGCATTACGCGTTTGTCATCCCCGACGAAAAGCGAATCGGCAAAGATATTTTCATCCCGAAAGACTCCTTCAATGGAGCAGTAGATGGTCACAAGGTAGTCGTGAACATCGTTCGTTATCCAGAGGGGCGTGTGAATCCAGAGGGTGAAGTCGTCGAGATTCTCGGACATAAGAACGATCCGGGCGTCGATATTCTGTCGATCATCCGCAAGTTTAACTTGCCTGAGGCTTTTCCAGAGGACGTAATAGCTGAGGCTGAGGCGGCACCAGATGAGATATCTGAGGAAGAGATCAAGGGTCGTCGTGACTTGCGTGATCGGATGATGGTCACCATTGATGGAGCAGATGCCAAGGACTTGGATGATGCTGTGTCTCTTGAGAAGCTGCCAAATGGAAACGTAAGACTCGGCGTGCATATCGCTGACGTGAGCTATTACGTTCGCGATAAGTCCCAGCTGGATAATGAGGCCTATCGTCGCGGTACCAGTGTTTACTTGGTTGACCGCGTCATTCCGATGCTGCCACATCGTTTGTCCAACGGCATATGCAGTCTCAATCCGCAGGTGGATCGCTTGACGATTTCTTGTGATATGGAGATGGATGCAGGCGGGAACACCGTTAAGTACGATATATTTTTGAGCGTGATTCGTACAGATGAGCGCATGACGTATGCGGATGTACGAAGTATTTTGGACGAAAAGGACGAAGCGCTGATCGAGAAGTACAGCCAGCTCGTTCCGATGTTCGAGGAAATGAAGAATTTGGCATTGAAGTTGCGTGGAAAACGTATGCAGCGCGGTGCCATTGACTTTGACTTCCGTGAAGCGAAAATTTATGTCGATGATGAGGGGACACCTACAGAAATCGGCTTCCGTACGAGATCGATTGCGGAGCAGATCATCGAGGAGTTCATGCTGGCTGCCAACGAAACAGTGGCGGAGCATTTCCACTGGATGAAGCAGCCGTTCATGTACCGGATTCACGAAGACCCGAACGCTGAAAAGCTCATGGCCTTCATGGAGTTCATCACGAATTTTGGCTACTCGATCCGTGGGAAGGGCAATTCTGTTCATCCACGTGCGTTGCAGCAGTTGCTGGAAGAGGTAAAAGGAACGCCAGAAGAAATTATTATCAGCACCGTCATGCTACGTTCGATGAAGCAAGCGCGCTACGACGCGGAAAGTCTGGGGCATTATGGCTTGTCTACGGAGTTTTATACCCATTTTACTTCGCCGATTCGCCGTTATCCCGACCTGATCGTCCACCGCCGTATTCGCGAATGGATCGAGTTGGGGAATCAAATATCAGAAAAACGACTGGGATATTGGGCAGAGCAAATGCCAGTAATCGCAGAGCATGCGTCACAGCGTGAACGGTTGGCTGTCGATGCCGAGCGTGAAACAGACGATCTGAAAAAAGCGGAGTTCATGCTTGAGCGAGTGGGAGAAGAATTCGAAGGCGTCATCTCCAGCGTCACATCGTTTGGTATTTTCGTCGAGCTTCCTAACACGATTGAAGGTTTGGTGCACGTCAGCTTTTTGACGGACGACTACTATCATTACCATGAGAAAATGTTTGCGCTGGTCGGTGAGCGCACAGGCAAGCAGTACCGGATCGGGGATGTCGTCGAGGTACGTGTAGCGAATGTCAACGTGGATGAACGCACCATCGACTTCGAAATCGTCGGAATGCCGAAGGCTGGCTTCCGCGGTAGTCGTGAGCGTACGCCTCGCGTAATAGATGGTCGCGGTGGGGATCGTAAGCCGACACGTGGCAAGCAACAAGATCGTTCACGCGCAGGCCGTCCAGATCGTACTGGTCGACCAGATCGACCAGATCGACCAGATCGTCAAAAGGACAAAAAGCATCCGGCGGAAATCCGTCAGAAATATAAGGATCGCCGCAAAGCGGAAGGGAACAAACCTCCTCGTCGTACTGGATCGGGCAAAGCATCGAGCGGTGAAGAAGTGCTGCCAATTGGTACAGGAGAAGGGGATACCCCAGCGAAACGCCAGAAGGGATTCTGGGAAGATCTCGTCAAGTCCAAGAAAAAGAATCGCAAAAATGTAGCCAGTCAGGTAAAACGGAAACGCCGTTAAACAATTGTTTAAACCCCGAAAAGTATTCGGAGCGATCCGTTTCCCTTTTCGGGGATGGCTATTTACCGGGTAAATGACTTGCCACAATGGGCAAAATTTGCTAGACTAACTGGTACGAAACGCAGTACGTACAAGTGAGGTGATCTCCATGTCAAAAGAGAAGGCCGGAACCAAGACAATCGCCCAAAACCGAAAAGCACGCCACGATTACCACATCGAGCAAGTATACGAGGCAGGCATTGAGCTGACCGGTACGGAGATCAAGTCCGTGCGTGCGGCGCGTGTCCAGCTCAAGGACAGCTTCGCCCGTGTGCAGGATGGCGAATTGCTTCTGTACAATGTGCACATTAGTCCGTACGAGCAGGGAAATCGTTTTAACCATGAGCCAGAGCGGACTCGCAAGCTACTGATGCGCCGCTTGGAAATCCTCAAGCTCAATGGTCTGATTCGCGAAAGAGGGTACTCGCTGGTCCCACTCAGCATTTATTTGAAGGGCGGCTGGGCCAAGGTCGAGCTCGCACTTGTCAAAGGGAAAAAGAACTACGACAAGCGCGAAGACCTCAAGAAAAAAGAGTCTGCGCGTGATATCGAGCGTGCTCTGCGCGAACGCCAAAAGGTTTGATTGGATTGCACTGGCAGGCTTGGCAGCAATCAACGTTGAGTTTTGGTTGTCGCCTGTGCTATATTTAATAAGCAACAACAAGCCAATACACTGTTAGTTACAATATAGTCTAGGTGCGGATTAAATGGCTCTTCACCTAGACTTTTTCTCACCTACCTGGGGGCGTTCTGGATTCGACGGGGATGGTAGAGCATGAGAAGCGAGCCGGGGGGCTGCGGACCTCGTCAACAACGCGGAACGCCATTAACTGGCAACAAACAACTTTCTCTCGCTGCTTAATAACCAGTGAGGCGCTACCATTCCATCGCCCATGTGGCATGACTAGCGCTCAACTTTAGTGGGATACGCCGGAGGCTTCCGCCTGGAGCCGAAGGAAGAAGATCAATCAGGCTAGGTAACGGGTCAGCGCGTCACTCCGCGAATCCGGTACCGAAATTTAAATGAGTGACTGCGCTCGGAGATGCTCATGTATCGCTGTTTTCGGACGGGGGTTCGAATCCCCCCGCCTCCACCAAATACATAACAATGAACACCACTGAATTAGTGGTGTTTTTTTATTTATTCAGGTCAGGGTCAAAAAAGGAATTGGATATATCCACGTCTCATCGTGCATAACAAATTATGTTGCTCGAGGTTGGTTTTTATGAACATAGGGGGATTTCGTTCGAAAGTGAGCGGACTGAGGAATGGAATTCTCCTGAGAGACAACCAGGTAAAGTAAAGCCTATTTTAATTTGTGGATTAGAGACCATTGAAAATACACTTGGTGATCGAACCAAATTGATAAGGAAACAATAAAACATGAATCGCTGATGCAATCGCTCTGGACCTTTATCGTTTAAACGTAAGTTCTTTTTAGCGTATTTGTTTCTGGAAGCATTGTGATAGGTGCAGTTCCATCTGGGAGAACCGTATCATAAGCTGCGAATGCTCTGCATACGCGGTTTTTTGCTGTGTTCGAGCCAAGCGGGTATGTCTTTGTACATACTTCCAATAGTCTCAAAAAAGTCACAACAAATTCATGGGTCCATCATAAGCGGGTTGTAACTTTAAAGACATCATCAAGAAGAGATGGAGTGTTCCTATGATAGAAATTAGAAATGTCAGCAAAACCTATTATCCGGAAAAATCAACCCCAATCCCTGCATTGAAAAATGTCGATTTAGTGTTACATAACGGTGAATTCGTTGCGATCGTCGGAGCTTCGGGCTCGGGAAAATCCACACTTCTAAACACGCTTGGCGGTCTGGATAAGCCTGATTCGGGAGAGGTGTACATCAACGAAACCCCCATGTCAACGTTTGACGATGATAAGTATTCCGATTACCGCAAAGATCAAGTCGGATTTGTATTTCAACATTTTCATCTAATGCCTCACTTGACTGTGTTGGAAAATGTAGAGTTAGCTTTGGCCATGAGCTCATATGAGAAAAATGAAGCACACCAAAAATGCGTACAAGCCATTCAAAAGGTCGGTCTGGAACAAGCGATTCTCCAAAAGGCTGGCGAGTTGTCGGGAGGACAACAGCAAAGAGTGGCCATTGCAAGAGCGTTGGTCAAATCGCCAAACATTATATTGGCCGATGAACCGACAGGTGCTTTGGATTCTCATACTTCACAAGAAATTATTGATTTGTTGAAGCGAATTTCCGAACAAGGTCATTTAGTCGTTGTCATCACGCACGATGAATCGGTTGCTAAGCAAGCCTCAAGAATTGTTCGAGTTAAAGATGGAGAGATCATCGAGGACATACAACAAAGCGAAGGACACTCCGTTCAAACGACGAAAACTACCGAACCACCCCGGAAACGTTCGTTTCAACTGAAATCAGCATTTAGGCTATCTTTTCATCGGATCAAGGAAAAGAGGTGGCGATACTTCCTTGTATCCATAGGCATTTCCATGGGGATATGCGGATTTTTTCTGGCCATGGCGTTCGGAAGCGGGATCGACAATTATATGCAGTATTCATCTGATAAAGTGATAGACAGTAAAAAGCTGGATTTCAAAAAGGAACAAGGTTATATGGACAGTTCCGATTACTATCAAATCAAGAAAAACAGGCATGTCAAATTCGTGCAGCCTGAATTCGATATTTCGGCGAGAATCGAGATAAAGCCGGACATTATCAGCTTCGATGTCAAGCCATTACACAAAGAAAAAAACAGAAATGAATATGCTGCACCGAATGTGATATACGGCCAACTTCCGAAAGATGGAGATCATGGTATTGCCTTGTCGGAAAGTACAGCCCAAAAACTACTGAAGGATGGGGAAAAGCTGGAAGGCTTAATCGGCAGAGAGATCACGATCAAATTTCTGTCTATGGATGAAGTTACGAGCTATCCATCCCGTTGGGACACGCAAACGATGAAGATCTCGGCCATTACGGAACAATCATTTATCGGTAAAGAATATTCATATATTCCCTATGATGTCCACACCGCCGTTGTCAAACGTTCAAGATTTATCGGAAAAGACTCGGAAATCACGACCAACAGCTATGAAGTGTATTTGGATGATAAAAATTCGATCCAATCCGTCGTTGATCAGTTTAAACCAAGCTACACTATCACAACGCCTGAAAACGTATTGAAAGAGTTAACTCAAACATTCAAAAATATACAACTGGCCATGACGGGGGTCTCCATCCTGATTTTGCTGATCTCTTCCATCATGGTGGGAATCATTCTATATATCAGCGTGTTGGAACGGAGAAAAGAAATCGGCTTGTTCAAAGCGATTGGTGGGAGGAAAAGAGAAGTTCGCTGGATTTTCTTTTCGGAGGCAATTTTGTTGGGAGGAATTGCTTCTATTAACGGGATCGTGCTTGGCGTCGTCTTGCAGATTGCATTGAACCAGGCGATGGTATCGAGGATTCATTTCGAGTTATTGAGTATAAACGTATTTACGATGCTTATATCCATAGGTTTTGGCATCTTGATTAATGTATTGGCAGGTACGATCCCTGCGAACCAGGCGGCGAAGCTAAATCCGATTCAACTGCTTAAGCAGGAATAATAATGGAAGAACAGGGTGATAGCCATGATAAAAATAGCACGTTTGCTGCTCATCATTTCGATCTTAACCGTACTCACCGCATGCGGCAAAAATAATCCAGGAACGACGGATAAGCTTGCAACTTCTCAGGCTCTGCGAGAGAGTATGAAGGTTGAAGAATCTCAGAAACCGACCGAGAATCAGATGGAAAGCAACCCGATTGAAAACAGTAAAAAAATAAGAGAAATGATGCCCAAACTAGTAAAAGATATTAAAAAGGTTTTGATAGACGAAGCAAGCAAGCTATGGCCGTCGTTAAATAATACGGACAAGCAGATTTTAATAGTGAATCCTTCGAACAAAATAGCCTATCTCATCAACAACCAGAAATCCAACATTGGGTCCAAAGACGAGGTGATCGAGTACAGTACGGATTCCATAAAGGATGTCCAATTGTTGGTCACGCCGTTTCAACTCACGACATTCAACGATCATCCTACCTATGTATTTAACGTTGAATTTGCTTCCGATATTATTTCTGGAGCAGGTGATAAAGCATATGAAGATATGTTTAAGTTCATCGTGCATGAGGGAATTCATATTCTGCTGCAGTCAGGAAACTCCGTTGAAGGTCTGGGCACAAGAGCGGAAACCTATCCGGAAGATATCAACAGCAGATATTACCGGAATGAAATGTATCAGTACCTAAAGGAAGCTGTTAAATCTAAGACCAAAGATGAGAAGATCGATCAGATTCAAAAGGCGGTATATTTTTATGAATTGTATTTAAATAGTAACAAAAAGAATAAGCAGCAAGATGGTTATGATAACATTGAAGGAATGGCCACGTATTTACAGGAAAAAGCCTATCAACTCCTTAACCATCCCAATGTGTCTGCAAAAGAGTTGAACGATCTGACTGCACAAAGTATTGTAAATAATTTTATCCCGACTGATAAAGAAATGTTGCTCTTGGTCAAAGGTAGAGAGTTCTATGACATTGGATCTTTGGCGATAGCTTCCGCCGTGGATTTGGAGCTTGATAATAAAGCTATATTTAAAACTTCTCCTTTAGGGTTGTTGAAATCCAAATTCGGCAGCAAAAAAGCAGAAGGCCACGAAAATATAAAAACGGCCAACAATGATTATTACAGCTCATATAATGATAAGTTAAAATCATTCGTAGATGATATCGCGTCCAAACAGCATGATGACAAGTATGCCGCGGTCAAAATCCCTGTTACAATTAAAAACTCTTCGGCCACGTACGAGGATATGATGGTTGAATACAAATTTAAAGGGAAACCAGCGGAAATACAGACAGTAACAATGGAAATAATACTCGGTGAAACTCGGATTAAGCTCAACAAGATGAAATCCTTGTTCATAGAGGAACCAATGGAAGCTACGAATGATCCAACGAAGATGGATCCCAATACACCGATGGGTTACAGGATTGTATTTATTCCTAAAAAGGATATCGAAATCAGTAAGGACAAACTGCTTACGATCCAGAGGAACGATCTTCTTATCTTTGACGCTAAGTATGAGGAAAAAGACGGAGAATATCTAATATTGATGAATTAACGAATCCATGTATTGGAGCAGGCATCTTCATTCGTACGTCACTTTACTTTGATGATGCCTGCTTTATTAAACGAGGGGACAATTGATGAAACGAACCATTTTAATTATAGAAGATGAAGAGAAAATTGCGAATATTATCGCTGACTATTTTACGATGAATGAATACAGAACCATTATCGCAACGGATGGGAAGGCTGGTCTACAAGCCTTTGAAGAAGGAACTGTCGATTTGGTCATTCTCGATATTATGCTACCGGAAATAGACGGATTCTCCGTATGTAGAAGAATTAGAAAAAAATCGGATGTGCCCATCATCATGCTGACAGCACGCTCGGAAGTCGAGGATCAGTTGATGGGCTATGAATTTAAAGCGGACGATTATGTGACTAAACCGTTCAATCCTGAGATTCTTGTGGCTAAATCCAAAGTTCTTCTCGAAAGAATCCATACCGCAAATAAAGAAGAAGATGGAAAAAAGGAAACCTTAACGTTAAAAGGAGTTACCATCAACAAGCTTACCCGGGATGTATGGATCGAGAATAAGACTATTGAATTGGAGCCGAAACAATTTGAACTTTTGCTGTATTTGATGGAAAACAAGCATATCGTATTGTCCAGAGATCAAATACTGAATGAAGTATGGGGTTATGATTATTTCGGAAACACAAGAGTGGTTGACGCGCAAGTCAAAAAGCTCAGAAAAAACCTGCAGCATAAAGCCTATCTGATCAAAACCGTATTTGGTCTAGGGTATAAATTCGAGGTGGAGTAATGCGGAAGAGAGGGATCGCCTATAAGCTCTTTTTGTTTCATGTCGTCTTATTTGCCGCCATATTTATGATTCAAATCATTTTTCAATCGATATATTTCGAACCGTACTATGTATATACGAAAAAGCAAAATATGAAAGAGTTTGTCCGTACAATCGAATCGAAAATTAACAATCATGAGTCGACTGATTCGATCAATAAGTATATTACCCAAATGTCGGAGAATAACAATGCAATCATTTCAGTAATCGATAGTCACTTGCAGCATCGCTATGGATCACCATTAAATAATAATTACTCGCAATTCGTGGTCAGGACGAAAAATAATAGGGAGTACAAAATCGTCGATGACTTTCTGTCCATCGAATATAAAAAAATCAACGAAGAAGACAGCATCTCCATTGACGGAGTTCTTTTGGATGATAAGGAATCATTAGTTCTTCCAAATAAAATCCGCATCGGCACTCGAATCCTAGAACCAGCACAGATATCCTCGATATTTTTCGAAGGAATCACGAGTAGTGATCAGAACATCGTGAATGCGCAGCCTAAGTCCATTGTAATTGAAGGAAAAGTGGTCTCCAAACCAGCGGAAAATAAATCCTTCACTGCGCAAAAGAATGTTCTCTTCAAAGAAATGTTCGGTATGATGAACAGAGAAGAAGGGCAATCGATCCCTAATCAAATATACACGGTCCGGGACACGCAGACGGATATTAATTGTTTGGTGTTAACCGAAAATTTTGAAGGAACAAATCTAATCGTGCTGGCAGTCACTTCTCTCCAATCCGTAGATGAGGTTATCGGCAATTTGAACCAGTATTATATCATTTTATTTGTGTTTACGATGATCATCGTTATTATGATCGCTATTATTATTTCCAAGACATTATCGAAGCCCCTGGTTAAAATGAGTGCCATAGCGAATCAGATCGCAAATCAGAATTTTAGTGAAAAATACATCGTCAAGTCCAAGGATGAATTAGGTCAAATGGGCGAAGCTTTAAACAAAATATCTACTAATCTGGAACAGAAAATTACGGATTTAGTTTATGCGAATGAACAACTGGCAAAAGATTATGAAATACAGATGAAATTGAAGGAAAAAGAAAAAGAGTTCGTTGCTAACGTATCTCATGAGTTAAAAACACCTTTAACTGTCATAAACGGTTATATCAAAGGCATCAAGAACGGAGTATATGAGGGAAATCAATTGAAATATTATGATGCTATTTTAGATGAAGTCGACAGTATGACAGAAATGATTCAAGAAATGCTTGATATTTCAAGACTGGAGTCGCCTAACTATCAACTTACGGAGAGCACTTTTGACTTATGGCACATCTTTTTGAAGGTTTATGACAAATTCAAAGCGATGGCTGATGAAAAAGAATTGAAGGTTCTGTTTGAAATTGATGAGGAAGCTTATGTATGGGGGGACATTAAAAGGATCGAGCAGGTTATCACCAACTTATTTGTGAACGCCGTAAAATATACACCAAAAAACAGCCATATCAACATTAACATCATCAACAATAAGAGTATAAGCAAATACACGTTTAAAATTGAAAATGAAAACACCCACATCTCCGATGAAGAAATAGAACGAATCTGGGATCCATTCTACAGAATAGAAAAATCTAGGAACAAAGAGTTTGGCGGGACAGGATTGGGCCTGACTGTGGTCATGAATATTTTGGACCTTCACCATAGTAGCTATGGTGCTAATAACACACAGATGGGTGTCGAATTTTATTTTGACCTTAGCGCAGTCAGTTTGGACTCCATTGACCCTTAATATCGAAACGCTCATGGAGAGGAGGAACTACGAAAGTATGGGTATCGGGCAATGACTAAGGACTTGTTAGTAGGTAAACGCAGTACCCCAAATGATTAATCACCTACTCATAGGTGGTGTTATTTGATAAGGAATCAAACATGAATGAATTAAAACGGGTCCCACTTTTTTATGTAAGAAAGTTGATATAAGAAATAACCCGACCTTCAGGTCGGGTTTTTATTATATTTCGATACTTATCAAGTTATGACACGAGGCTGCCAGGTAATTGATTCGGTAGCCTTTCTGCGCTGAATTGATATTTATTCCAATATTTCAATTCCAACGTCAATCATTCTCTCGTCTCCTAGGAAGTCAATTACAATTTTGGCTCTTTTCTTTCGCCGATCCACTTTCTTTATTATTCCTTCTTTTCCGGCAAGGGGACCTTTTTTGACGGTAATTTTGGAGTCGGTAATCATTAAGGTTGAATATCCGAGTACCCCGTCTGTGTCCAGCATTTTTAAAATCGGACGGATTTCTGCTTCTTCGATTTCGGACACTTGCAGTAAACCATCTGATCGTTGTCTTATCTGCTTATTGTTATTTACGAGTCTGAAAGTTCTAGGGGTTTCTTTAATGTCGTAGTATGTCTTCGTGTCCATATTCGTTTGGATGAGTAGATAACCCGGAAACATAATTTTTAAAGGGTGGGTAATAAGACCCTGTTTTCGTTCAGGAAGCCTTCTTTTCGGTACAACGGCCCTTAATTGGCGAGAAGAGAATTTATCCGAAAGAAATTTGGCTACTCGTTCTTCGTATCCGGTCTCTACATAAAGGGCATACCAATTCATCACTTGCCTCCTCATGGGGTGTAAGTTGAAAATATCATATTTTATTCGACATAATCTTTAAAATTCGACATTATTTTGAAATTGTGGTACAATAAGAGACAGTTGTTAATATTATAATTAACTAAACAATCTTTGTACATAGTCCAAAAAGACAAGAACTAATCGTTGTTGCGGCACGTTGGTTCGCATTGGATTCTGAATATTGTATTCGCTTTTTTTTGCTGCTATATAGCCGCGAAATGTCTCGTCATGTCCATTTTTGGGTGGTGGTCATCTTTGCAGTGGCGTTCGTTCGAGAAATGCATCGTGTTGAATAGGCCTGATCTAACCATGAACGCCGGGCTAAGCTTCGTTCATATCGGCGAGGATAAGGAACCTGGGATAGATCCGTTTATATTCGGCCTCGACGAAATGGAATATTGTCAAAAAATGACATTTGATGTCGGGAAAAGAAATTATTTGTTAGGCAGAACAGCTGCCAAACGAGCGGCTTCGACAATGATGGGCCGGTCTGATTTAACAAAGATAACCATTAGCCGGGGAGTCTTCGGACAGCCAGTTCTTCATACCGGCAGCCCGGATAAATTAGCGGTTAGCATTTCTCATTGCCAATGCATGGGAGCTGCTATTGTTTTCCCAGAAGGGAGCCCAATGGGAATCGATGTGGAGGCCATCAATCCGTCAAGAAACGAAACAATGGCCAGTCAAATGACAGTGGCGGAGATGGAGAGCGGCGCAACTGTTATTAGCAGCAAAGAATTCTTATTAACGTTGTTGTGGTCCAGCAAAGAGGCGCTGTCAAAGGTGCTTCGTACGGGACTTACTATCCCGTTAGAATTACTAGAGATCGAAACGATTCAGGCTTACGACGGGTTTTATGTGAGTACGTTCACGCATTTTCCGCAGTACAGCGCCAAAACATACCTGACTTGCGGCTACGTCTGGTCAATCGTAGCCCCTCGCAAAAGCGAGTGGCATTTAGATCCCTTGGAAATGCAAAATCATTTTCTGGCATTCGATTGCGGCTGCCGTAAACGAAGTACAACTATAAAATAAAAGCCGTGTTTCTAGAAAAAATGATGCTTCGAAGGATGAGCTCCACTTAGTGGGGCTTTTTTGTTTTGGGTTTTGCTCCTGAAGGGAGAGTTAGCTGCAATGAGCGATTCCTATCAGATCCATACCATTTCTACTAGCTATCTCAATGAATTGTCCAATTACAATTATTTAATCGTGGATAAAGCGACAAAGCTGGCTGCTCTTGTAGATCCTTCTTGGGAGCTCGATCGAATTTTGACGGTGATCGAGGGTCTGGACGTGAAGCTGCATGCCATTTTGTTAACTCATTCCCATTTTGATCACGTCAATCTTGTGGAATTGCTAAGTGCACGGTATGCGCCCAATGTGTACATGTCAGCGAAGGAAGCGCGGTATTACGCGTTTTCTGCGCCCAATTTACATACGTTTAACGATCTGGATACCATTTCGCTGGGCAACACCACGATTACCTGTATGCTTACGCCGGGCCATACGGCCGGAAGCGCCTGTTATCTATTATCCGGTTGTTTGATAACAGGAGATACGCTATTTATCGAAGGCTGCGGCAGATGCGATACAACCGGCGGAAATCCGGATGATATGTTCGACAGCTTGCAAAAAATACGAGACACCGTGCCGATCTACGCCAGAGTCTATCCTGGACATTCATACGGGAAAGAGCCTGGATATCCGCTTTGGTATTTATTGGAGAACAACATCTATTTTCACCTTATGAATCGCGCGCAATTCATTTCGTTCCGAATGCGTCATGCTCAAGGCTATGGCTCGGATGCGAGAGGGAGACGAAAGTAAAACGGAGGGGACAATGGAGAAAAAAGTCGTGTTTATGTTCTCGGGTCAAGGGTCCCAATATTATCACATGGGTGAGACGCTCCTGACCGAGGGAGATGTATTCGAAAAATGGATGACCCGTCTGGATCAAATTGCCAAACCGTTAGTTGGCCGATCCATCATGCAGCTGCTCTATGACCCTGGACATTCGAAAGCAGAATCTTTCGATAGAACGCTTTTTACTCATCCAGCTCTTTTTATGGTGCAGTACGCCTTGGCACAAGAGATGCTTCATCACGGGATCCTTCCTGATTATGTATTGGGCAGCAGTCTCGGGGAATTTGTCGCGGCCGCTGTCTCCAATATTATGGACCCGGAGCTGGCCCTCATTGCTGTCATCAAACAGGCTCAAATCTTTGAGATGAGTTGTGAAAGCGGGGGGATGCTGGCCGTATTGGATGATCCGCGCACCTTTTGGGAGAACCCGCTCTTATATAACAACACCGAGCTGGCAGGAGTTAACTACGATGGGCATTTCGTGATCGCAGGCGGTAATGTGGGCTTGGACGGCATTCATACGCATTTGAGGGATAAAGGTATTGCTTCCATTCGGCTTCCTGTCTCCTACGCGTTCCATTCTAGGGAAATTGAACCTGCCGAAAACGCGTTTATCAGTCATCTTCGTACTTTATCGCTTCAGAAACCGGCCATCCCTTTTGTGTCCGGCATGTATGGAGAATTGGTTGAAGCTTTGAGGCACGAATATTTCTGGGATGTGGTCAGGCAGCCGATGAGGTTTCGGGAAGCAGTAACTGCTATGGAGCGGGAACAGCCGGCCGTTTATTTGGATTTGAGCCCTTCAGGGGTGCTCGCAAATTTCACGAAACGGCTCTTAAAGGACGAGTCAAGCTCTGAAAGCGCCGGGCTTCTGACGGTATACGGTTTTGATTTTGAGAAAATGAATGAGCTCAAGCGAACGATCGCACGACCAAATGACTCGATTACGGGAGGGAACGACGAAAGCATGATCGCATATCTTTTTCCAGGACAAGGCTCGCAGCACGTTGGTATGGGGGAAGGACTTTTTGATGAATTTCCGGATTTGACTGCAAAGGCGGATGCCATTCTTGGTTATTCGGTAAAGGAGCTATGCCTGAACGATCCGAAGCATCAGCTGGGAAACACCGCTTTTACCCAACCGCTTTTATACACGGTCAATGCTCTGATGTATATGAAGAAAAGAAAGGAAACAGGCAGACGTCCCGACTTTGTAGCTGGTCATAGCTTGGGCGAGTATAACGCCCTGTTTGCGGCAGAGGTTTTCGATTTCGAAACCGGACTGCGTCTCGTTAAGAAGCGGGGCGAGCTAATGGCCCTGGCTACAGGCGGAGGAATGGCGGCAGTAATCGGCATGCAAGCGCAAGAGGTTGAAGACATTATTCGCCGGAATGGACACTTGGAAATCGACGTGGCCAATTATAATTCGCCCGTGCAAACCGTCTTGTCGGGGCGTAAAGACCATATAATGGAGGCGCAGCGCATTTTTGAACAGGCTGGGGCAGGGATGTACATTCCGCTTAATGTCAGTGGCGCGTTCCATTCCCGGTATATGAATGAAGCGAAGAAAGAATTCGAGCAATTTCTGAATAACTTTATCTTCAACGAGCCTGTTATCCCTGTCATCGCAAACGTGTCTGCCCGTCCCTATCCGTTCAACGAAATCAAACGCAACCTGACTGAGCAAATCACAAGCTCCGTCAATTGGACGGACACCATTCGCTATTTAATGGGAAAAGAGGTAGAGCTGTTCGAAGAGGTTGGGCCGAAGGACGTGCTTACAAAGCTGACGGAGAAGATCAGGCAGTCGAGCTCTCCGTTATTCGTAGAGGAAGAAACACCGGAGGAGCCGAGCACAAACGAACAAATGAACGACCTGCCGTTCGTTGATAGGGAATCGGTCTCCATGCCCAGCGCTCGGAAGACGATCACTGCAGCTTCGCTTGGCAGCCTGGCGTTCAAGGAACGGTATGGTCTGAAATATGCCTATGTTTTGGGCGCCATGTACAAGGGGATTTCCTCAGCCGAAATGGTTGTGAAAGCTGGAACGGCCGGAATGCTCTGTTTCTTTGGCTCCGGGGGACTAAGGATTACGCAAATTGAGGAAGCGATTCGGGACATTCAGCGCCAATTACGCAGCGGTGAGCCCTATGGAATGAATTTTCTTCACCATCCGGATAACCAGGCTCTCGAAGAAGCGGTTGCCGATCTTTACTTGAAGTACGGCATAACTGTAATAGAGGCTTCTTCCTTCATTACGATGACTCCCGCGCTAATTAAATATCGGGCGAAGGGACTGACAAGAAGAGCGGACGGAACGGTGGAGATTCGAAACAAAATTATCGCCAAGGTTTCCAGACCAGAGGTCGCATCCAACTTCCTAAGACCGGCCCCGGAGCGGATCATAGAGAGACTTGTTCAAGAAGGTAAAATTACGCAGGAAGAAGGCCGCTTGCTACAAATGGTGCCGGTTGCCGACGATCTGTGCGTCGAAGCGGATTCGGGCGGACATACCGATCAAGGCAGCGCGTATGTGCTCCTCCCGACCTTGATCAGGCTACGTGACGACATAGTACGCGAACATGGTTATACGAGCGAGATTTCCGTAGGTGCTGCCGGAGGGATCGGAACTCCTGAGGCTGCGGCTGCCGCGATATTGTTAGGTGCGGATTTCCTTGTGACCGGTTCCATTAACCAATGCACGGTGGAGGCTGCGACTAGTGATGCCGCTAAAGACCTTCTGCAGCAGGCGAATGTGCAGGATACCGATTATGCGCCGGCGGGCGATATGTTTGAAATCGGCGCGAAGATACAGGTTTTAAAGAAGGGCCTATTTTTCCCCGCAAGAGCGAATAAATTGTATGATCTGTACCGGCATTTCAACGCCTTGGAAGAATTAGACGAGGCGACAAGGGAGCGTCTTCAGGATAAGTATTTCCATCGCACCTTTGAAGAAATCTATCAGGAAGTCATATCACACAAAGCTCCTGCCGAAATCGAGAAGGCGGAGCGTAATCCAAAGTATAAAATGGCGCTTATATTCAAGTGGTATTTCTCTTATTCGACGCGGTTGGCGATGACGGGCAGCAAGGAATATAAGGTAGATTACCAAATTCATTGCGGTCCTGCGCTCGGAGCATTCAACCAGTGGGTGCTGGGCACGGAGCTGGAGCATTGGAGAAACCGTCATATCGATCAGATTGGAGAAATGCTGCTGAATGAAACGGCAGCCCTGTTGAACCGCCGAATTTCCGAATTGGTTGGCAATTGACTGAGAAGGAGAACGTTATGGTTGATATAGCAATCATCGGGATGTCCTGCAGACTACCTGGGGCGCGGAATTATCATGAATACTGGTCCAATCTGATTGAGGGCCGTTCATCCATCCGGGAAATTCCCAAGGAGCGGTGGGACTGGAGAGACTATTGGGGAGATCCGAAAGTTGAATATACGAAGACCAACAGCAAATGGGGCGGCTTTATTGACGATGTAGACGCTTTTGATGCCGCGTTCTTCGGTATATCGGCCAGAGAGGCGGAGGTGATGGACCCGCAGCAGCGGATGATGCTTGAGCTTTCGTGGTCGTGTCTTGAAGATGCTGGGGTCGTCCCATCCGCGTTATCGGGCAGTAAGACAGGGGTCTATATCGGCGTGTTCAACTTGGATTACAAGGAACTGCAGGAGAGACCCTCCAGCCTTATTGAAGCTCATTATTCGACGGGAACCGCAGCTGCTGTTATCGCGAATCGAATATCCCATTTTATGAATCTGAGAGGGCCGAGCCTTTCAGTGGACACCTCGTGCTCAAGTTCGCTGCAAGCGATTCATTTGGCGGTCCAATCGTTACAGACAGGTGAATGCAGCATGGCTTTGGCGGGTGGTGTCAGTCTGATCCTGACTCCGACCCGCCATATTTCATTTTCCAGAACAGGCATGCTGTCACCTACGGGCTCCTGTAAAACGTTTGATGATAACGCGGATGGCTATGTCCGCAGTGAAGGCGCCGGTCTTATTTTGCTTAAGCCCTTGGCACTGGCGGAAAAAGACGGCGATTTAATCTATGGCGTCATTAAAGGAAGCGCTGTGAATCATGTCGGTAAGACACACACCTTAACTTATCCGAATCCACAGGCGCAGGCTGAAGTCATCGAGGAGGCTTTCCGCAAAGCGGGTCTAACTCCGGATCAGGTGAATTATATGGAGGCGCACGGCACCGGAACGCCTAAAGGCGATCCGATTGAGTTTCAGGGCCTTACGCTTGCGTTTCAAAAACTCGAAGCAGAGATGGATAAGCCGCTTAGTCATCGTTATTGCGGCATCGGTTCAGCCAAAACAAATATCGGGCATGCCGAATCCGCAGCAGGCATCGCGGGCGTGATTAAAGTGCTGCTTTCCATGAAGCACCGAACACTCCCCGGATTACAAAATTTCAAAACGTTGAACCATCGGGTTGAATTAACCGGGACTCCTTTCTATATGGTGGACCAGCAGCGGGAATGGGAGCCGCTTCTGGATCATAATCAACAGACGCTTCCGAGAAGAGCCGGCGTAAGCTCGTTCGGCTTCGGAGGGACGAATGGGCATGTGCTGATCGAGGAAGCGCCGCAGAGGTCGTCTAGCAAGAAGGCGCAGCATGAATTGCCGTGCCATCTATTTTGTTTTTCCGCAAAGTCTGAAAAATCGCTTCTTCTATCGTTAGAGACGTTAGTCGCATGGTTGGATCGCGAAGGAAGCGAGTGCGAAGCCGCGGACCTGAGTGCTGCCTTGCTACTGCGCAAGCAACATTTTGGCATTCGTACCGCTATCGTGGCTCAAAGTGCGGAGGAGCTTAAAGGTCGTTTAAAGGAGCTGTTGTCCGACCGGGAAGAAGCACAGCGATTTTTGAAGCAGGAAGCTTCAAAAATAGATAAGACCAAAACTGCGCTTTTTCAAGAGCTGGCAGGCCTACTGATCCGAGAGCTCCGCGAATGTGTGAATGATACGCAAAAGTATCGGGAGAAAATAGCAGCTTTGGCAGAGCTGTACGTAAAGGGCTATGACTTCGATGCGTTGGCGCTCTTTGAAGGAATGGATCTGAACAGACTTCGACTGCCTACCTATGCTTTTACCAAAGAACGATACTGGATTACGGGCAATCCTCCGGAATCCGCCATTGCGCCGACGTCAGGCAACGGAGGTGTAGGTGAGCTTCATCCTGTACTGCATCGGAACACATCGGACTTTGCCGGAGTTCGCTACAGTTCGGTTTTCACAGGAGAGGAATTTTTTCTCGCTCATCATGTCGTCGCCGGGAAGCGTGTATTGCCGGGTGTCGTTTACTTGGAAATGGTCCGCGAGGCGGCTGAACAGGCCGGCAGGAAATGGTTAGGCGAACGTAAGCGTATCGTGCTGAATCGGGTGGTGTGGTCGAAGCCTGTTATTGTGACGGATAGCTCCGTTGAGGTTCATGTGTCGCTTTCGGTTCAAAATGACGATAGCTGCAGCTTTCAAGTGTACAGCGTATCTGGTGAATCGGAGCAAGATCGTGTCCTTCATTGCGAAGGTCATGTCTCGTTTCGTTCGGCTGATCTGGCTTCCAGTAAACTGCAAATTCAAGATTTCTTAAACTCTGGGCGAACCCCTGTCCCATCGCTCGTCTGTTATGAACGTATGAGGGGGATGGGGCTTCATTATGGTCCGGCTCATCAAGGAATTGAGCAACTGTATCAAATGGACGGCTTTATTGCCGCTAAGCTGTTGCTGCCGGAATCCATTTCCGATACGCGAAATCACTTTGTTCTTCATCCGAGCTTGATGGACGCCGCTCTGCAGACGGCGGTTTACGGTTATTCAAATGCAGGACAAACGGCCATTGGTGAAAGCGGCAAGCCCTTGCTGCCTTTTACGCTGCGGGAGCTCGAAATTATACGTCCGTGCGCTTCTGCTGCTTGGGCGATTGTAAGCCAGGAAGAAGCGGGAGACAGCAAAACGGCTAAACGTCTCCGTATTGATGTATGCGATGAAGACGGTAGCGTCTGTGTGAGCATCAAGGGCTTCGTCCTAAGGCCGTTGGAGGGCGGGTTCGCCGGCGGCGTCTCAGATTCTGCAAAACCGGAGGCGTCAAAAGCATATGCTGGATTAATGGTGCCGCTATGGGACCCGATCACACCGGCTGCACGTAAAACGGATGCTCCGAACATACGAACCGTAATAGCCGGGGGTTCGGCAGCGAGCCGTGACAAGATATGGCGGGTTATTCCGAATGCGCAGGATGTACAGCTACAGGTGGAGGATGACCAGGAAGTATTGGCACGAAAGCTGGAGCAGTGCGGCGAGATCGGCCATTTTGTTTGGATTGCGCCTGACGATTCGATAGAGTCAGCGGAATCGGATGCGATGCTTACGGCGCAGCATGAAGGCGTGCTTTTCCTGTTTCGGATCATCAAAGTGCTGCTTATGCTTGGATATGGCGCAAAGGCGTTAAAGTGGAGTGTCATCACATTCCAAACGGTGCAGGTATTCCGGAAGGAAACGATTCGGCCGGCTCATGCAAGCCTGCATGGGCTTATCGGCTCGATGGCCAAGGAATATCCGAACTGGTCGGTTAGCTTTGCCGATTTGGAGCGGGAAGATGCTTGGCCGATCGAGGAGTTGATCGCATTGCCGCCCGATGAGCGAGGCGACGTATGGGCATACCGGTCCGGGAAGTGGTACCGGCAGAAAATGATCCCGGCGCGGATCCCCAAACCTGAAGGTACAGTATACCGGAAGGGAGGGGTCTATGCGGTAATCGGCGGAACCGGCGGAATCGGAGAAGCATGGAGCGAATATATGATTCGCCGATATCAGGCGAACATCGTCTGGATTGGCCGACGGGAGATTGACGCCGGTATTCAGGAGAAGATCGATCGGCTGTCAAAACTGGGGCCATCTCCGTGCTACATCCAAGCAGACGCAAAGGACGGGAAGGCGCTGGAACTGGCGTACGAGAGTATAAAATCCAGCTACGGACGGATCCATGGCGTCATACACTCGGCAATTGTGCTTTTGGATCAAAGTTTGGCGAATATGTCGGAGGAACGGTTCGCAGCGGGATTGACGGCAAAGGTGGACGTGAGCGTAAGGATCGTACAGGTATTCGGAAGGGAACAATTGGATTTCGTCCTGTTCTTCTCTTCCATGAACTCTTTTGCAAAACCCGGAGGTCAGAGCAATTACGCGGCAGGGTGCACCTTCAAAGATGCATTCGCACAGTGTCTGGCGATGGAATGGCCATGCAAAGTGAAGGTCATAAACTGGGGCTACTGGGGAGGCACAGGCATCGTTTCTTCGGAACATTACCGAAAGCGCATGGCACAGGCAGGGGTTGGCTCCATCGAGCCGGAAGAAGCGATGGACGCACTGGAGACGCTCCTTGCCGGGCCGTTTGACCAAATGATGCTAATCAAAACAACAAAGCCTTATCCGCTAATTGATATGAAGCATGATGAATGGATTGCAAACTATCCGGAACAGCTCTCGTCCAATATCCAACGGCTGATAGCGGAGCGAAAGAGACGCAGTGCATCGGAGCAGGAGTATCCTGTCCCAGCTTCTTCGGTATCGGCCGATGAGACAGCCGATCCTGTGCTCACGTATTTATCCAGTTTAGCCGCTGAATGGCTTCAAGTGGATTTCAGTGAAATTTGTGTGGATACTCGGTTGGAGGAATACGGGATCGATGCGGTCGTTCTTAACGAAATGCTTGTGTCCGTAAACCAGCAATATCATATCGATTTGCAGCCGGCTGAGCTGTCTGCTCAAGCATCGCTGCGTCAGATCAGTTCATGTGTGCGCGAGGCAATAGAAATCGGCGCTGACAAGAGCTGATACCTAATATCCGAAGGCGATGCATAATAAAAGAAAGGATGGCCTGCTAATGTCGGGATTTAAGGTTGGAAGTCTGCAAATGAAGTGGAACGATCCGCTTCTTTGCCGGTTGCTCTGGGGTCAACTGCAATCGATTGGCATGTTTAGGGAACGAAATACGACACTGGATGCGCTAAAAGCAGCTGCCGGCTTGCGCGGGATATACGATAGATGGCTGGAAGAAAGTGTCGTCGCACTTGAGCGGCACGGTTATCTCGAGGTTAGCGGCGGCAATATCAAAGTTTACGATCCATCGCTTGTCCATATCGAGACCATCTGGGCTGAATGGGACCGACAAAAAATGGAGTGGCTCGCCGACCCGAATCTTAAATCGCAGGCCGTCTTGGTCGAAGCCTCGCTTAAGGCGCTGCCGGAGATCATTACGGGCAAAATTCCTGCAACCGACGTTATATTCCCTCAAGCCTCCATGGCGCTGACGGAGGGGATTTACAAGAACAATCTGGCCGCGGATTACTTCAATGAAGTGATCGCAGACTTCTTGGTCGATTATGTACAAGAACGAGAGCGTCAGGACGCATCGGTACGCATCCGGATTTTAGAGATCGGCGCCGGCACGGGCGGAACGAGCGCGATGGTCTTTCGCAAGCTGAAACCGCACCAGGCGAATATCGAGGAGTACTGCTACACGGATCTGTCCCGTGCTTTTTTTATGCACGCCGAGAAAGAATACCGGCCTGACAATCCGTATTTGACCTGTCAAATATTCGATCTGGAGAAACCCCTAGCGGAGCAGCGCATAGAGCCGGGAGCCTATGACCTGGTGATTGCGACGAATGTTCTTCATGCTACAAAGCAGATCAGGCAAACACTGCGCAATGCCAAAGCCGCGCTTAAAAAGAATGGGCTGCTTCTTCTCAATGAATTAAATGACAACTTCCTGTTCTCCCATCTTACCTTCGGATTTCTGGAAGGCTGGTGGAAGTATGAGGATGCAGAGCTCCGAATACCCGGCTGTCCTGGCTTGTACCCCGAGACATGGAAGCGGGTGCTGGAGGAGGAGGGCTTTCGGCACGTATTTTTCCCTGCTGAAGGCAGACATGAATGGGGGCAGCAAATTGTCATTGCAGAGAGCGACGGCATCGTTCGGCAGCTTGAACGTCCGGCCTCTGCCGGTGTTGCAGAGACTGCGAGATCCCGGGGTTCGTCTTCGGAACGCTTGGATCGGATCGAAACGCAGCATGGCTACCCAGCGCCGCCTGCCAAGATAGAAGCGGCGAACGTTCAGGACATCGACCAGCACGCGATATCGGAAACGATTCGAGCGGTTATTCGGGAGAAACTGGCCGAATCGTTGAAGGTGAGTGCCGATATGATCCAAGACGATGAATCGTTTGCCGATTATGGCGTTGACTCTATCCTTGGTATTCATCTGGTGCGTATATTGAACGAGGCGCTAAAGGTGGAGCTGGAAACAACGAGTCTGTTCGACTACTCCTCCGTGAACGAATTGACTGCACATATCCAGTCGGCTTATAGGGACGTTTTTATACATGAAAATGTGCTTGAAACAATAGTAGAAGCAGCTAATGCAGCAGCCAGCAGCGTCGTAATCGACACTGCGGAGCAAGAAAAGGTGATTGCTCGTGACCCGATGACGGCGGAGGGCATTGCGATTATTGGGATGAGCGGACGGTTTGCCGGCTCGGAAACGACAGACGAGCTGTGGCAGCATATCGCAAGTGGCCATGATTTGGTGGGCCCGATCACCCGCTGGGATCTTTCTTCCCACTTGGCCTGGAGCGGCTCGGATGCTTGCCGCGACGGCAGCTTTTTGGACCAGATCGACCGGTTTGATCCAATGTTCTTCAATATTTCGGGACTCGAAGCATCGTATATGGATCCCCAGCAAAGGCTGTTTCTCGAAGAAGCGTGGAAGACGCTTGAGGATGCGGGCTACGCGGGATCGGCAGCCTCAAGCCGGCAATGCGGGGTCTATGTCGGATGCTGCGGAAGCGATTACAATGAATTATTCGACAATCATCCGCCGGCTCAATCGTTTTGGGGGAACGCCCTATCCGTAATCCCATCCCGTATCTCGTACTTCCTTAATCTGCAGGGACCTGCGGTTACGATTGACACGGCCTGCTCCAGCTCGCTGACGGCTATTCATTTGGCTTGCCAAGCGCTTATGTCCAATGAGGTCGAAATGGCATTGGCAGGCGGTGTTTTCGTGCAAGCGACGACTCGATTTTATGAAAACGCCATTCGAGCCGGCATGCTCTCGCCGAGCGGCCGTTGCTATACGTTCGATGAACGGGCGGACGGCTTTGTACCCGGCGAAGGGGTTGGTGTCGTGATGCTGAAGCGGCTGAAGGACGCATTGGCAGACGGCGACCATATTTATGGTGTCATCCGGGGCACCGGAATTAATCAGGACGGGACGACCAACGGCATTACAGCGCCAAGCGCCAAATCTCAGGAACGACTGGAGCGCCAAGTGTATGATCGCTTCCAGCTCGATCCGCAGGGGATCCAAATGATGGAGGCGCATGGAACGGGAACAAGATTGGGCGATCCAATCGAGTTTCAGGCTTTAACGCGTGCGTTCCGTCATTATACGGATAAGGAGCATTATTGCGCTCTTGGTTCGATCAAAACGAATATCGGCCATTCGGTCGGCGCTGCCGGAGTAGCCGGCGTTATGAAAATATTGCTTGCTTTGAAGCATAAGCAGCTACCGCCGTCACTGCACGCAGAGCGCATCAATTCGAATATCCGCCTGGAAGGTAGTCCGTTTTTCATCAACAAGTCCATTCGGGCTTGGGAGACGGAGCCCGGCACGCCGCGCCGCGCTGCTGTCAGCTCGTTTGGCTTCAGCGGCACAAACGCCCATGCGGTCATTGAGGAGGCGCCGCCGCATATCGGATGTGGAAAGCGGCAGCGCCCTCTCTACTTGATTGTACTGTCTGCCCGGACAGGTGAGCAGCTGCGCAGGCAAGCGGAACGGCTCGCTGCGTTTTGCAGGGGGGAGAACGGCAGTATATTCATCGGGGATATGAGTTTAACGCTTCTTCTCGGACGGAGACATTTTGCCGACCGGCTCGCCTTCTTAGCCAAGGATACGGAGGAGCTTCTTCTCCGGCTTGAAACTTGGCTGATGACTGGAGAAGGTCCGGGTATCTATGAATCTGATGCCCTTACGAAAGAGCAACGGGAGAAGCCGGTTCTGAAACAGTATGGCAATGAATGTATAGCCATTTGCGCAGCGACAGACCAAGATGCCAAGTTTATCGAGAGTCTGACTGCCGTGGCAGACTTATACAGTCAAGGCTATTCCTTGAACTATGAACAATTGTTCGAGGGGTGCAGTTATAACAGAGTGTCTCTTCCAACCTATCCCTTTGCCGATGAGCGATATTGGGTAAACGAGGGCGAGAGCAGTCCGCGTGCAGGAGCACAGGAAGCTTTGCAATCCTCGGAGGTTTTTCATCCGTTGCTGCATCGGAATGTCTCTACGTTTGCCGAACAACGGTTTAAGTCGACCTTTACCGGCAAAGAGTTTTTCTTGGAAGACCATGTGGTACACGGGCAGCGGGTGCTGCCGGGAGCTGCATATTTAGAGATGGCAAGGGCGGCCATTCAATCGGCCGTAAGCGATGAGGAATACAGCGGGAAGAAGATCCGGCTAAAAAATGTGATATGGGCTAAGCCCATCACGGCAGGGGCTGCAGCCGTTTCGGCCGAAATTACGCTGACACCGTCGACCGACGGTGATATTGCTTTTCGGGTATTCGGTTCGGCAGAAGCCGAAACCGTCTTATGCAGTGAGGGATCCGTATGCCTGGAGGAGCCGGGTGAGCAGCAGCGCATTCCGATCGACCGCCTGCTGAAGGAATGTGCTGCACGTTCGATCAGCCGGATGGAATGCTACGAGACATTTGATAGGATCGGTGTCAATTATGGTCCTGCTCATCAGGTCATGGATATTCTGCTCACCGGACAGGGCAAGGCGCTTGCGAAGCTGGTGCTTCCCGAATCCTTAGCTGCGTCTATGCAGAGTTTTGCGCTACACCCGAGCTTGCTGGACGGCGCACTGCAGGCAGCATCATGCCTGCTGCTCGGACTCGATACGGAAGCCGGCTACCAACCAGGTACCTCTCCACCGCTTCCTTTTGCGCTGCAGGAGATGGAGCTGCTAAATGAATGCCTGCCTGTTATGTGGGCTTTCGCCCGCTTCAGCAGCGGCAGCGGTCGGCATAATCAGCTTCCAAGCCTTGACATCGATCTGCTGGACGAGCAGGGGAATATTTGCGTGAGAATGAAGGGGTATTGCGCCAGAGTGATGGAGGCGGGTACCAGGCAAGAGGATGTCCTCTTTATGGTTCCGGAATGGAGTGACAAAGCTCCGCAGCCTGGAATTGCGAATTCGCCGGTAACCGAGCATACGGTGATCCTGTGCGAGCCCGCTCCCATGCTGCAAGCATCGGTGGAAAGCGCTTTTCCCGGCGTCCGTTGCTTGGCGCTGGCGGATGAAGAGGTCGCCATGGAGCAGAGATTCAGCCGCTTCGCGCAGCGGATCTTAGAAGAGACCCAGCGCTTACTGCGCCAAGTAACAGGGAAAGGCGTCATACAGATCGTTTATACCCCTGGTAGCGGACACGAGCTGCTAGCGGGACTGCGCGGGCTGCTAAAAACGATGCGTCTGGAAAACCCGCATATGGCAGGGCAACTGATTGAAATATCGCAAGACGATACAGAGCTCGCGATCGTGCAAAAGCTTCGCGATAATCTCGATCACCCCGAGGATACGCATATCGGCTATCAAGGTTCCCGCCGTATGGTGATGACACTCAAGAGGCGGGCTCCTGGAGAGGGAACGAACTCCCGGTTATGGAAGGACGATGGCGTTTATCTCATTACGGGTGGAGCAGGTGGCTTGGGCATCATTTTTGCGAAGGAAATCGCCCGAGCCGTACGCGGAGCGACGATCATTCTGACCGGCCGAGCACAGTGCGATCCATATAAGCTGGACGAGATCAAAAATTCAGTTTCGGGAAACGCCGACATTGTATACAAGCAAGCCGATATGACACGGATGGAAGAGGTAAAGCGGCTGGTTCACGCTATCGAGATGGAATACGGCGGATTGAACGGGGTCCTTCACAGCGCTGGCGTGCATGCGGATAATTATTTATTTCGTAAAAGCAAGGAAGAATGGAATACGGTATTGGCTCCTAAGGTTTCGGGGCTCGTCCACCTGGATCAAGTAACGAAGCATATCCCTTTGGATGTATTCGTCATGTTTTCATCTGTGGTTGCTTGGCTTGGCAATCCCGGACAGGCGGACTATAGCACGGCGAACGCGTTTATGGACGCGTATGCTGCCTTCCGCAGCAGACTTGCAGCGGAGGGCCATAGAAAAGGCCATACTTGTTCCATTAACTGGCCATTATGGCAAGAAGGCGGCATGCGGGCAGGCGAACATGCGGAGCGTGAGCTCGCCAAGGCGATCGGATTGATTCCGATGTCCACCGAAGCCGGAATCCGGGCCTTCGATCAGGCGATGTCAATCGGTTCGCCGAACGTGATCGTCGCGGCCGGAAGCGCTGATCGATTGGAGCAAGCCCTGACAGGGGAAATCCAAGTATCGTCGGATGACGTACAGCAGTACGAATCGGCAATGGACACCCTTTCGACCGAAGTGGAAGAACGTGTCCTCCTAAAAGTGAGGGAGATCGTTTCCTCCGTCATCCGGCTGCCTCTGCATCGGGTGGAAGCGGATGCGCACATGATGACGTTCGGGCTGGATTCCATTATCGTCATGCAATTGACGGGGCAGCTCGAGAGTCTGTTCGGCTCCTTGCCGAAAACGCTGTTTTTTGAATATCAAAATCTGCGTGACTTGGCGAAGTTTTTCATACAGCGGCACGAATCACGTTGTGCACAATTATTCGGCGATCGTCCTCAGCCAAAGGTGCTGCAGGAAGATGCGCGTATGCCAGAATATTCTGCTGCGCGGCAAACGGTACTTTTAACAGAGAAGAAAAGCGAGGATGCCGCCCCTAAGCAGCGCAGCCTTCCCGGTAGCGCCCCCCTTGATATCGCGATAATCGGAATTGCCGGCAGATATCCAGGTGCGCGAAATATGGATGAGTTTTGGGAGCTGCTGCAAGGTGGCGTCGATTGCGTGACAGAAATTCCAAAGGAACGTTGGGATCATACCCCTTATTTCCACCCTGACAAAGGAACGACCGGCAAAACAAATGGCAAGTGGGGCGGGTTTCTGGAGGGCGTCGATCAGTTTGATCCGTTGTTTTTTAATATTTCGCCGCGTGAAGCCGAGCTTATGGATCCACAGGAGCGGCTTTTTTTGCAGTGTGTCTATGAAACAATCGAGGATGCTGGCTACACCCGGGACAGTCTTGCAGGAAGAAAAGGGGACGGTGCCGGTTCCAGTGTAGGGGTATTCGCAGGTGTCATGTACGAGGAGTACCAGCTTTACGGAGTTCAGGAGACGATGAACGGTAAGCCGGTCGCGCTGAACGGAAGTCCGGCGTCGATTGCAAATCGGGTATCGTATGTTTGTGATTTTAACGGTCCGAGCGTTGCTGTTGATACGATGTGCTCGTCCTCGCTGACGGCCATCCATTTTGCATGCCACAGCCTGCAAAGGGGAGAGTGCGATGCAGCCATTGCGGGCGGCGTTAACGTCTCGCTGCATCCGAACAAATATCTGTTGCTTGGCCAAGGCAATTTCCTGTCCACCAAAGGCCGGTGCGAAAGCTTCGGAGACGGCGGAGACGGCTATGTCCCCGGGGAAGGCGTGGGAGCCGTCCTGTTGAAGCCGCTTGCGAAGGCCATCGCCGACGGTGACCAGATTTATGGCGTCATTAAGGGGACATCTATTAATCACGGCGGGAGAACGAACGGTTATTATGTTCCGAATCCGAATGCGCAGGCTTCTGCAATTGCGCGCGCGTTGAAGGAGTCGGGTATAGACGCGAGATCAATCAGCTATGTAGAGGCCCATGGTACGGGCACATCTCTTGGCGATCCGATTGAAATTGCCGGGCTTTCTAAAGCGTTTGAAGCTTATACCGAGGACAAGCAATATTGTGCGATCGGTTCCGTCAAATCGAATATCGGTCACTGCGAAAGTGCCGCAGGCATAGCGGGCCTGACCAAGGTGCTGCTGCAGCTCAAGCACCGGAAGCTGGTACCGTCGCTGCATGCCGACACGCCCAACCCATTTATCGATTTTGCTACTACGCCGTTTCAGGTTCAGCAGGAGCTAGGGGAGTGGGAGCGTCCGGTGATGGCGATTGACGGGAAAATCGAGGAGCAGCCGAGAATGGCTGGCCTTTCCTCATTCGGAGCCGGCGGTGCGAACGCTCATCTCATCGTTGCTGAGTATATTCCGGATCGTAAGCGTGCCGTGCATGCGCCAAAAGCTCAGCGAGAATGCATAATCGTGCTCTCCGCCAGAAGTGAAGACCAATTAAAAGAACGTGCTCGGCATCTGCTGCAGGCAGTTAATAAAGACCTTGAAAATGACGATTCTTTCCTGGTTAACATGTCTTACACACTCCAGGTAGGCCGGGAGGCGATGGAAGAGCGTATGGCCATCGTCGTAGGAACGATCGAGGAGCTACGGTCAAAGCTTATCCAATATGTGGATGGGAAGCTAGGAATTCCGGATTTGTACAGAGGATCGGTAAAACAGAACCGGGAAACCGTTGCGCTCATTGCGGCGGACGAAGATATGATGAAAGCGGTCGGGGCCTGGATGGCCAAAGGTAAATACGCGAAGTTCCTGGATCTATGGGTAAAAGGGCTGGATATCGACTGGAGCAGTCTCTATGAAGAAGGCGATAAGCCGGAGAAGGTCAGTCTGCCCACCTATCCGTTCGCACAGGAGCGTTACTGGCTGCCGTCGGTATCGTCTACGGATGAATCAGGGGCGTTCCGCTCTTTAGAACGACATACTTCTGAGCCCGGTCTTGAGCCTGATGAGAAGGCAAAGGCTATTTCCGTTGAGGAATTTAGATCTCCGCCTGCACATAACGGATTGCTCGTGCCGATGTGGGACCCTGCACCACCGACAGTCCGAAACGCGGCTGATCGGAAGTCGTATGGCCGCACAGTTATTATTGGCGGTACGGCCGCAAGGGTCGCGGAGATCAGGCGGCATGTGGAGGATGCATCGGATGTGCAGCTACATGCGGGAGAGAGTACGGCGGAATTGACACGCAAGCTGGAGCTGTCCGGTCCGATCGGGCATTTGATCTGGATTGCTCCGGAGGATTCGATAGAAACAGCGCAATCGGAGGCCATGTTGGAGGCGCAGCGTGAAGGGGTACTGTTCCTGTTTCGGACCATAAAAGCCTTGTTGGCCCTTGGATATGGCATGAAGCCGTTACGGTGGAGCATCATCACGTTCGAACCGTCCAGGTTTACTGCGGCGAAGCGATTAAGCCTGCCCATGCAAGCCTCCATGGGATAATCGGCTCAATGGCCAAGGAATATCCGAACTGGTCCATTTGTCTTGCGGACATGGAGACGGATAACGGCTGGCCGCTCGAGGAACTGTTCGCACTCCCGCCAGATGCGCGGGGCGATGGATGGGCGTACCGGTCCGGGGAATGGTACCGGCAGAGACTGATGCCGGTGAGCATGACCAAGACTGCAGGTACCGTATACAAGAAGGGTGGCGTCTATGTAGTCATCGGCGGTACGGGCGGCATCGGAGAAGTGTGGAGTGAATATTTGATTCGGCGTTATCAGGCAAACATCATTTGGATCGGGCGACGGGGGAAGGATACCAGCATACAGGCCAAGATTGATCGGCTGGCGGAGCTTGGACCGGCTCCACGCTATATCCAAGCGGATGCGACTGACGGGAAGGCGCTGGAGCGGGCGTATGAGGAAATAATAAACCGATACGGACGCATCCACGGACTGGTCCACTCGGCTATCGTACTGCTGGATCAAAGCCTGGCGAATATGGAAGAGGAGCGGTTCGCTGCGGGATTGCGCCCGAAGACAGAGGTGAGCGTACGAATGGCGCAAATATTCGGCCATGAAAAGCTGGACTTTGTCCTGTTCTTCTCATCAATGAACGCGTTTCTGACGCAGGAGGGGCAGAGCAATTATGCGGCAGGCTGCACGTTCAAGGATGCGTTCGCGCAGCGACTGGGGACGGAGTGGCCATGTGCCGTGAAGATCATGAACTGGGGCTATTGGGGCAGCACGGGCGCTGTGTCGTCAGAGCATTACCGCCGGAGAATGGCGCAAGCAGGCATTGTTTCCATTGAACCGGGCGAGGCGATGGACGCGCTGGAATTGCTGCTTGCCGGACCTTTCGATCAGCTTGCCCTGATGAAAACGGCGGCAGGTAACGAAATGTTTGGCCAGCCGATTGTCGATGAGCTGGAGGTTTATCCGGAAGAGGACAGCCTGTCTTTCGAGCATATCATCAATCATCTTCGTTTGCCCGCGGTATCGAAGGCTAAAGCTTTGGACTTGCTTAGAGAGGGAGAGTCTGCGAACCGGCTTGGAAATTCCCTGCTACGGGCGGCAGCGAGCATATTGAATGTGCAAGCGGAAGAAATCGAAGCGGATATCCCATTCTATGAGTATGGATTCGACCCTGTTAAGCTGGCTGAATTTTCCCGGTGGATCTCCGATCACTATAAGCTTGCTATGACAAGCGATACGCTCCTTCAACAGGCAACGCTTGGAAAGTTGGAGGCCTTCCTTGCGGAGCAGATCGGATAAACAACCGGATTCGGAAAAAATCGGAGATGGAGGCTTCTGTATGAAGGAAATGGAAGAACTGCTATGCCGGCTGCTATGGCAGCAGCTTCGAACCATGGGGGAATTTGCGGAAGCCGGTTCTATTACGTCCGCATCAATGGCAGCAGCAGGAATAGACGGTAAATATGAACGCTGGTTTGAGCACACCCTGGCCGTTCTGACAGAACACGGCTGGCTGAGGATGAAGGATACGGCTTATTTTGCTAACGATCGAGGCACCGGGCTGGAAGCCGCATGGAGTGAGTGGAACAACCGCAAACAAGCCTGGCTGGAAGATTCGAGCTTGCGCGCGCGGGTCACCTTGCTTGATGCGGTGCTTCATCGGCTCCCGGACATCTTAACAGGCAAGCTGCCAGCTACAGATGTCCTTTTTCCTAACTCTTCCATGGAATTGGTTGAAGGTATTTATAAAGACAATGAGCTTGCGGATTACTTTAATGAGGGAATGGCTAATGCGGTTGTTGCCTATATCGAAGCAAGTTTGAAACAAAATCCGAATGCGCGGTTCCGATTGCTGGAAATCGGTGCGGGCACAGGCGGGACGAGCGCCATGGTGATCCGTAAGCTTACGCCGTATCAGGACCGGATAGCGGAATATAAGTATACAGACATTTCGCAGGGATTTCTTCAGCATGCTGAAGCCGTCTTTGGATCGAAGGCGCCATACTTGTCCTGCCAGCTCTATCATGTCGAGAAGCCTTGTGCCGAGCAGCAAATTCAAACAGGCGTCTACGATCTTGTGCTTGCGTCAAATGTGCTTCACGCGACGGCGAATATTCGATCAACCCTCAGAAACGCCAAGACGCTACTGAAAAAAAACGGTCTGCTGCTCATCAATGAGATCAGCGTCAATTCGCTGTTTGCCCATCTGACATTCGGGCTGCTGCAAGGGTGGTGGCTTTATGAGGATCATATGATTCGGATCCCGGGCTGTCCAGGCCTTTACCCGGAAACCTGGAAAAGGGTTCTGAGTCAAGAAGGCTTTCAGCACGTGCTGTTCCCCGTTAAGGAAGCTCATGCGCTGGGGCAGCAGATCATTATTGCCCAAAGCGACGGTATCGTTCGCCAAGCGCGAATCAGCGAAGCTGATGGTGCAGGGATGGAGGTAGCAGCAGGTTCTGCTTCCATCACGGTGCAGAAGACGGGGAAGGACTCTGTCTCTGTACATGAAGCAATGGACGAAGGACAAGTTAAGCGCCGCATCCGGAGTATAGTAATGGACAACTTGTCCGTATCGCTAAAGCTCGACAAACAGCGCATCGATACGGATGAATCGTTCTCTGATTACGGCTTGGATTCCATTACCGGGGTTCAATTCGTTAAGCAGATCAACAACGTCTTGGGGACCGCCTTACCCACGACGATTTTGTTCGATTACAGCTCGATCCGGAAATTGACCGATTATTTGTGGAGTGCGTTCGGTCCGGATATTACGGCTCAATGGGCAGAAACAGAAACAAAAACAGATGGCAGCGTACCTTCCATGTCCTCTGATAAGGAGGCAGGTCATCGAAAGCCGCCCGTGCAGCAAGAGAAGAAAACCGTTTCCTCCGATGATACGGACCAGTTGAGAGAGGCCTTTTATAAAGAGCCCATCGCCATCATCGGCATGAGCGGTAAATTTGCCAAATCGGATACACTCGAGGAATTGTGGAAGCACTTAGAAAACGGCGACGACCTCGTGGAGAAGGTGACACGTTGGGACTTGTCTTCTTATATAGAGAACGATTCTTTCTGCAATTTCGGCAGCTTCATCGAAGGCTTCGATCTTTTTGACCCGTTATTTTTTAACATCTCTCCGACGGAAGCTGCCTATATGGACCCGCAGCAAAGGCTTTTTCTGGAAGAGACCTGGAAGGCGCTAGAGCATGCCGGTTATGCAGGAAAGGGAATGGATGGACGAGCTTGCGGGATTTATGCCGGATTTAATATGAATTATTACGCCGAGCTGATTGAGGGCCGGCCTCCGGCACAAGCGATGTGGGGGAACGCAGGGTCCGTTATTCCCGCACGTCTATCGTACTATCTCAATCTGCAGGGGCCTGCAGTAACGGTAGATACCGCGTGCTCCAGCTCGCTTGTGGCCATCCATTTGGCTTGTCAGAGCTTGTGGACCCGGGAGACCGAGGCCGCCATTGCCGGAGGGGTGTTTCTTCAGCCTACGCCAGGCTTTTATATTAGCGCAAGCCGGGCTGGAATGCTCTCCGCAGATGGGCGATGCTATACATTCGACGACCGTGCCAACGGATTCGTTCCGGGCGAGGGTGTAGGTGTCGTCGTGTTGAAACGGCTGCAGGATGCACTGAAAGACGGTGATTCCATCTATGGCGTCATCCGCGGTAGCGCCACGAATCAAGACGGGACAACAAATGGGATAACGGCACCAAGCGCGAGGTCTCAGGAAATGCTGCTTCGTCAGGTGTATGATTCATTCGGTCTTAACCCGGCGGACATCCAATTGGTCGAGGCGCATGGGACCGGAACCCGATTGGGCGATCCGATCGAGTACCAAGCGCTCAGCCGGGCATTCCGTCAGCATACGAGCAAAAACGGATATTGCGCATTGGGTTCGATCAAAACGAATATCGGACATACGACAGCGGCAGCAGGAATTGCGGGCTTGCTGAAAATTTTGCTGGCCATGAAGCATCAGAAGCTGCCTCCTTCACTGCATTTTCAATCGATAAATGGAAACATAGAGGCATCTGATAGTCCATTTTACATCAATACATCGCTGAAGAATTGGGAGGTTGAGGCAGGGGGGAAACGCCGAGCGGCCATCAGCGCATTCGGATTTAGCGGAACGAACGCCCATATGGTAATCGAGGAGGCTCCAGATACGGAGCCGCCGCGTACGCACAAGCCCGTCTACCTCATCGCACTGTCGGCGCGGACAGCCGGACAACTGCGCAGGCAAGCGGAACAAATGATGGCGTACGTCAAAGGCGAACCGGATGTCGATCTTGGACATGTAAGCTTTACGCTTCTTCTGGGCCGAAAGCACTTTCCGCACAGGCTCGCCTGCATCGTGCAGAACGCCGGACAATTGGCAGAGCGGTTGACCGCATGGCTGGAGAACGGGCAAGCCGTAGACCTGTTTCAATCCGATCCCGGAGCACAGCTGCCTCTAGAGGAGCTCCCGAGCGATCATTATGGCTATGCCTGTATGGATGCGTGTGCGCGGGAAACCGAGCGAATCAACTATTTGGAACGGATTGCGTCGATTTTGGAGCTGTATACGCAAGGCTATGAGATGTCATTCGACCGTTTATTCGCGGATGGTCGTTACATCAGGCTGGCGCTTCCTGTTTATCCGTTTGCGCGGGAACGTTATTGGGTGCCTGAATCCGCCGCAAGGCCAGCTGTCCAGACAAAACAGTCGGAGGGCGCCGACCTACATCCGCTGCTTCACCGTAAAATACCGGCGGTTGAAGGAACAGGCTTTCGCTCCACGTTCACCGGCCACGAGTTTTTTCTGGCGGATCACGTCATTATGGGACGATCGTTATTACCGGGTGTAGCCTTTCTGGAGATGACCCGAGCTGCTGTCGGGATGGCATTTGGATCAAGCGACGGAGACTATGAAATCAGGCTGAAGGATTTGTTCTGGACCCGGCCCTATAGCGTGGACGGTCCGCATACGGAGCTTGAAATTCATATGGAAACCGGAGATAACGGTACCATTGACTATAAGATATACGCCACAGCAGCTGCCGACAAGGACGACGCGGTACGCTGCCACCAAGGCAAAGCCGCGGTCGTACCGTTTTCTCGCACGGAGAATGTTACCTTGGACGCAATCCAGCAGAAGTGCGGCTTAGAGATGCTGGATGCACAGCAGTGTTATACGGCTTTCAGGCAGATCGGCATGCATTACGGTCCGACCTTCCAATGCATCGAACGCCTATATATCGGCGAGGAACAATCGCTGGCCAAGCTTCGGCTGCCGGCAGCGCCCGGGAAACAGCCAGTCATTACGGGCTTCATCCCGGCATGCTGGATGCAGCGCTTCAAGCGGCGGGTGTCGTAGCCACGGCGGACCTCGCGGACAGAAGCCGCATTCTTGACCGGATTAAACCGGTCATTCCTTTTGCACTTAAGGAGCTTCGTGTTTATAAGAGCTGTACATCTGACATGTGGGCCCATATAAGACGGAGCGCGAATGCGCCGTTCGATGAACGGACCCGGCAGACCGATATTGATTTGTGCGATGAACAAGGGAACGTTGTTGCACGGCTTATTGGTCTAGCATTCCGGGAACCCAAATTGGAAGACGTAGCAGCTGAACAAGGAAATGAAACACTCTTGTGGGAGACGATATGGGTAGAAAAGGAGGCCGTCCGTGAAGACGACTCCGAAACGACATCGCGGCATATCGTCTTCCTATGCGAACCGAATGAATCGATCGTCAACTTCGTACAATCGGAAGCTGGCCGCATGACCCGATATGTGACGCTTAGCGCAGGCCGTGCAGCGGAAATAACGGAGCGTTACGAGACCTACGCCGTTCAAATGTTGGAAGAACTCAAATCCATCCATTCGGAAGGCGTTCACGGGGAGTCGCTGATCCAGATTGCTTCGTTCAGCTCGGAAAGCGATTGGCTGTTCCGGGGTCTGACCGGATTGCTTCGGACGGCATGTCTGGAGTATTCCAGTTTCATCGGGCAGTACATCGAGCTGGAACAAAGTGTTCGAGCGGAGGACTTAATTCGGAAGCTTCTCGAGAACAAGAGTTGCCCGGAAGACTTTATGATTCGTTATCGCAAGGGCGTTCGACAGGTTCAGCATTGGGTTGAACGAGAGGAGATGCCTTCGGCGGCGGACATTCCGTGGAAGCATGAGGGCGTTTATTTCATTACAGGCGGTGCCGGCGGGCTGGGCTACGCACTTGCCCAGGAGATCGCAGGGAAAGTCGCCTCACCGACGCTTGTGCTTGCCGGAAGAACGCCGGCCGGTGCAGCGATCCACGAGAAGCTTGCCGCGTTAGGAAGGTTAGGCGCACAAGCGGTGTACATGCAGATGGACGTATCCGATAAGGAGCAGACCGTTGCCGTCATCCAAGCCGTCAGGTCCAAGTACGGTCGGCTGAACGGAATCATTCATGCCGCAGGCTTGCTGAGAGACAGTCTTCTTGTTCATAAAACCAAGACTCAGGTTGCTGATGTTATGGGTGCGAAGGTAAAGGGAGTTGTCCATTTGGATGACGCAACCCGGGAGCTGGAAGTAGACTGGGTGCTTGTATTCTCCGCTGCAGCGGCTGTGCTCGGCAATTACGGACAAGCCGATTACGCTGCGGCGAACGGCTTTATGGATGCCTACGCTGCATATCGAAACGGTCAATCATCCGCCGGCGGCCGTAAAGGCAGAATGCTCTCCATTAACTGGCCATTATGGCAGGATGGCGGTATGCGAGTTACCCGCGAAACGGAGCAGAACCTAAGAGACAGGATCGGTATAGCTCCGATGAAGGCAATGAACGGTATGCAGGCTTTGTACCGGGCATTTGGCACCGACCGGAATCAACTGCTTTTCATGCATGGCGATCCGGAACGGTTAAGGGCCTACATCCGTTTGGTGAACCGTCCTGCCCGTCCAAAGAAACCTGAAGCTCATCATCATGGCGCGGTGCTCCGGGACGAAATAACGGTATGGGTCAAACAGCAGTTGGCCGATATTATCGGGATATCTGCGGACGATATTCACTCCGATACGGCATTCGATAAATACGGTATGGATTCCATCATGCAGCTAGATCTGATCCGCGAGCTGGAGAAGCTGACCGGAGAGTTGCCCAAAACGCTCCTTTTTGAACATAACACTGTCCGTGAGGCAGCTGCTTATTTGGCCGAGCATTATGCGGAACAGATTCGAAAATCATGGCAGCCGGATGTTATAGAGCAGCCTCCAGCCCCGCATATTTCCGTAACGCCGCCCTCTGGCCCGGTCCCTGTCCGTGAAGCGTTTGTCGATACGCAACGGCATGATGTGAATTCGAATGCCTTGAAGCAGGAGGGTATCGCCATAATCGGGGCAGCGGGCAGATACCCGAAAGCCAATCAATTGGAGGAGCTGTGGGAGCGGCTCAGATCGGGAGAGAACTGCATCACGGAAGCGCCTGCTGACCGATGGTGCCAAACGTTGCTTCGGGGGGCGTCGGTCAAGGAAACCGAACAGAAGGCCCCGTATTACGGCGGGTTTTTAGATGCGGTCGATCGCTTCGACCATCGGTTATTCGAAATGGATGCCGAAGAAGCCCGGGATCTTCCCCCGGAAGCCCGGCTCTTCCTCGAGACGGTCTGGGAAACGTTCGAGAGCGCAGGTTATTCCAAATCGGCGATACAGCATTGGCAGAACCGGGAGCAGGCCGGTATCGGCGTGTTTGCCGGAACGATGTACAGCCAATATGGCTGGCAGATGCCATCGTTGGAACAGGCGGCGCTTCATTCGAATCGGACCGATTGGCAGATCGCAAACCGGACATCGCATTTTTTCAACCTGACAGGTCCTAGCTTAACGGTCAATACCGCCTGCAGTAGTTCGCTTACTGCGATACATCTCGCTTGCGAAAGCCTAAGACAGAACGGGTGTTCCATGGCTGTTGCCGGCGGAGTCAATCTGACGCTTGACGTGTCCAAATACGAGGCGCTGGAGCAGGTCAATTTTCTCGCGACCGGCGGCAAGAGCAAATCGTTCGGCGACGGTGACGGTTATGTTCCCGGAGAAGGTGTCGGGGCAGTGCTGCTCAAACCGCTTTCGCTGGCTGAACGTGACGGAGACCAGATCCTCGGGGTCATCACGTACAGTGGCGTTAATCACGGCGGCGGCCGGCAAAAATATAGCGTCCCCGATCCGAAGCAGCAGGCACAGCTCATGGAATCGGCAATCAAGCGTTCGGGGGTCGATCCCGAATCGATCACCTACGTCGAGTGCGCGGCTAACGGTTCTCCGCTGGGCGATTCCATCGAGGTCGCGGCTTTACGCAGCGCTTTCTCGCGATTTACCGACAAGCAGCAATATTGTGCCATCGGCTCAGTCAAATCCAACATCGGGCATCTTGAAGCGGCTTCCGGCATCTCGCAGCTCAGTAAAGTGCTGCTGCAATTGAAATATCGCATGCTCGTTCCATCGATTCATGCTGACGTGCGCAATCCGAATCTTAAACTGGAAGGCACGCCTTTTTACTTGCAGGAGAAATTCGAGCCCTGGGAGCAGAAGGTTGACCCGTCAAATGGGAACCTGCTCCCACGCAGGAGCATGATCAATTCGTTCGGTGCTGGCGGTTCATATGCCGTGCTTATAGTTGAAGAGTATATCGGTCCGCGCATCTGGAAAGAAACTGGGGCGGATGCGGCTATTGACCCGCCGTCAGAGTATCTGGCCGTTTGGTCGGCCAAAACCGAATATAGCTTACGAAGCTATACGGATCGTATGCTACGACTGTTAAGCAAGGAACGCAATCTCCCGGCAGAAGCGCTTTCGGAGTCGCTCATTCGGATTAACCATGATTTGGAATACCGTTTGGCTATCATTTATCGTTCTGTTGATGATTTGCGACTGAAGCTGGAAGCGTTGAGAGCAGGGGAAGAAGTGCGTGACCCGGATATGTTCATCTCGCCAAATTGCAGGCTGGGCAAATCTGTACATGCGGTAAACACACAACGGCAGGACCATGCTGGGGAGCTGTTCCGGATTGCCCTTCAATGGGTTCAAGGAAGATCCGTAGATTTGGAATGCCTAAGACATCAACCTGCAGCGGGAACAGTGAATCTTCCCCATTACGCATTCGATTATGGAACGGATAATGGCGAAGCCTCCGTCTACGGAAGCGGGGAAACCCAGCTGCGTGTGATCTTGGAGAGAGTTTCGCGAGGCGAAATGTCCAAAAGCGAGGCTATGCAGTACTTTTTCGATATCGAGGTGTAAGGATGGACATGAAAAAGGAAGAATTGGAACGTCTTCTTGAACGGGTAGAAAACGGCAATCTGGAGGTCGAGCAGGCGCTTCAGGAAGTCCGGGAAGCCCAGCGGCTTGCGAGTCAGGTTCCGCAACGGCCTGCTTTCGAAGCGGCCAACCGCCGGTGGACGAGAACCTATCATTACGATGAGACGCTTCTGCGTGACCACAAAGTCGGCGGCAAACCCGTTATCATAGGCGTCGCTCATGCTTCAATGGCTATGGATGCTTATTTTGCCCTCTATGAGAGGGAACGCTGCGGTCGAATTCGGAATCTTTCCTTCATCAGCCCTATAAAAGTCGATCCTGCGCAGCCGGTGATCGTCGAGATGAAGCTCGAGAAGGACAGCTATGAAGCCGCGGGCTTTGAGACAGTGTATGGGGACCTCTCCTCCGAGGACAGACCGCTCACCGCTAAAGGCGAGCTTCTTGTAGGGCCGGCAAGCAACCGGGTTTTGGATCTGGCAGGGCTGCAGGCATCAGCCGAACTGTACGAACAGCTGGATCGGATCTATGAGATCAATCGAACCGTTGAATTAGGGCCAAGCTTCAAAACCATTCAGCGTGTATACAAAGGACAGGACTATATTCTTGTCCGGGCTGAACTGACCGGTGAATCGGCTTCCGAGGAATCCGAATCGAGTATTCATCCTCTGCTTTTGAACAGTGCGTTTCTCTCGGTCGTCCCCCTTTTGAATAAGGCGACCGGTTGGGACGGTTATTTGCCGTTTGCGGTCAAGGATGTGCTCTTCCGTAAAACCGAACGTTTGCATCAATGCTGGATCCATATCCATCATTTGAAAGAATCGGACGAAATGATCGTTTTCGATGCAGAGCTGATTGAAGACACCGGCATAGTGGTGGCACAGCTGACGGAATGTTCGATCAAGCGCCTCCGTCTGTCAGCAATCTCACGTGAAGAGATTGCAACGAATGATTCTGCTAATGGCGGAATCGAGGCTCTGGAAGAGCGCATCATCGGCTATTTGGTGCGTCAGGTGGAGACGGTCACCGATGGCCGGTTAAAGTCTTGCAGCGTTACGGCGAATTTAATGGAGCTTGGTCTAAACTCCGCCCAACTTATTGCACTTACCGGCGTTATTGGACGAGAAATCGGCTCAGAGCTCTATCCGACCTTGTTCTTCGAGTACCCAAGCATTGAGGAGCTTGCGTCCTATTTTGGCAAGGGGCATAGGGAGGCCTTCCAGAAGCTGCTGGGAACGACATCTGCACCGATTGCGGAAGCAAAGCCGAAGACTCATTCGTCGACCGCCGACCAGGTCGCAGGAAACGAAGTCGACCATGAAGATATCGCGATCATTGGGATGGACGCATTATTTGCAGAATCGTCCGATATCGAAACGTTTTGGGAAAATATCGTATCCCGGAAGGATCTGATCAAAGAAATTCCGCCCGACCATTGGGATTTCCGGCCTTGGTTCGACGAAGACCGCCGAGCCAAAGACAAGACGTATTGCAAATGGGGCAGCTTTATCGATGACGTCGATAAGTTCGATGCGGAATTTTTTAACATATCGCCAAGAGAAGCCGAATGGATGGACCCGCAAATCCGACTACTGCTGCAAAGCGTCTACGCAACCGCGGAGGATGCAGGCGTTGTGAAGCAGTTAGGGGGAAGCAGCACGGGAGTATTTGTCGGGGTGTGTGTTCATGATTACGCGGACCGAATCGCGGAAATGAATCTCCCCGTCGATCCTCATATGGGGACAGGCAATGCGCAGACCGTCGTCGCCAATCGGGTATCGTTCATCTTTGATTTGAAAGGCCCGAGCATGGCGATCGATACAGCGTGTTCTTCGTCTTTGTTCGCTTTACATACGGCTTGCCGTTCCTTGCAAAATGGGGAGTGTAAGATGGCCTTTGTCGGCGGCGTCAATCTGCTGTTGTCGTCCTGGCACTACCGGTATTTCAGTAGTATCGGCGCTTTATCTCCCACCGGCCGCTGCCATACGTTCGATGCAGCCGCCGACGGGTATGTACCAGGAGAGGCGATCGCCAGCATGCTGCTTAAACCGCTGTCGCAAGCGAAGAAAGACGGCAATCGCATCTACGCCGTCATAAAAGGTTCAGCGGCGCTGCATGGAGGACATACGCCGTCACTTACGGCACCAAGTATCGAGGGCGAGGAACATGTCATTGCGAAAGCTTGGGAGGACGCGCGGATTGAGCCGGAATCGATCGGTTATATCGAAGCGCATGGCACCGGTACGGCACTCGGGGACCCGATCGAAATAAGCAGCTTGAAGAAAGCGTTTGAGCGTTTCACCGACAAGAAGCAGTTCTGCGCGGTCGGTTCTGTGAAGTCGAATATCGGCCACACGGAAGGTGCTGCCGGAATCGCCGGCGTCATCAAAGTCATCCAACAGATGAGGCATCGTCAAATACCGGCAATGCCGAAGCTTAATCAAATAAACCCTTACATCCAACTAGAAGACTCGGCGCTTTACATTAATCGGGAGAATCAATACTGGGACACAAGGGTCGGACTTCCGAGACGGGCTGGTGTCAGCTCCTTCGGCTTTTCCGGCTCCTATGCCCATGTCGTCATCGAAGAATATGTGGAAGAAGCATCGACCGCTCTGGTAATAGGAACTCCTTATGCTCTGATATGGTCGGCAAAAAATGAAGAACGGCTGCGTGAGCAGATTCGCCAGTTCGTCGAGTGGATGAGCAAATCGGAAAATAGCGAAGCGGAATTGGCACAGATTGCTTATACGTTGCAGACCGGCAGGGATGAGCATGAAGAACGGTTGGCCGTTGCCGTTGAATCGGTTGAGGAGCTTCAATATAAGATCACCGCTTATTTGGATGGCCGCGAAGGAATTCCGCTGTTGTACAAGGGAAGTGTTGGATCCGGCAGCAGGGGAAGCAGGCCCGAAATACTCGAGCACGAGGAAATATCGAAGGTTCTCGAACGATGGGTTCAGGGCGGCGTCTATGATTGGAATCGCCGATACGAAGCGCTAAAGCCTCGTCCGATCTCGCTCCCGACGTATTCGTTCGCCAAGGAGAGATACTGGATCCCGGATATGAGAAGCACCCAAACGGCAGCGGGTGCTGATCCGCTTCATCCGCTGCTGCACCGCAATACGTCGGATTTCACCGTACAGCGCTTCAGCTCGCGGTTTGAAGGAACTGAATTTTATTTGGAGGACCACCAGGTTGAAGGCAGGCGCATTCTTCCGGGAGTCGCTTATTTGGAGATGGCCCGAGCAGCGGCTGTCCTATCCATCGGCAAGTCGTTGCCGGAGGTATCCGTCCGATTACAACAGGTGGTATGGGCACAGCCGATCCTTGCAGGTGATGAACCTGTACATGCCCATATCACCTTGAAGCCAAGCGACAACGGGACCATTGATTATCGGATTTATACCGGGGCATCGGAGGAACAAGCTGGGGAGAACGTGCACAGTCAAGGAACCGTGCTGGTCTTAGAAGCGGCTGAGCCGCCCGTTTTCGATTACCATGAGATTCGGAAACAATGCTCGCGACGACAGTTATCGGCTGGGCAATGCTACGAAGCGTTCGAGGGGATGGGCATTCATTACGGTCCCTCGCATCGCTCGGTATCCGTGATTTATATCGGCGACGGGCAGCTGCTTGCGCAGTTGTCGATGCCTTCATTGATTGCGGAAACTAGGGATGACTTTGTGCTGCACCCTAGCATGATGGATGGCGCCTTGCAGGCCTGCATTGGTTTGGCTGCAGTAGAATACGAGCAAGCACCGCTTGCGATGCCGTTTGCGTTGACGTCACTTGAGGTGTTCCGCAGATGCACGCCATCGATGTGGGCTTATATCCGGAGCGTCACAGAGGAAGGCGATGGTAAGGACCGGGATCTCACATTCGATATCGACTTATGTGATGACCAAGGCCGTGTCTGTATCCGGATGACAGGTCTTGTAACTCGGGCGTTGACCGCAAAACGAGAACTTGCGCTTCAGGCATGTTCCGCTGAAAGCCGCACGGCCGTTCATCTGCGGCCGATTTTGATAAAAGCTGCGGCTTCCATTTTAGGTGTGAAGGAAGACGAGATTGATCCGGATGCCGAGATGGAGGAATACGGTATGGACCCGATCAAGCTGAATGAATGGGCTCATCAGCTGTTCGAAGCTTGTCAGCTTGAAATACGACCATCCGAATTGCCCGCGTTTAAGACGATGACGATCAATACAATAGCGGAGTATCTTAGCGGATCCGGAAGAGTATCGCGAATTTTGGAAGGCGATGAAGAGACGGCGCAGGACGAAGCCAAAGTGTCGGAAGCAATCGATCGAATGAACGATATGAACCGCACATTGTGCCGGATGCTTTGGGCTTATTTTTGCGAAACAGGATGGCTGGCCTCTTTATCAGCCTTCGGAGGCTATATACCCTCGGAGACGGAATTGCAGAGCTCCTATCGGAAATGGTTTCAAGAAAGCGTCGCAATGCTGGTCCGCAGCGGCTATTTAATGCCGGAGGCAAACGGCGTTTACGCCCCGGCTCAAGGGCCGGTAACTCTCGGGCAAGCCTGGGCGGAATGGGAAGCGAACAAGAAAAAATGGCTGGACCATAACGATGTCTCTGCACAAGCTTCCCTTGTGGAGGCGACGATGCGCGCGCTTTCCGAGATTCTCTCCGATGGCGTTAGGCCGACGGATGTCATGTTCCCGGGATCGTCCACGGCGTTGGTGGAGGGCATTTACAAAAATAACCGCGTAGCCGACTTTTATAACGACCTGCTCGCGGATACCGCGGCGGATTACGTGTGTGAACGGATTGCACTTGATCCGAATGCGGAAATACGGATTTTGGAAATTGGCGCCGGAAGCGGCGGAACGAGCGAGGCGGTGCTTCGGAGGCTGAAACCTTATGAAGCGCATATCATCGATTTTAGCTACACGGATGTATCCAAATCGTTTTTGCTCCATGCGGAACAGAAGTATGGCAAAGAATATCCGTACCTTTCCTTCCATTTATTCGATGTCGAACAAGAGTTGGAAGGGCAGGGAATTGCGAAGGGCAGCTTCGATATCGTGATTGCGGCCAATGTGCTTCATGCGACCCGCGATATGAAAAAGACGCTGTATCATGTCAAATCCGCACTGCGCGCAAACGGACTGCTTCTGTTAAACGAGCTTACCGGAAACACGGTGTTCAATCATGTGACATTCGGTCTGCTGGAGGGTTGGTGGCGTTATGAAGATCCAGAGCTTCGAATTCCGGGATGTCCGGGCCTGCATGTGCCAGTCTGGGAGTCCCTGCTTGCCCGGACAGGCTTTCACGGGATCATGATTCCTTCTGATGGTCGCCTTTCGTGGGACCAGCATATTATCGCCGCGTTGAGCGACGGCATATTAGATCAACCTAAGCGGCTTGCGGCCGGAGAGCGGCACGAGCGGCTTCATGACCTAACCAATACGGACCGAAGCGGTGAACATATGGAAGAACAGTGGATTGAAGATTATGTCAAGAAGACGATACGGGAATATGTCGCGCAAGCCTTGAAAATGGACGAGAAGCGTATTCAGGATGAGAAAAGCTTCTCCGAATACGGCGTAGATTCCATCGTGGCAGTCAGTCTCGTGAACAGCCTGAATCATCACTTCGGCCTTATTCTCAAGACAACGGTGTTGTTTGATTACAATAACGTGAAGCGGTTATGTGCGTTTTTGATCAAGGAGCATACGGATCAAATAACCGTTCTTCTCAAGCGGAGCGAACCGGCTGCCGGCAGAGAGGAAGAGGACGCACGAGCCCTACAGGCATCGGCAAAGCAGCCCGTCCAAAGCGGCCTTAGCATGCCGGCGTTGAACAATCGCTTTCGATCGCAACCGGCAGGATCCCCGGTGCCAGCAGTCAGTGAGCATCAGAGCGCTCCCCTTCCTGCGGAAAAGCCGACGTATCACCATGTCGTGATCGAGCGGCCCGGAGGCATTGATTCGCTGCGGATTGCACAATCCGGCGTTCCAGAGATGAAAGCCGATGAGGTTCGCATCGCCGTCCGTGCCTTTGCGCTGAATTTCGGCGATCTTCTCTGCTTGAAGGGTCTATACCCGACCATGCCGGCATACCCGTTCACACCGGGCTTTGAGGCAAGCGGGGTTGTTGTAGCCTCCGGTGCCGACGTTTCGACCGTTCGTACGGGCGATGAAGTGATTGTGGCGCTCGGGGCTTCTTTCGGCGGACATTCCACCATGATCACATGTCGGGAAGACCAGCTGTTCAAGAAGCCGGATTACCTCACGTTTGAGCAGGCTTGCACCATTCCGGCAGCCGCCATGACGATGATCAACGCTTTCCGCAAAGCGGATCTCAAGAAAGGCGAGAAAATTCTCATCCATACCGCGGCAAGCGGAACAGGACTTATCGCGGTACAGCTTGCGCGTCATTATGGTGCGGAAATATATGTTACAGCCGGGTCCAACCGTAAGCTTGAATTTTTAGAAACGCTCGGTGTGAACTATAGGATCAATTACAGGGAGACCGATTTCGAGGAAGAGATCGACAGGCTGACCGGCGGTAATGGAATCGATGTCATTATCAATACGCTTCCCGGGGACGCCATTCAGAAAGGAATCAACTGTCTGGCGCCGGGAGGCCGTTATATCGAGCTGGCGATGACGGCACTCAAAACCGCGAAGACGATCGATTTATCAGCGCTGGATGAGAATCAGACCTTTTATAGCATCAATTCAAGAAAGCTTGCTAACGAGAATCCGGCCGAGCTGCGCGGTTATGTCGAAGAGATGCTTGCGCTTGTCGAAGCAGGAACGATAAGCCCTGTCATTGATGGGGTTATCCCGTTTGAGCGGGTAGCGGATGCTTACCGATCTATTGAGGATCGGACTGCTATCGGAAAGCTCGTCGTTACGGTTACAGAGCCTTATCGATATCAAGAAACGGCGACTTACGTCAAGCGGTTGGACAATGCGGAACTGCCAAGAACACCGCACAGCGGGGAACAAGGCCAGGAGCCGGAGCCCATTGCCGTGATCGGGATGAGCGGCAGGTTTGCCAAGTCGGAAACGCTGGATGAATTTTGGGCCAATCTGGCAAACGGGACCGATTTGATCGAGGAGGCAAGCCGCTGGGATCTTAGTCCATACAAGGCAGGGAAAAATAGTTTCTGTTCGAAAGGCAGCTATGTCGATGCAATCGACCGTTTCGACCCGGTTTTCTTTAACATTTCGGGTTACGAAGCAAACTATATGGATCCTCAACAGCGTTTATTTCTAGAGGAAGCGTGGAAAGCGCTTGAAGATGCCGGTTATGCCGGAGCGGGAATGGATGGGCGAAAATGCGGCGTGTTTGTCGGCAGTAGCGGAAGCGACTATGCTCGACTGTTGGGCAAGCAGGCGCCAGCGCCTGCTTTTTGGGGCAATGCCGGTTCAGTCATTCCTGCACGAATCGCCTATTATCTTAACTTGCACGGACCGGCGGTAACCATCGACACCGCGTGCTCCAGCTCGCTTGTCGCTGTCCACATGGCCTGCCAGAGCTTAAGGTCCGGGGAAACGGAATTGGCGCTGGCCGGCGGTGTTTTCATTCAGTCGACACCAAGCTTTTATGAGAGCGCCAATCAAGCGGGCATGCTGTCCGCGTCGGGACGGTGCTACACTTTCGATGAACGGGCAGATGGCTTTGTACCCGGTGAAGGCGTGGGGACTGTCGTTCTGAAGCGGCTCCGTGACGCCCAGGCCGACGGTGATTACATCTATGGCGTCATCATAGGCTCAGGCATAAACCAGGACGGTACGACGAATGGTCTTACGGCTCCAAGCGCGTTATCCCAGGAGCGTCTCGAACGGGATGTTTACGATTCATTCGACATTGATCCAGAAAGTATACAGCTGGTCGAAGCACACGGAACCGGCACGCGATTGGGTGATCCGATCGAATATCAAGCTCTGACGAATGCGTTTCGCCATTATACGGAGCGGCGGGAGTACTGCGCCATCGGCTCCGTCAAGACCAATATGGGCCATGCCGCAGCCGCTGCGGGTATTGCCGGCTTGCTCAAGGTAATGCTGGCGCTCAAATATAAGCAGTTGCCGCCGTCCTTGCATTTTAGTAACGGCAACCCCGGCATTGATTTTCAAGAAAGTCCGTTTTATGTCAATACCGAGCTAAGGAGCTGGGAGGCCGAAGCAGGAAGCAGGCGCCGCGCAGCCGTCAGCTCGTTCGGGTTCAGTGGGACGAACGCGCATCTTGTTGTCGAAGAAGCCCCTGCAATCGAGCGTAAGTCCGTCAAACGGCAGGGCTTCCTGATCGTCTTGTCGGCTTGTACGCAGGAGCAGCTGCGACGACAAGCGGAACAGCTCCTAGATTACGGTTTAGCCAACGCTGGCGCTGATTGCGGCAGCATAAGCTTTACGCTGCTTACAGGGCGGAAACACTTCCATCACAGACTGGCGTTTGTCGTACGTGATACCCGTGAATTAACGTCCTTGCTGTCTTCGTGGATTGGCAGTGAGGCCACGCCTCGGATATTCCAGTCCGAGCTAGACGCCAATGGAGCGCGGCAGCAGCTTGCTTTGAAACGGTATGGAAACCAGTGCATTCGCGAGCTGCAGCATGCGGACGGAGCCGCAGACTATATAGAGCGTTTGTCATCGATCGCCGAGCTTTACGTACAAGGTTATGAGCTTGATTATCACGAGCTGTTCGCGAAGGGAAGGAATTTCAAAATTCCGCTGCCTACCTATCCTTTTGCCGATGAAAGGTATTGGGTGCCGGAAGTCAAACTGCATGCGGATGCGCAGACGGAAAGTGATGCGACAAAGCAAGCCGTACTCCACCCATTGGTACAAAGAAATACATCGGATTTCCAGGATATGAAATACAGCTCGACCTTTACAGGCGAGGAATTCTTCATCAGGGATCACGTCGTGAACGGCGAACCGGTTATGCCCGGTGTCGCTTATTTGGAGATGGCTCAAGCCGCGATTCGGATGATGGCGGGAGGCGAGCGGGAGAGCAGTCTCGGGATTCGTCTGAAACGAGTCGTTTGGGCACGGCCCATGACTGTGGCTGCCAAGCCTCTGGACGTTCGGATCGGGGTGAAGCGGGAACAAAACGGAGACGTCAGCTACCGGGTTACGAGCCAAATCGAGAAAGAGAGTGTTCTCCATTGTCAAGGGGCAGGAGAATTTTTCGAGATGCGGGAACGACCTGTGGTGTTGCTTGAAGAGTTGAAAACTTCGCTGACGCAGAAGCGGTCCGTTCAGAGCTGCTACGAGGCATTTGAACGAATGGGTATTCAATACGGTTCCGGGCAAAGAGGATTGGACGAGGTTTATACAGGGCCAGAGGGCGTACTCGCCAAGCTCTTGTTGCCCGCGAGCGTCCAGAGCACGAAGGATCGCTACACGATGCACCCAAGCATGATGGACTCCGCCCTGCAAGCGGCGGTTGTCTTTATGGACAGGACGGAAGAGAACAAGATGAAGCTCCCGTTTGCAATCGATGAGCTTGAACTGTTTGACCGCTGCGCAACGGTTATGTGGGCTTGGCTGCGGCCAACACGCGGCGAGGCTACAGACGGCCACATTCATAGGCTTGATATCGATCTGTGTGATGAACAAGGGAACGTATGCGTGGCAATAAAGGGATTTTCGTCCCGTTTGACGGATCGGAACACGACAGATAACGCGATGTCGTCGAACACGGATTATGCTTCCGGGAAGTCTGACCAGACCATGTCGGATTTGCTGACTTACGTCTGGGACGAGGCGGAAGTAGAAACAAACGACGTCCAGCCGCCTAACCGAACCGTAATCATTGCGGAAGAAGAAAGCGCGGCCGTTCGTGAAAATCAGCATGAGTGGCCGGTAACGCCGAGCATCATCCTGAAGGCTTCAGATACGATCGAGGAGATGGCTCACAAGTTAAAGGCGTGCGGCGATTTCGAGCATCTGTTGTGGATTGCGGCACGGGAACCGGTCGGAGCTGCCGCTTCGGATGCTCCCATCGAAGAACAGGAAAAGGGCGTCCTTCATCTGTTTCGACTCGTAAAGGCCTTGTTGGCGCTGGGCTATGGGAGCAAGCGTATCGCCTTGAGCTTTATCACCCAGCAAGCCGTTTCGGTCCAACGCGATGACGCCGAGCATTCTTCCGCTGCCAGCGTACACGGATTGGCCGGCGCGATCGCCAAGGAATATCCGCTATGGGCGATACGGGTTGTCGATTTGGAAGCAGGCGGCAGCCTTTCGTTTGATCAATTGTTCCGTCTGCCTGCCGACCCGGATGGCCAGGTGTGGGCCCGTCGTGATAACCGGTGGTATCGTCAACGAATACTTCCGGTGGCCGCAGCCGTACCGAAACAAAGCCTTTATCGTCAAGGCGGCGTTTATGTCGTCATCGGCGGTGCAGGCGGGATCGGCGAGGCGTGGACCGAATATATGATCCGCCAATACAGAGGACGAGTTGTTTGGATTGGCCGAAAATCGCTGGATGAAACCATTCAGCTTAAGATTGATCGACTGAGTGCGGCTTATGGGATAGAGCCGTGGTATATTTCGGCCGATGCCAAAGACAAACAGTCTTTGCAGCGGTCTGTCGACGAAGTGAAGTCACGCTATGGCGCGATCAATGGCGTCATCCATTCCGCTATCGTCCTGCTGGATCAAAGCTTGGCAAACATGGATGAAGCACGCTTCCGCGCGGCGCTGTCGGCGAAAGTAGATATCAGTGCTCGGATGGCGCAAGTATTCGCGGCTGAGCAGCTTGATTTTATGCTGTTCTTTTCTTCCATTAATTCGTATACCAAACCGGCCGGTCAAAGTAATTATGCTTCCGGCTGCACCTTCAAGGATGCTTATGCCCACCAGCTTGGCAAGGAGCTGCCCTTCCCAGTCAAGGTGATGAATTGGGGTTATTGGGGAAGCGTAGGCGTCGTTGCCTCGGAGGAGTACCGGAAGAAAATGGCCTCGCTTGGCGTAGCTTCCATTGAACCGGATGAGGCAATGGCCGCGTTGGAATTGCTACTTGTAGCACCATTGGACCAACTAGTGATGCTGAAGATGACAAAGCCGGTGCCGCTTGCAGGATTGCTGCATGATGAACGTCTAGTCATGCAGGCTGACCGCAGCTCACTGCTTTCAGGAATTCAAAACCGTATGCAGGAAGCAGATGACTCGCGGCTTGGCCGTATACAATCCGATATGGGGCACCCCATGGCGTTGCTGGACGCTGCCATTTGCAGATTGATGTGGGCGATCTACAGAGAAAGCGGCTGGCTTAGCGGTGTTGAAGACGGTGCGTCCGGGATGCTGCCGGCCTACTACAGATGGCATCAAGAAACCATAGCCGCCTTCGAACGGGCCGGTTATGTTCGGCGCGAGGACGGCGCGGTGCGCATATTGGACACACGCCCTCTGGATCTGGATGGAGAGTGGCGGCAATGGTACCAGACGAGAAGCGAATGGAAGAGCAACGGCAATATGAATACACAAGCCGAGTTGGCAGAAAAAACGCTGCACGCCCTCCAGCGCATTTTGGTCGGGGAATTACCGGCAACGGATGTTATTTTCCCGAACGGTTCCTTCGGATTGGTGGAGTCTGTTTACAAAAACAATCTGATGGCTGATTTTTTCAATGAAGCGCTTGCGGATACGGTGGCGGCTTATGTGCAGGAACGCTTGGCGCTGGACAAGTCGGCCAAGATACGGATTCTGGAGATCGGAGCGGGTACGGGAGGGACGAGTGCCGTTGTACTCAAGCGGCTAGAACCGTATCAATCCCACATGGCCGACTATCTTTACACGGATTTATCAAAGGCGTTTCTGATTCACGGAAAGCAGGCGTATGGGGCGCAGGCTCCTTACTTGTCCTGCAAAATAGTCGATATTGAACGTTCACTTTCCGAGCAAGGGATTGAAGAAGGAAGCTTCGATCTTGTCATAGCAACGAATGTGCTCCATGCCACTGCACGGATAAGACGTACGTTGCGTCATGCAAAGGCAGCCCTGCGTTCGGGCGGGTTATTGCTGATCAACGAGATCCATGCAAACCGCCTGTTCATGCACGTGACTTTCGGGTTATTAGAAGGCTGGTGGCTGCAAGAGGATGCCGAAGTACGCATTCCCGGCAGTCCGGTGCTAACTACGGAAATGTGGCAGCGGCTTTTGGCGGAGGAAGGTTTCCGGAGCATCTTCTATCCGGCACGGAAAGGTCATTTTCTCGGCGCCGCTGTCATTGCTGCGGAGAGCGACGGCGTGTATCGGAAGTACCCAAGCGGTTGTGCGAGCGTCCCGTCGGATTTCCATGGGCAGGAGCCGCTCCCGATCAGCCCGTCCACAAGCGGCACAAAAGGCACTAACGGTGCTGGTGACGTTTCGGACCGGGCGCTCGGCTCGTTTATCCAAACCGTTATTCGAACAGCGGTGGCGGATGCACTGCAAATCGATGCAGGCCGAATTCAGGACGATCGGAGCTTCTCGGATTACGGCGTCGATTCCATCATTGCGGTCAACCTCATTAACATCATTAATGAGCGCTGTGAGACGCAGCTGCAGACGACGATCATTTTTGACTATAACAGCGTCGAGCGGCTATCCGATTGGCTGCTTCGCGAGCATCGGCAAGAACTGCTGAGCAAGTACCGGCAGCCAGATAAAAACGCAGCCCAATCCCCGCCGCAGGTCATGGCTGAAGAACGGGCCCCGGCACCTGGGGCATCGGAGGACGGGTATCGAGCCGCAGAAGATGCAACTACCTTCGAGCTGGCGGAAAAGAGTCAGAATCCGCGGGTACGTCATCATATAGTTGTTGAACGCTCCGGCGGTATCGACGACCTTCAATTGAAACAGTCGGCAGTGCCGCCGCTGACGGAGCATGATGTGCTGGTTGAGGTACGTGCCTTTTCATTGAATTTCGGCGATCTGCTTTGCGCCAAAGGTCTGTATCCAGTGATGCCGCCTTTTCCTTTTACGCCCGGCTTTGAGGCAAGTGGTGTTGTCATCGATACCGGTAAAGCGGTGACCTCCGTCCGGCGTGGTGATCCAGTGGTTGTGACCGGAGGCGGGAATATAGGCGCGCAATCGACCTACATCGTGTGCTCGGAGCAGTCGCTTCTTCCAAAGCCTGACTTTTTGTCCTTTGAAGAAGCTTGTTCGCTGCCGGCAGTCGGCCTTACGATGATGGACGCTTTTCGCAAAGCGGCAGTCAAACCCGGCGACAAGGTGCTTGTTCAGACGGCGGCGGGAGGAATCGGCTTGATGGCCGTACAGCTAGCCCGCCATTACGGCGCAGAAATATACGCTACCGCAGGCTCCAAGGAAAAATTGGACTATCTTGCAGGTATTGGTGTTCCGAAGCTCATCAATTACAGGGAAGACGATTTCGAGCAGGAGCTCAAGAGGCTTACGGACGGACAAGGGGTACAGATCGTTGTGAACACACTGTCCGGGGACGCGATGTCGAAAGGATTCCGGTGTTTGGCGCCGGGAGGCCGGTATATTGAGCTCGCCTTAACCGCGCTGAAGTCCGCGCGGAGCATCGACTTGTCGCTGTTGAACGAGAACAGGGCGTTCTATTCCGTTGACTTAAGAGCGTTGTCAGCCGAACAACCGGCTACGATACAAGCTTATTGGGACGAGTTGACAGCTCTGATTAGGCAAGGGGTCATACGGCCGACAATCGGCGGCGTTTACGCGCTCTCTGATTTTAAAGAAGCCTATCGTCAGTTGGAGAATCGGAAAAATATCGGCAAGATTGTGGTGCGTATACCCGGAGGCGATTACCTGTCTGAACCCGAAGCCAGTTCTTCTGCTATGGAGGATGCAAGCATGCCGCAGGCTCCAACGCCTTTAGAACCGGTGGCCATTGTCGGGATAAGCGGCCGTTTTGCTCGTTCGGATTCGGCGAAGGAGCTATGGTCACATCTTGAGGCAGGGACCGATCTGGTAGAAGAAGTGACACGCTGGGAACTCCGTGGGAGCGGCTCGGATCCGGAAGGGGTCAAAAGCTGCCGCCATGGAAGCTTTCTAAGCTCAATTGATTGCTTCGATCCGCTTTTCTTTAACATCACCGGCGTGGAAGCCGATTACATGGATCCTCAACAGCGAATCTTTCTCGAGGAATCGTGGAAAGCGCTGGAGGATGCTGGATATGCGGGACCGGGAGAGCATACGCAGCGATGCGGCGTCTATGTCGGAAGCTGTGGTAGCGATTACGCGAGATTGTTTGGAGACGAAGCGCCGGCTCAGGCGTTCTGGGGCAATGCAGGATCCGTCATACCTGCACGGATCGCTTATTACCTGAACCTGCAGGGGCCTGCGGTAACGGTGGATACAGCCTGCTCCAGTTCGCTGGTTGCGATTCATCTTGCCTGTCAAAGCCTGTGGACAAGGGAAACGGACATGGCGCTCGCGGGCGGCGTATTCATCCAATCAACGCCTGAATTTTATACCGTCTCCAATCGTGCCAGTATGCTTTCTCCCACCGGCCGATGCCATGCTTTTGACGAAAGGGCCGACGGCTTCGTGCCTGGAGAAGGCGCCGGTGCGGTTGTCCTCAAACGTTTGAAGGATGCGCTTGCAGACGGCGATCATATTTATGGTGTGATCCGCGGCAGCGGCATCAATCAGGACGGCACGACAAACGGCATTACGGCACCAAGTGCGAATTCACAGGAGCGCCTGCTGCGGCATGTGTATGATACCTTCAGCATCAATCCGCGCCATATTCAGCTGGTAGAGGCGCATGGAACGGGAACGAAGCTGGGAGATCCGATCGAGTTTCAGGCGCTGACTCGGGCGTTCCGACATTACACGGACGATAACCGCTATTGCGCGGTCGGTTCGATTAAATCGAATCTCGGCCATCCGGCTGCTGCCGCAGGCATTGCGGGCTTTTTGAAAGTAATTCTGTCATTGCGTCACAAAAAACTGCCGCCTTCCCTCCATTTTGAAAAGGGCAACAAAAGCATTGCTTTCGAAAATAGTCCCTTTTACGTCAATACGGAGCTTAGGGATTGGACACTTGGCGAGGGAACGAAACGAATGGCGGCCATCAGCTCATTCGGATTCAGTGGAACGAATGCGCATCTTGTTCTTGAGGAAGCTCTTCAGCCGGTTCGCAGACGGGAGGCGAGATCCGCATACTTGTTCGTGCTGTCGGGACGGACCGCGGTACAACTGCGCCAACAGGTTGAAAGGCTGGCTGCGCACTACAGACACTCCCCGCAGTTGGATTGCGCCGCGGTCAGCTTTACGCTGCTGGCAGGACGTAAGCACTTGAAGCACCGGTTTGCATGCGTCGCTGGCTCCCGGCATGAGCTACTCGAACGGCTTGGCGAATGGTTGGATAACGGCCATGCGCAAGACGTTGTCCAAGCAGAGCTGCAGCCTGCCGGGGTGCGGGATGAAGAAGAGCGGCGAATCGACGAAGGAAATCAAAGCATCCAGGCATACCGAGACAATGTCGACGGCCTGGCACGAAAACATCTGCTTGCTTGTGCCGAGCTGTTTGTTCACGGTTATCCGCTGAATTTACGCAAGCTGTTCCTGGAAGGGGAGCAACAGCGGATTCCATTGCCGACATACCCCTTTGCCAAAGAAAGCCATTGGGTAAAGAAAGCGGAGCAACGGAAAGAGGCGAAGACGGATGAAGACGGCTTCAGTGATCTTCTAGATCAGTTTCTCGACGAAACCATAACGTTGGAAACCGCCGTCCAGAAAGCGGAACGAATCCTATCATCTTTGTCTTAGCAGGCTTCTAACCGGGAGGTCAATATGAGAGATTTTTTGCAAGATGTGTTGAGTGGAGTCCAAGAGGGGCGTCTGTCCAAGCCGGAGGCCCTTCGAATGTTGAACAAGTATAAGCAGAGCGCCCCATCCGAGGCAAATGATGATTACGGCGTGCTGCTTTTTCGGCCGTCCGAAGAGGAAACGGCAAAGCTTCCATCGGACCCCCCTGGGCTCAATCAGGACCGATTGATCATATTTGGCGAGTCGATCGAGGTCCGCGCAGATAAATTAGAATGCATGATAGGCAAAGCCGAATGGCTTGTTCTCGAATTCTCAGAGCAGCCAATCGAGCAGCGGTATGAGGCTTATACACTCCAAATCGTCGACCGCCTCCAGCGCCTTCTGCATAATCACACTGGCCGGGAAACGCTTGTGCAGCTTTTCATCGCAAATAAAGAGGAGTCGCCATGGCTTGTCGGATTATACAGCTTACTGTTAACCGCACGTGCAGAAAATCCGAAGCTCACGGTAGAATGTCTCGAATGGTCGGAAAATGATAAGAGAGATATTGCCGGTGCGCTCGAGGCAGGTGCTTGGGGGGGCGGCAGCACAAGTGCTGTCCAATCCCGGCACGGTCGCTGCTACCGTTCCGCGTGGAAGAAGGAGACGGTCCTGCAGGAGCAGGTGCGAATGCCATGGAAAGACCGCGGCATCTATTTAATAACAGGCGGAGCGGGCGCACTCGGCCTGTTATTTGCTGAGGAAATCGCAAGGCAGGTGAGCCTGCCTGTTCTTATACTAATCGGAAGATCGGCAACGCTGAATGACGAAGCATCCGGCCGAATCGAACGGATGGCGGCTCTTGGCGCTAAGGTTGAATATAGGCAGGTTAATCTAAGCGAAGAACGTCAAGTTGCTGCATTGATCGATGCAATTCGGAATCAATATGGCGGCTTGAATGGGATTCTACATGCGGCAGGTATCATCCGCGATGAATATTTGTACCGCAAAACGAGAGATCAGGTTATCGAGGTGCTCGGTCCAAAGGTGAAGGGACTCGTTCATTTGGACCGGTCTAGCAAGGATATCAAGCTGGACGTGTTTGCCGTCTTCTCATCCGTAGCAGGTGTATATGGCAATGCCGGCCAAGCAGACTATGCGGCGGCGAATGGCTTTATGGATGCTTATACCGCATGGAGACAACAGACGGACCGCAACAGGTCAGGAATGATCGCAATCAACTGGCCGCTCTGGAGATCGAACGGGATGCAGCTCGAATCCGGAGCCGAGGAAGCATTGGAACGTGAGACCGGGATGGCGGCGATGCCGGGAACGATCGGCATCCGTGCATTCTACGCTGCGCTTGCAAGCGGAGGAAGCCGGGCCATGGTACTCTACGGTGCTGGTGCTAAGCTAACCCGTTTTGTAGAAAATGACCGAAGTCGCTCTTCGGCCGATCTTGTCGAAGGCGTCAGGCTGGATCCAAACTTGGACAAGCGGACCCTGAAAAGGCTGATTCATTTGTTCTCGGGCTATACGAGGCTCAATCCAGACAGCATTGATCCGGATGAACCGTTGGAAACGTATGGCATCGATTCGATTATGATTACCGAGTTGAACCGCAATCTCGCGAATGACTTCGGTGAGCTTTCCAAAACGTTGTTTTACGAATTCAGGACACTAAGAGGCGTAGCCGATTATTTGAGCGCAACGTATCCGCATCAATGTCTCAATTGGATTGGACTGGTAGAGAAAGATGCACAGGAGAAAAATAGCGCGGCGGCAGCTACGTCCTCCGGTGTGACGCCCCGTTTGTCACCGATCGGTGAAAGTGATCAAACGGTCAGCAGATCGGTCGGCATTGCCGGCAAGAGCGGTCAGCCGGCAGAGAAAGAACCGATCGCGATTATCGGGATGAGCGGCAGATATCCGCAGGCCGAAGATTTGGACGCGTTCTGGCGAAATCTTGCCGCAGGCATGGACTGCATAACCGAAATTCCCGGGGGTCGTTGGCCGGTCGAAGGTTTCTATGAGCCCAATTCGGAGATTGCGGTCGCCGAGGGGAAAAGCTATAGCAAGTGGGGCGGATTTCTGGAGCATGCGACAAGCTTTGATCCGCTCTTCTTTAAAATATCGCCGCTGGAGGCGTCCTGCATGGACCCTCAGGAACGGCTCTTTCTCGAAAGCTGCTGGCATGCGCTTGAGGATGCTGGCTGCACGAGAGAGCATCTGGCTTCGCAGTACGGCGGCCGAGTCGGCGTTTTCGCCGGAATAACGAAAACAGGGTTTAATCTATACGGGCCTGAGTTCAAAAAACAGGGGGAGCGCATGCTTCCCTTTACGTCTTTTAGCTCCGTGGCCAATCGTGTTTCGTACTTGTTTAACTTCAATGGTCCGAGCATGCCGATCGATACGATGTGCTCCTCTTCGTTAACCGCGATTCATGAAGCTTGCGAGCATATTTTGCGCGGGGAATGCGAATTGGCAATCGCCGGAGGCGTCAACTTATATCTTCATCCGTCTAATTATATCGAGCTTAGCGCTCATGGAATGCTGTCCACCGACGGTAAATGCAGAAGCTTCGGCAGCGGCGGCAGCGGCTTCGTTCCGGGAGAAGGGGTAGGTGTTTTACTGCTGAAACGGCTGTCGCAAGCCATTGCCGACGGTGACCGGATTCATGCCGTGATTAGAGCCACAAGCGTGAATCATGGCGGCAAAACAAATGGCTACACCGTTCCAAATCCGAATGCCCAGGGACAGCTGATCCGGCAAGCGCTCGACAAAGCTGGCATTCACAGCAGAACCGTAAGCTATATCGAAGCGCACGGTACGGGCACCAAGCTGGGCGATCCGATCGAAATTACCGGGCTGACGCAAGCGTTCCGCCAAGATACACAGGATAACCAATATTGCGCGATCGGTTCGGTCAAATCGAATATCGGTCATCTTGAGGCGGCGGCAGGTGTGGCCGGCGTAACGAAAATCGTGCTGCAAATGAAGCATCGGAAGCTCGTACCGAGCTTGCATGCGTGTACGCTAAACCCGAATATTCCGATGAAAAACACGCCTTTTATGGTCCAGCAGGAGCTGGCGGATTGGAATAAACCAGTGGTTCGCCTGAACGGCAGAGAGGAAGAGTATCCGAGAATTGCGGGCATTTCTTCCTTTGGCGCAGGCGGCGCCAATGCGCATATTGTGCTCGAGGAGTATATTCCGCCTGCGAGTGAAGCCAGAAAAGAAACATCCGCTAGTGAAGATGTGCTTATTCTGCTGTCGGCCTCCAACGAGCAGCGGCTGTGTATTCAGGCGGAGAGACTGCTTTCGGCTTTGGACAGCGGATCATTGGTGGATTCGGAATTGGCGGAAATCGCTTATACGCTTCAGATCGGCCGCGAGGCGATGGATGAAAGGCTTGCTTTTACCGCGGCTTCGATGGAAGAGTTATCCCTTCGCTTACGAAGTTTTTTGAATAAGACGTCGGATGACGGATCGATATACCGCGGCCATGCGAAATCGGATAAGGATCAGTTGGCCTCGATCGGAGCGGATGACGATCTTGCAAGCCGTGTAAACCGGTGGATCGAGCTCCGGAATGTTGACAGGCTTGGGGCATTATGGGTGAAGGGTCTGAAGGTAGACTGGAGCCGGATGTATGAGAACAAGCCAGTTAGGCGAGTGAGTTTGCCGGGTTATCCTTTTGAACGCAAAACGTACTGGCTGCCGGGCAGCGGCAAGCGGAAAGAAGCTGAAGCTAGTCCAGACTTGGCAGCTGAGAAGCAACGCTTTATCCGCGAACCACAGAACCATTCGGAAGCGTTTGAACATGTTTTGCTTACACCTGTTTGGGAGCCTGTGCCTGTCGAATCCAGGCCTGCGTACCCCGGAGCGAACAGCCGAAGCGTTGTGATCATTGGAGGAACGGCTGAAAGCCAGGATGCTCTCTTGGTTCATTATCCGAACGCCATTACAGTCAACGTGGACGAAGAGGATGATATCGAGCAAATCGCTATGGTGCTGGCACGATTCGGCGTCATCGATCATTTATTTTGGCTTGCGCCGCCTTCCGAATTTTTGCTTCATGACGATTCACTCCTTGCTAAGCAAAAGGTTGGTGTCCTGTCGCTATTCCGCTTGATCAAGGCGCTGATGCACGCCGGATATGGCGGGAAAAGGCTGAGTGTCGATGTCCTCACCTTCCAAACCCAGCGGGCATACACGGGAGACAGGATAAATCCCGTTCATGCGAGTGTGCATGGACTGATAGGTGCGCTTGCAAAAGAATATTCCAATTGGCAGATTCGTTTACTGGATTTGGAGCCCGGCTGGGAGACTTCAATGGAAACGTTGTTGACGCTTCCTCCCGATACGGAAGGAAACACGTGGTGCTTAAGGGGACGGGAATGGCTGTGTCAAAGGCTAGCTCCCGTGAATATCGCCTCCGGCATGCAGCACAACGGTTACCGGAAAGGCGGCGTCTATGTCGTTATTGGCGGGGCCGGAGGTATTGGTGAAGTCTGGACGGCGTACATGATCCGCCGCTATCAGGCCCAGATAGTCTGGCTTGGACGCCGCAGGCAGGATGAGTCGATCAGCGCGTCAATCGAACGGGTGTCCACTACGGGGCCAAAGCCATTCTATATAGAGGCGGACGCAGCGGATGCCCAAGCGCTGGATCATGCTTATCAGGTCATCAAAGCACGTTTCGGCGCCATTCATGGTGTCGTTCATGCTGCTATCGTCCTGCGCGACCAAAGCCTGGCTAATATGCAGGAGGACGACTTCCGGGCAGGGCTTGGAGCCAAGATTGACGTCAGTGTACGGCTCGCGCAAATATTCCGCAGAGAGCCGCTTGATTTTGTTTTGTTTTTCTCAGGCATGATGTCCTTCGCCAGAAGGGCGGGTCAAAGCAATTATGCAGCAGGCTGCACGTTTAAAGATGCCTTCGCGATCCGTTTGGCCCGTGACTGGCCGTGTGCGGTGAAGATAATGAATTGGGGCTACTGGGGAAGTGCGGGCATTGTCGCTTCGGACGAATACCAGGCAAGGATGGCGCTTGACGGAATCGGTTCGATAACGCCTTCCGATGCGATGGAGGCGTTGGAGACGCTGCTTGCAAGTCCGATCGAGCAGATGGCATTTATTAAAGCCTCAAAGAGTGTCTTGGAAGCAGGCTTTGCTTCGGAGAGGCTAATAGACATCATGTTCGACACTCCGGGCTTCAGCGGCGATTACAGGTCAATGGTGGAGCTACCGGCACTTCCTGATCTCATTGCTGGTATGAACATAGAACGAGGCCAACCGGTTGGGCCGTCCGGTCAAGCCGAACTGATTTTGCATGATTTGATCGGGGAAGCGTCCCGTTTGCTGGATGTCCATCCCGACGAAATCGACCCGAACGCTGAGTTTGCGGAATACGGATTGGATACGGTCCAGCTGGCCGAGCTTTTAAGCAAGCTTAACAGACGCTTCATGGTGGAAGCAGAAATGCAGGCTTTCACAGATTGGACGACGTTGAACCAGATGGCACAAGCTGTGTCCCGTTTTGTCGGACGATCGGAAATCACGTCATAAGAAAGGGGCCTGTTCGTCTTGGATCAATTAAACGCGTTAACCTATAAATTGCTGTGGGGGCAGCTGTGGGAACTCGGACAGTTTACACAGCATTCGTTTGACCTGGACGCTCTGAAGGCCAAGGTGCATTCGCGCTACGGAAGCTGGCTTGAAGAGAGCCTGACACAGCTGACCGAACAGGGGTATATCAGGCTGCCACAAGGACAGGACCTTGCGAAAGCAGCCCCTCCTGTTCATCTGAAAGAGGTGTGGGAAGAGTGGGCGGCCGCCAAGAAGGAATGGCTGCACAATCCTAATTTACATGCCCAAGTCAACCTGTTGGAAACAGCGCTTCGAGCGCTTCCGGCGATATTGACCGGCCGGACCGCCGCCACTGACGTTCTGTTTCCAAACGGCTCGATGAAGCTTGTCGAAGGCATCTATAAACATAATCCGGTATCGGATTATTTTAACGAGGTGTTGGCCAATACAGCGGCTGCATATGCAAAAAGTCTGGGTCAAGGGCAACGGATCCGCATTCTTGAGCTGGGAGCGGGAACGGGCGGTACGAGCGAGATGGTCTTCCGCAAGCTGGAGCCTTATCGGGAACAGATGGAGGAGTACGTTTATAGCGACTTATCGAAAGCATTTCTTATCCATGCACAAGAACAATACGGACCGACAGTTCCCTATTTAAGCTGCCGGATCGTGAACGTTGAAGAGCCCTTGGCGGAACAGGGGATTTCGTCCGGCACGTTCGATATGGTCATCGCGTCAAACGTGTTGCATGCGACAAAAAATATTCGGCTTACGCTGCGCACTGTTAAATCTGCACTGAAAAAAAATGGTTTATTGCTGCTAAATGAGATGAGCCACAACACACTCTTCGCTCACTTGACATTCGGTCTTCTGGATGGCTGGTGGCTCTATGAGGACGACTGGCTGCGCATTCCGGGTTCGCCCGCCTTAACTTCGGAGACATGGACGAAAGTTTTGGAGCAGGAGGGGTTCCAGTCGGTTTATTTCCCGGCGCAGGCAGCTAGGAGCTTGGGACAGCAGATTATCGCTTGCCAGAGCGATGGCGTTGTCCGAAAATCCGACACATCATCAGCAAAACGAACCGGGTCGAATACGGATACCGCTACGGAGACGATTGTCTCCACAACAGTAGATGATACCGGAAAAGTGGAACCGAAAGCGGATTGGACTCCTCAGGACAATGACAGATACGTGCAAGCTGTCAAGCACATGCTTAGAAAGCACATCTCGACAGCGCTTAAGGTTGACCTTGATCAGATCGCTCCGAACCATGCTTTTGCCGATTACGGATTGGATTCCATTACGGGCGTTCACTTAATCCAATTGGTTAATGGGGAGCTTGGACTGGAGCTGCCGACGACCGTTCTGTTTACATACAGCTCGATTAATCAGTTTACAGGCTATTTGCTGGCTGAGCACGGCGAAGCCGTTTCCCGGGTCCTCGGAGCTGCGGACCGCATAGCGCCGCAGGCGGCTGTTAGGCCGAACGAAGTCGAATCGCCCCCTGTGTCCCAGAAAGCGGATGCACGAGCCCAAGGCCCGGCTCCTAAGGAGCCGATTGCCATCATCGGCATAAGCGGAAGGTTTGCCAAATCCCGTAGCATGGAAGAATTATGGGAGCATTTGGCCAGTGGAACGGATTTGGTCGGGGAAATCACGCGATGGAAACAGTCGGACTCCAATATCGTTCGCTATGGCAGCTTACTTGACGATTATGACCAGTTCGACCCGTACTTTTTTCATATTTCGGGAACAGAAGCAGTTTACATGGACCCTCAGCAGCGGTTGTTTCTAGAGGAGTCCTGGAAAGCGCTGGAGGACGCCGGCTATGCCGGATCGGCAATGGAAGGCCGCCGGTGCGGCGTTTATGTCGGGTACAATATCGGCGATTATATGCATCTGATCGGCGACAATCCCCCAGCGCAGGCGATGTGGGGAAATGCCGGTTCTATCGTAGCTGCTCGAATTTCGTATTATTTGAACCTGAGAGGCCCGGCGATAGCAGTCGATACCGCCTGCTCCAGCTCACTCGTATCTGTTCATCTTGCATGTCAGGGACTGTGGGCGCGGGAGACAGATATGAGCTTGGCCGGGGGTGTATTCATTCAGTCTACCCCGGCTTTCCACGACAGCGCACAGCGGGCAGGCATGCTGTCTGCTTCCGGGCGCTGTTATACGTTTGATGAACGGGCGGACGGTTTTGTGCCGGGCGAGGGCGTCGGTGCGGTTGTTCTCAAACGGTTAAGCGATGCGGTTGCCGACGGAGACCATATCTACGGTGTCATTGCTGGATCGGGAATGAACCAGGACGGCACGACCAACGGCATTACGGCTCCGAGCGGTACTGCACAGGAAGAACTCGAGCGCGAAGTGTATGAACAATTCGGCATCGATCCTGGGCGCATTCAACTGGTAGAAGCACACGGCACCGGTACTAAGCTTGGCGACCCCATCGAGCATGAGGCGTTAACGCGTGCATTTAGACATTACACAGCCAAAACGGAATACTGTGCGATCGGCTCTATTAAGACAACGATCGGCCATACGATCGCTGCAGCGGGCATCGCGGGGTTGTTTAAGCTGATGTTGTCATTGAAATATAAAAAGCTTCCGCCATCCCTTCATTATCAGAAGGGCAATGCGAATATCCGAATGGAAGGAAGTCCCTTCTACGTCAACACCCACCTCAAGGAATGGCCAGCTGAGCCGGGTGAAAGCCGGTTCGCGGCGATCAGTTCATTCGGCTTCAGCGGGACGAATGTGCACATGGTCCTTCAGGAAGCGCCGACGATAGAGCGTCAGCCAAGGCCAACGCGCAGTCATCTACTGGTGCTCTCGGCGCAGTCCGACGCGCAACTGCGTCAGCAGGCGGAGCAGCTTATCGCTTACTGCGGCAAGCATCCAGAAGCGGATATCGGGGATATGAGCTATACGCTGCTGATTGGACGTAAGCATTTGCCGCATCGGCTGGCCTGTATCATCGAGGATGTGACTGCCCTTGTCGCTGTGCTGAACCGCTGGCTACTTGAGGGAAGCGCGCCGGGCCTCTTTGCTTCGGTCGTGCACGATTGGGAACGGCAGGAGGATGCGATCAAGAAGAACGAGGGTCTGGCGTGCATCATGGAATGGCGTAATTCGAAGCTCGATAAACCGGAGATGTTAGAAAAGATTGCCCGCTTGTATCAACAAGGCTATGAACTGGCGTATGACAAGCTGTTTACAGCCAGTCAATACAGACGGATTTCATTGCCGGTGTATCCCTTTGCACGCGAGAGATTTTGGGTGCCACTTAGCGGAGTAAGTGAGTCGGTTCTTCATCCGCTGGTGCACCGCAATACGTCGACGCTTATGGAGCAGCGGTACAGCTCCGTATTCACGGGCGATGAGCCCTTCTTCACGGACCATGTGCTAAACGGCCAGCAGATTTTTCCCGGCTCCGCTTACTTGGAAATGGCTCATGCAGCTGTACGGCTTGCTACTGAATCGGCTGCTAACGACGGACGAATCCTGCAGTTGAAGCATGTTGGATGGGTACAACCCCTCATTGCACGGGATGAACCGGTTGTCCTTCACATCGCGCTCGCTTCCGGAGAGAATGAGGAAATTACGTTCGAGGTATACAGCTTGTCGGGGGATAAAGACAGGGAAGAAGCGGTTGTTCATTTTCAAGGTTCAGGAAGGTGGATTGTCGCCACGCCGGAGGAGCGACTGAATGTGCGGGAGGCGCAATTGGCATGCCGCCATACGGTTTCGTCGGAAGCATGCTACGAGGCGTTTGCACAGATCGGCTTTCATTACGGCATCACCCACAAGGGCATCGAGCAGCTTCATATTGGAGAACAAGCTGCGCTGGCGAAGCTGTCGATGCCTGCTGATCGAGGAAGCGTGGAGCCTTTTACGATGCATCCCGGTCTGCTGGATGCCGCACTCCAATCGATGGCTGGTCTTGTAATCGGAGAAAATAACGTAAGCCCATCGGATGGCAGTCTTCGTTTAAGCCCGCTTCTGCCTTTTGCTATTGAAACGCTCGATATCGTACATGCCATGGATGCCGAGATGTGGGCGTATTTGCGATTCAGCCACGACTCGGGGATGCGTGGCGGCATTAAAAAGATTGATATCGATTTGGTTGACGATCAGGGCCGTTTATGCGTACGGATCAAAGGGTATGCTGCCCGCCCGGTACAAGCAAACGCACACTCGGACGAGGGCGTGTTGTTGTTCGAGCCGATATGGGAAACGACGGAGGATTCTATAGGTACAAACGAAACTGTGCACCGATATGAGCGCCGAATTGTCGTCGCTACTGTAGACTGTGCCTTCGCTCTGGAAGAAATCGAAGGACAGGAGGATGACGTCCGGTGCATCGCCCTGCAGACCGAACATCAGGATAAGATCGACCTGCGTTACCATGCTTATGCAGAACAGCTGCTCAGTATCGTACAGGAAGTGCTGCAGGATAACCGCTCCACTATGATACAGCTGCTTATCGGCCATACCGATCAACAGCAATTGGCTGCGGGGTTGTCGGGAATGCTCAAAACAGCGGCCATGGAAGATCCGAGAATAGCCGGTCAGCTGATCGAGCTTGAAGCTCTGTCGAGTGAGCAGCACCTCGCCCAATTACTAGCGGCGTACGCAAAGCACCCAGAATGGCAGCACATCCGATTGAATAGGGAGCAGCAGAGCACTCTGCGCTGGCGCGAGATGCGTACGGTTCCCGAGTCGTCTGCAGTTGTTCCTTGGAAGGATGGCGGCGTTTACCTCATAACCGGGGGGACAGGCGGGCTTGGCGTGCTGTTTGCGGAAGAAATTGCGCGAAGGACCCATGGCGCTGCTGTGATCCTAGCGGGACGATCAGCGCTGGACCAATACAAACGTGAACGAATAGAGCAATTAACCAATCGAGGGCTGACGGTGGAATACAGGCAAACGGATGTTGGTAGCCTGGAGGCGGTGGAAACGCTGATCCAAGAGATTTGCCGCAAATACGGTACATTGAACGGGATCCTGCACGGCGCCGGTGTTATTCAAGATGCGTATTTGAAGAAGAAGTCCGCTGTTGAACTTCAGCAGGTCCTTCGGCCAAAAGTATCCGGAACGGTCCATCTGGATGATGCGACTCGCCACATTCCGTTGGATTTCTTCCTACTTTTCTCGGCTTTAGCAGGTGTTATAGGTAATCCCGCTCAGGCTGATTATGCGGCCGCCAACGCTTTTCTGAATCGTTTTGCTGCCTACCGTAACGAGTTAGTGGGAGCCGGACAACGGCATGGCCGCACATTGTCGATTTGTTGGCCGCTGTGGCAAGAAGGCGGCATGCAGGTTCATGCTGAGACGGCGAAGCTGTTGAAGCAGAAGAGCGGCATGCGGGCAATGGCAAGCAGCACGGGCATTCAAGCGTTTTACATGGCTTTGGCTACCGGAAAATCGCAAATCACCGTTATCGACGGTGAGAAAGAAACGTTACGCGCCTTTATGCGGATGGCACAGAACGAAGGGAAGGCGCAGGCTTTCGAAAGCGGCATGAAAGAGCCGTCGGCTTGGGATCAAAGTGATGCGCTTCAGGAGAAAGCGGTCGCGTACTTGACGAATTTGATATCATCCGTGGCCGGCACGCCCGCCAGCCGGATGGACCCGGACGCTCCGATGGAAACGTACGGCCTCGATTCCGTCATGGTGATGCAAATCACCAGCCGGCTGGAAACAGCCTTCGGCTCCCTGTCGAAAACATTGTTTTTCGAATACCCGAACATCGGTCGACTGGCGGCTTTTTTCATCGAACATCATCGGTTCCGTTTGGCCGAGCTAGTTGGCGCTAAAATGGCGGCGGAAGATTCCATAAGTCCTATTACCGTATTACCGAAGCCAAAGAAACCAGGCCGCAAAGCTGCACGCCCGATGTCCAAGTGGCCGCCAGAAGCACGGGACGGAAGTCGTGTACACGATATTGCGATCATCGGCATAGCCGGCCGTTATCCGGGCGCTAAAAATGTTGAACAATTTTGGGAGAAGCTTCGTGACGGTCAGGACTGCATCAGCGAAATTCCGCCCGACCGCTGGGATCACAGCGTCTACTATGACCCGGATAAGAGCAAGCCGGGCAAAGTGTATACGAAGTGGGGCGGATTTATGGAGGGCGTCGACCGCTTCGATCCGTTGTTCTTTCATATATCGCCGCGTGAAGCCGAGATCATGGACCCGCAGGAAAGATTGTTTCTGCAAAGCGTCTATGAAGCGATCGAAGACGCTGGATATACACGGGAAACGCTCGCTTCCGAGGGGCAAGGGAAGACGAAGCGGGTTGGCGTATTCGTTGGCGTCATGAACGAGGAATATCAGCTATATGGCGCGGAGTTGACTGCTCGAGGGAAGCCAATCGCACTATCCGGTAATCCCTCGTCTGTCGCAAACCGGGTCTCTTACTTCTGCGATTTCAAAGGACCAAGCATGGCGGTGGACACGATGTGTTCCTCGTCGCTGACAGCCATTCATCTGGCTTGTCAAAGCTTGCGGCAAGGGGAAAGCCGTGTTGCAGTAGCCGGCGGCGTCAACGTATCCGTCCATCCGAATAAATACATTTTCCTTTCCCAAGGCAAATTCGCTTCCAGCAAAGGACGATGCGAAAGCTTCGGGAAAGACGGCGACGGTTACGTACCCGGCGAAGGGGTAGGTGCAGCTGTGCTGAAACCGCTCGAAGATGCTATTGCGGATGGCGATCACATTTATGGCATTATCAAGGGAACGGCCATCAACCACGGTGGCAAAACAAACGGCTATTCGGTACCCAGTCCGGCTGCGCAGGCCGATGTCATTGGCGAGGCAATCAAGGATGCCGGTATTGATCCGCGAACCATTAGCTATATTGAAGCGCACGGCACGGGCACCTCGCTTGGCGATCCGATTGAAATCGCGGGCTTGAGCCAATCCTTCCGCGCCCATACAGCCGATGTTCGCTTTTGTGCGATCGGCTCGGCCAAATCGAACATCGGCCATTGCGAAAGCGCAGCAGGCATTGCCGGTTTGACGAAGGTATTGCTTCAGATGAAATACGGTCAACTGGCGCCTTCTCTGCATGCGGAGGAGCTCAATCCGAACATCGATTTCGAGCAATCACCTTTTGTGGTACAGCGGACGCTGGAGGCCTGGAACCGACCTGCACTGACCATAGACGGGATCGCAAGGGAACTTCCGAGAATCGCCGGACTCTCTTCCTTTGGCGCGGGAGGCTCCAACGGGCATCTCGTCATCGAAGAATATATTTCAGAAGAACATGTGACAGGCGAAAAGCAGACTTACCATAGGCACGATCCGGCTATCATTGTACTTTCAGCGCGCGACGAAGAGCGTCTACAGCTGGTTGCGCAGCGTCTCTTGTCCTTCATACGCGATCAAGGCTGTGATCACACAAACCTGGAGAATCTGGCTTACACCCTCCAAGTGGGCCGGGAACCGATGGAGGAACGGCTGGCGATGCTCGTCGGTTCGATCGAAGAGCTGGAGAATAAGCTGCTTGCTTATTTAGCGGATCGCGAAGAAAGGGACAACGTTTTCCGCGGTCACATCCAGACCAATGAACTGATGCAAATGTGGCGGACAGACGAGGATTTATCGGAGACATTCAAGGCATGGATGAGAAAAGGGAAATTCGGGAAGATCCTCGGTCTGTGGGTCAAAGGACTGAACATCGATTGGCGTCTGCTTTACGAAGATACGGTTCCACGCCGGATGAGCCTGCCAACGTATCCGTTTGCGGAGGAGAGATACTGGATACCGGAAATCGACAGCATATTTGCTCGGGAAGAAGAGGGCGGGAAGCCTCTTCATCCGCTGCTGCACCGGAATACTTCGGAAGTGTCGCAGCTGCGTTTCAGTTCGCTGTTTACTGGTAAGGAGCATTTCCTGAGCGATCATGTTGTTCATGGGAATAAGATCATGCCGGGCGCCGCTTACCTCGAAATGATTCGCGCAGCCGCTGAGGCTGCAGCCGGCAAGCTGTTAAGTTCGGCAGGCATTCGTCTTCATCAGATCGTATGGAGAAAACCGCTTGTCATGAACGACTCCTCCTCCGAGGTGCATATTCGGCTCCGTAAGGAAGACGAAGAATTGGCATGCGAGGTCTTTACCAATCAGGGCGAAGACGAGAATGAGACCTTGTATTGTACGGCAACGGTATCGCTTCAGGAGCCCGAAGAGAGCTCGATTATGGATATTGAAGTCATAAGAGCACAATGCAGCGGGCCGAAGCTGTCAGGCGAGCAGTGCTATCGGGCATTTGAATCAGCCGGACTTTTGTATGGACCCGGCAACAGAGGGATCAGAAGTATCTATAGTGGCAACGCTCAAGCATTGGCGAACGTTTTTGTTCCGGCGGAAGCAGCTGGCACGCCGCATGATTATGTGCTTCATCCGAGTTTGATTGATTCCGTTTTCCAGGCAACAATCGGCTTGTTTCCCCGTCAAGTTCTGGAAGCAATGGAGGGGCAGCCACAATCCGTGAGCCCAATCGTTCCTTTTGCGCTGGAGGAATTGGACATTCTTGGCCCATGTTCAGGAGAGATGTGGGCATGGATCCGGTTCAGCAACGATCTTCTACCGGAGAGCCCGATCCGCAAGCTGGATATCGAGCTTATCGACAGCAGCGGAATCGTTTGTGTACGGATGAGAGGATTGACGTCCAGACAGATTGACCGTGAAGAGGTTCGTGATCAACCTGTTGCGACCCCTAAGGAAACGCTTCTGTTCCAGCCGATATGGGAACGGAAGCCTTGCCATACGGGCAAGAACACGGTGACTTATACCAAGCGTATCGTCTTGTTGGGTGGATCGGACAGCTCGCTTGCGGATCAACTCATGCAACAAGGGGGCGGGGCAGAGGTTCATCTATTGGGCGACGGCCTGGAAAGTATGACGTTGGCGTCGTGTTATACGACTTATGCCAAACGGATGCTGAAACAGCTTCAATCCGCACTTCAAGGTACGGAAGGCAGGATGCTGATTCAATTGGTGCTCCCGTATAACGACAATCAGCGTGTCATGGTTGGATTAAGCGGAATGCTGAAGACGGCTGCTCTTGAACATCCCGGTGTCGTCGGGCAGACGATTTTACTGGATAAGGACTCAGCGGGACCTGTCATTGCCGGGCTTATCGACGAGAATGGGTCTGAACCGGAGGACGATGTCATTCGTTATGAAGCCGGTAATCGTTATGTTCAAAGGCTTGTGGAAATGGGACTCAAAAACGGGGTTCCGATACCTTGGAAACATAACGGCACATATCTGATCACAGGCGGCTGCGGCAAGCTAGGGATGATCGCTGCGCGAGATGCCGCCGCGCGAACTAGGGGTGCGAACCTGATCCTAACGGGGCGCTCCGCTTATGATGAAGGAATACAGAAGCATCTTGACGAGTTGAAAGCGGTGGGAGCCCATGCAGAGTACCGCAGCTTGGACATCAGCGACGCTTCCGCCATCCAAGAAACAATCGAACAGATAGAAGCTCGCTATGGCGGTTTGTCCGGCATCATTCATTGCGCAGGCATTCGAGCGGACAGCTTCATCTTGAAAAAAACGGAAATGGACATCGATCGGGTATTCGCTGCTAAAGTGGCCGGTCTTATTCATTTGGACCGTTCAACGAGGCATATGGAGCTCGACTTTATGCTGCTTTATTCCTCTCTTGCCGGAACACTGGGCAATTTCGGTCAAGCCGACTATGCAGCCGCCAATGGGTTTATGGACGCGTTCGCAGCACATCGGAACGATCTTACGGCTTCAGGACATCGCAAGGGCAAAACCTGCTCGATCGCCTGGCCGCTCTGGGAGCAGGGCGGCATGCAGATCGATGAGGAAACGCTCTCCATGATGAACAGGCTGACCGGGATGTCTGTTCTCGAAACCACTGGCGGGTTGCACGCTTTATATGCCGCAGCAGCATCTGCAGCGGCCCATGTCCTGACGATAGCGGGAGATCCTTCCCGCATGCGCGCTGCCTTGACGGCCGGGAGCCAGTCTCCGCCGCAGGCTCAAGCTCAGCCGGCAGCTGTCGTGCAGCAGCCTGTAAAGGACGATGGCATTCCTGCCTTTCCGCAGGATGAGCTGGAGCAGAGGACCATCGCGTACTTAAAATCGCTTGTATCGGCGGTAATTAAGCTGCCCATTCAGCGGATGCATGAGGATACGCCGTTCGAGAAATATGGTGTCGATTCAGTGACCATCATGCAGTTGACAGCGAGTCTGGAGCAATCATTCGGAACGTTGTCCAAATCGCTATTCTTTGAATATATGACGATCAGGGAGCTGGCCGGCTATTTGATGCGTGCTCACCTCGGCCGTCTGCCTGCTGTCTTGGGCTTAGAGGACGGTTCTTCGCTCGGATCGGCAGCGTCCATCCCTGAACGAGTCGGGCTTTCGCGTCATGACAGCCATGCTGTAGAGAAAGCAGAACCTCCTGCCGGCAATAACGATGTTGAATCGGTAGGAGCTACAACCGAATGGCGGCCGGAGGATATCGCGATTATCGGGGTGGCCGGACGCTATCCGGGAGCAAGAGACGTGGAGGCGTTTTGGCACAATATTCGGAACGGTGTCGACAGCATCACCGAAATCCCGGCAGACCGTTGGAATCATGAGGCGATCTTTGATGCAGAGCCTGATAAACAGGGGAAAACCTATTCCAAATGGGGAGGTTTCCTGGAAGGGGTGGATCGTTTCGATCCGTTGTTCTTTCACATTTCGCGCAAAGAAGCGGCGTTTATGGATCCTCAGGAGCGATTGTTTCTACAGTGCACGTACGAGCTGCTGCAGGATGCCGGATACACGAGGCATGACCTGCAGGAGCTCGATTCGTCTGGTCTTGGCGGTAATGTAGGCGTTTACGTCGGTGTCATGTACGAGGAATATCAGCTTTATGGTGCGGAAGAAACGGTTCTGGGCCGGCCGATGGCGCTGTCAGGTAGCGCTTCGTCGATTGCGAACCGCGTATCGTATTTTTGCAATTTCCATGGACCGAGCCTAGCTATCGATACGATGTGCTCATCTTCACTCACCGCGATACATTTGGCTTGCCAAAGTCTGCGGGATGGAGAATGCGATGCAGCTATAGCAGGGGGTGTAAACCTTTCCATTCATCCGAATAAGTACTTGGCACTTGCGCAAGGAAAATTCGCGTCGAGCAAAGGCCGGTGCGAGAGCTTCGGCGAGGGAGGCGACGGTTACGTGCCGGGCGAAGGCGTCGGCGCCGTTCTGTTAAAGCCGTTGTCACGGGCCATTGCCGACAAAGACCGCATCTACGGCGTCATTAAAGGCTCAGCCGTCAACCATGGCGGTAAGACGAACGGCTACTCGGTTCCGAATCCGAAAGCGCAGGCAAGTGTGATCGAGCGGGCGATCCGGAAGTCGGGTATTGATCCGGGCGCGATCAGCTATATCGAAGCGCATGGGACCGGTACGGCGCTTGGCGATCCCATCGAAATAAAAGGTTTAAGTGATGCATGGAAAACGAGTGCCCTTCCGACATCCGTTTGTGCGATCGGTTCCGTAAAATCCAACATTGGTCACTGCGAGAGTGCAGCGGGAATTGCGAGCTTAACGAAGGTTCTGATGCAGTTGAAATACGGGGAGCTGGGGCCATCGCTTCATTCCGAGAAGCTGAACCCGAATATCGTCTTCCCGGATACACCGTTTAGGGTGCAGCAGAAGCTGGAGGAATGGAAGCGGCCCGTCGTCAATGCAGGCGAAGAAAAGCGGGAAATGCTGCGCATAGCGGGCATTTCTTCGTTCGGCGCGGGAGGATCCAATGCTCACTTAATCGTGGAAGAATATAATCCGCCCGCAGCGGTACATTCAGTCGATCGAGACGGGAGGATCGTTCCGATTGTTTTGTCCGCACCGAACAAAGAGGGACTGAAACGATTGGCTTCTCGCTATCTGGATGCAATAGCGATGCGGCAGATTACGGATGATAACTTGTCTGATGCGGCTTATACCCTTCAGGTGGGTCGTGAGGCGATGGAGGAACGAGCGGCTATGGCCGTTTCTTCGGTTCTGGAGCTGAAACGCGGGTTGCAGGCGATTGCCGAGAATGGCGGAATGGAGAACCTGCACCTCGGCAGGGTGAAGTCAGGCGCGGCACTGTCCGAGCTGCAGGCCGGAGCACCGGATGAATCGACCTGGCTGGGATGGTTTGCTTCTGAGAAGTTTGAGCCGCTTCTGTCTTTATGGGTAAGCGGCATTGATTTCGATTGGCGGCTTGTCCACGGCAAAACGGCACAGAGACGCATTAGCCTGCCCTCCTATCCGTTCGCTGAGGAAAAATGCTGGTATAACATTAGCGGCAATGGACAGCAATCCGCAGGAACATATGGAAGCGAACCTGCTCCAGCTCCAAAAGTCCATATTCATGAGGCTGGAACGATGGACCGGGAAGCGGTGGAGACAATTACGTTAAGGCCGCTATCGAACATTCCCGATCAAATCGATCACGGAAGTGGACACTCGTTCCGGCTCCCGCCGATTAAATTGAAGAAGATCGATGGGGTATCGAAGCAGCGCATATCGCTCGACGTGTTGACAGAGCAGCTGGCCGAGAGTTTGGCCGATTCGATGTTTATGGAACGGGCCGAATTGGACCCAGAAAGAAAGTTTGTCGAAATCGGCGTGGACTCGATTATCGGCGTGGAATGGATCAAAGCAGTAAATAAGAAGTATGACGTATCCATTACGGCGACCAAAATATACGATTACTCGACTTTAAGCGAATTTGCCACCTATTTGCACGGCGTAATCGCTGAGAAGGCCGCTCCGATTGGGAACGAAGCGGAAGCAGAAGCAGAACACGATTACGATCACGTAAGCAGCTTGCCGAAACAAACGGCGGCACTTACGGCGGCCAAACATGAGGACCCTGCCGAAGAAAGGACAACCCCTCCAAACAACGGTGTTTCCTTGGAGGTACTGGAAGAACAATTGGTCCAGAGCATGGCAGAGGCTATGTTTATGCAGCCTGACGAGATTGATCCTGAAATCAAATTCGTGGACATCGGGGTTGATTCGATTGTCGGCGTCGAATGGATCAAGGCGGTTAATAAGCAATACGGCACGAGCATCACGGCGACGAAAATATATGACTATTCGACGATCAGACAGTTCGCGGCGTACCTGAGTTCCGAGCTGAGCCGGGGTCAAGGCGCTTCCCCGGAACAGGAAAGCGTACGTTCTCCACTTCTGCTGGATGACATTTTACAGCAAGTAGAAAGCGGTAGGCTGGACATTCATGAGGCTAACAACTACGTCAGTCGTCTTATCCTTGAGGAGGAACGGAATTGAACAGACAAGAAATAACAGCGCTTATCATAAAAAATTTGTATGAGATCGTCCCCGAATTAGAGGGACGGGAACTGAGGCCGGAGGACCGGCTGTCAGATCTCGGATTGAACTCCATCGACCGCGCGGATCTAATTTCGATGGTGATGGAGGATTTGTCGCTTTTGCAGAATCAAAGATCGCAGTTTATTGGAATGTCAAGCATAGGGGAACTGGCTGATGGGTTCTTGGGCAAGCTGTAGGCCGGACGATATCGTCATCTCAGGCATCGGCATCACATCGGCCATTGGTCAAGGACAGGCGGCCTTCGCGGCTGCCCTCCTTGACGGCCGGCACGCCTTTTCTGTGCTGAACCGTCCAGGTCGCCAAAAAGGAAGCTCTTCTTTCCTGGGGGCGGAGATCGAATCGCTGGTTATGCCGGAACGTCTTTCCAAACGGCTATTGCGAACGGCTTCCTTCTCCGGGCAGGCAGCGATGGCAACGATGCATGAGGCTTGGGAGGATGCAGTTCTGGATCAGGTTGAGCCAGAGCGTATTGGCCTCATTATCGGCGGTTCCAACTTACAACAGCGGGAGGCTCTCCAAGCCTATGCCACGTATTCGGAACGTCCTTCGTTTCTGAGGCCCACTTATGCGATGACGTACATGGACAGTGATTTATGCGGACTTTGCACGGAGCAGTTTGGGATTCGCGGATTTGCGTTTACATTGGGAGGCGCATCCGCAAGCGGTCAGGCTATTATCGCTCAAGCCGTTCAAGCTGTTAACTCCGGGGAAGTCGATGCTTGCATCGCAATCGGGGGATTGGCCGACCTTTCCTATATGGAGCTTGCGGCCTTTCACAGCCTGGGCGCAATGGGCTCCGATCAATATGCCGACAGACCGGATCTGGCCTGCCGGCCATTCGACCGCGGTCGGGACGGCTTCATCTACGGGGAAAACTGCGCTGCCGTCGTCATTGAGCGCGCATCTTGTGCCGGTAAGAGAGGGGTTCGTCCTTATGCGGCCATTACCGCTACGGCGATCGCGATGGACGGCAACCGAAATCCGAATCCGTCCTACGAGGGAGAAATGCGCGTGATCCGTGAAGTTCTTCGCCGGGCCGGCATTGCAGCCGCCGACATCGACTACGTCAATCCGCATGGGACGGGCTCCCCGGTCGGTGATGAAACGGAGCTGCGCGCGCTTAAAGACAGCGGATTGTCGCATGCCTACATCAATGCGACCAAATCGATAACAGGCCATGGCCTCAGTGCGGCAGGAGCCGTGGAAATTATTGCGGTATTGCTTCAGATGCGCAACTCCCGCCTTCATCCGACACGTAATCTGGAGCTTCCGGTTGACGAGTCGTTCAATTGGGTGAAGGAACAGTTCGTCCCGCACTCCATTTCTCGTGCTTTATGCCTCAGCATGGGCTTTGGCGGCATGAATACAGCGGTCACACTGCAAAAGATTTAAATCGAACGGAGAAGGAGAATGGCCTTGACTCAAGTTGGAATAGAAGCGATGAATGTTTTTGGCGGCACTGCTTTTCTGGATGTCCCGGAACTTGCAGCTAGGCGTCAGTTGGATAATGCCCGGTTCGAGAATCTGATGATGCTCGAGAAAACCGTTGCCTTGCCTTACGAGGACCCAATTACGTTCGGTGTCAATGCCGCGAAGCCGATCGTGGATTCGCTGTCTGAAGAAGAGCGGAACCGGATCGAACTGGTGATTACCTGCACGGAATCTGGTATCGATTTCGGCAAATCGATGAGCACGTATATCCATCATTATCTCGGCTTAAACCGCCGCTGCCGGATGTACGAAATCAAGCAGGCCTGCTATTCGGGAACAGCAGGCCTGCATGCCGCGGTCAATTTTATTCTCTCCGGCACATCTCCGGGGGCCAAGGCGCTGGTGATCGCTACGGACATATCCCGTTTTTTCGTGGCAGAGGGCGGGAGCTCGCTGACTGAAGACTGGTCCTATGCAGAGCTAAGCGCGGGAGCCGGGGCTGTTGCCCTTCTGGTCAGCGATACGCCGTATGTCTTCCAAATCGATACGGGCGCGAGCGGTTATTACGGTTATGAAGTGATGGATACGTGCCGCCCGATGCCGGACAGCGAAGCAGGCAATTCCGATTTGTCGCTGTCCACGTATTTGGATTGCTGCGAACAAACCTTTATGGCCTACAAATCGCGGGTGCCTGAAGCCGACTATAAAGATACGTTTCAATATTTAGCGTTTCATACTCCCTTCGGCGGTATGGTGAAGGGCGCGCATCGCACGATGATGCGAAGAATCGCGAAGGCCAAAGCGCCGGAGATTGACGCGGACTTTAATCAGCGTGTACTTCCCGGCATTCGATTTTGCCAGCGTGTCGGCAATATCATGGGCGGCACCGTTTTCCTGTCACTGGCAGGCCTAATCGAGCATGGGACATTTGATACGCCCAAGCGGATCGGCTGTTATTCGTACGGCTCCGGCTGCTGCTCGGAATTTTACAGCGGTGTCGCCACAAGTCAAAGTCAGGCGGCACTGCGTAAATTCAAGCTGAGCGAACGTCTGCAGGAGCGACGTCTGCTCGGCTTTGACGAATATGAAGCGATGCTGAGAAGCGGTCACGGCATCCGGTTTGGAACTCGTAATGCGAAGCTCGACTTGCAAGGGATTCCCGCATCTGTGCGGGGCGAGCAGCGGCTCTACCTGGAAGAGATCCGGGACTTCCATCGGATTTACAGGTGGCTGTAATGGAGTTTAAGACGCTGCATGTTCGATATCAGGGAACCGTATGCTTTATCAGACTGCACCGGCCCGAAGCGGACAACGCAATCAATGACCAGCTTGTCGAGGAACTGGGCTGCGTGCTGGACCAATGCGAGGAAGAAGTGACGGTTGTCGTGCTGGAAGGTCTGCCTCATGTATTCTGCACGGGCGCAGATTTCCAGGAGATTCACACTCATATGGCAGAAGGCCGATCCATGCGAAGCAATCCTGAACCTCTGTATGCGTTATGGATGAGAATGCGGACCGGACCGTACATCGTTCTTTCTCACGTCAAGGGTAAGGCAAATGCCGGGGGGCTTGGCTTTATCGCCGCAAGCGATATCGTTCTGGCGGACGGGACGGCCCAATTCAGCCTGTCCGAGCTGCTGTTCGGCCTGTATCCGGCTTGTGTGATGCCGTTTCTTATTCAAAAAACGGGCATGCAGCGCGCGCATTATATGACGCTAATGACACAGGCCTTCGATGCGGAAACCGCACTCCGCTGGGGGTTGATCGATGCCTGGGAGCCGGAAAGCGAGTCGCTGCTGCGCCGTCATCTGCTTCGATTGAAGCGTCTGCCGAAGGCAGGGATTGCGAAGTACAAACGCTATATGATTGAGCTGCAGCCCTTAATCCGGGAAGGCAGGGGACTGGCAATAACTGCGAATCAAACCATGTTTGCCGACCCGGATACGCTCGCAGCTATCTATAATTTTGTCAATAAAGGCCAATTTCCATGGGAAGGTTGATGTGTAATGCAACCGGTTGTAGAGCTGCGTGAAATCGAGCCGGGTATCGCACTGATCACCATGCAGGACCGCGTATACAAAAACACGTTCTCCGACGACCTGGTAAAGGGTTTGGCGCATGCTTTCCTAACTGTAAAGGAAACAGAGCGGTATAAAGCCGTTATTTTGACCGGGTATGATACTTATTTTGCTTCCGGCGGGACGCAAGAAGCTTTGCTTGCCATTTTCGAAGGGCAATTGAAATTTACGGACAGCAACATTTACAGCCTAGCGTTGGAATGCCCGGTTCCCGTCATATCCGCTATGCAGGGCCATGCGATCGGAGGCGGGTTTGTGATCGGATTGTTTGCCGATTTTGTCGTCATGAGCCGTGAGAGTGTCTATACGGCTAATTTCATGAAATACGGCTTCACACCGGGAATGGGCGCAACGTACATCTTGCCGCGAAAGCTGGGATTGAGCCTGGGCAATGAAATGCTACTAAGCGGTAGCAATTACCGCGGGGCGGATCTGGAGAAGAGAGGCGTGCCTTTCACGGTCCTTCCCCGAGATCAAGTGATGAGCCATGCTCTGGATCTGGCGCGGCAGCTCGCAGAAAAGCCGCGCCTTTCGTTGGTTACTTTGAAGGACCATCTGGTTGAGACGGTGCGAGCTGAGCTCCCGAATTATATTGCGAAAGAAGTCGCGATGCATGAGCTAACCTTCCATCAGACAGAAGTTCGGGACAAGATTCTGTCCTTATTTGGTAAATAGCGAACAGGCAGGGGGTGTGAGGGTGAATATTCAAGAGATACTTCGCGCTTTGAAAGCGGGAGAGGTTAGTTCTGAAGATGCCAAGCGTCGAATCATGGCGCTGAAGGCTTCCGACGGGAGGGAAATCCAGTCTCCAGCAGACCATGCTGATTCCCGCAGTCCGGAACCGGAGAAAGCGGGATTGAAAGTCGATAGCCAGCAGTCAGCGAAATCGGATTCTGCCGGCCTGGTCGTGTCGAACGTTCATCACATCAGCGAGGTTTCTTTGCGGCCATGGTCTGTATCGGAGCCCGACTTTGGTGAAATGACGATACAAGTTATGGCGTCGGCGGTTAATTTTCCGGATATCATGTGCGTAAACGGGCTATACCCGACAATGCCCGACTATCCATTCGTGCCGGGGTTTGAAGTAGCCGGAATCGTCACACGCATCGGCAAAGGCGTAGAGGAGTTCCGGATCGGCGATGAGGTCATCGCTCTTACAGGCAGGCAGTTGGGCGGTCATGCCAGCGAAGTGAACGTTGCCGCTGCTAATGCCGTCCGAAAGCCTGCCAATATAACGTTTGAAGAAGGGTGCAGCCTGCCTGTTGTTTTCTCCACAGTCTATCATGCTTTCGAGACAGGGAAGCTTGCGCCCGGCGAGCAGGTGCTCATTCAGACGGCGACAGGCGGCTGCGGCCTTATCGCCCTGCAGCTGGCGAATTTGAAAGGCTGCAAGATTTACGGCACGAGCAGCAAAGCCGATAAGCTCGCCCTGCTTGATAGGCTTGGCGTTGCTGCGGCGATCCATTACAGCGCCTCGCCCTTTGATCAGGAAATCGCCTCCTTAACCAATGGCCGCGGGGTTGATGTTGTGCTTAATATGCTGGCCGGGGACGCGATTCAGAAGGGCTTGAATTGTTTGGCCCCTTCAGGCCGCTACCTGGAGCTGGCCGTGCATGCGCTGAAGACGAGCGGAAATCTAGATCTTTCCGGACTTGTACATAACCAAACGATTCATAGCATTGATTTACGGCGGTTAAGTGCCCAAAAGGGATTTAACAAGGAATTGCTCCATGTGATGGTTGACCTGCTTCAAACGGAGAAAATCGTACCCATTGTATCCAGGGTTTACCCCTTTCAGCGAATTCAAGAGGCGCTTGAATATGTCAGCCGCGGACAGCATATCGGCAAAGTCGTCATAAGCCGTACGGCGGAGGACATGATGGACCGGACTGACGAGCTGATCGAGCGGATGCGAAGGCAGAAAAGTCAGAGACAGGAATCCTTTGGATTGCACAGTGCGCAAGCGGCCGTCCGTACCCGGGAAGACATGCCCAAGGAAAAAAGCCGGAAATCGCCCGATCTGGATGGCATTGCCATCATCGGGATGTCAGGCCAATTCCCCAAGGGCGCTAATATTGACGAATTATGGGACAACATTTGCAAAGGGGAAGATTGCGTATCCGAGATTCCTGCAGAACGCTGGTCTCTCGAGCGATACTACGATCCCGATCCGAAGAAGCCGGGCAAAACATATTCGAAATGGATGGGCGTCTTGGAGGATGCGGACAAATTTGATCCGTTATTTTTCCAAATATCGCCCGTGGAAGCGGAATACATGGATCCGCAGCAGCGGCTATTCCTAGCGAACAGCTGGGCATGCATCGAGAATGCCGGACTGCGTCCGTCCGACTTGTCTGGCAGCCGCTGCGGGGTCTTTGCCGGATGTGGCACCGGCGATTACGGACGTATGGAGAGTGGAGAAGAGCTCCATGCGCAAAATCTGATGGGGACCTCGGTTTCCATTTTAAGCGCACGCATCTCCTACCTGCTGAATTTGAAGGGTCCCTGCATGGCGATCGACACCGCTTGCTCCTCCTCGCTTGTCGCGATTTCAGAGGCTTGCAGTAGCTTGCTCCTGGACAATTGCGACATGGCGTTGGCCGGCGGCGTTAATGTCATGAGCGGACCGGCTATGCATATTATGACGAGCAAATCCGGGATGCTGTCCAAGGATGGGCGCTGCTATACGTTCGATAACAGGGCGAACGGATTCGTTCCGGGGGAAGGTACGGGCGTGCTGCTGCTTAAGCGGCTGTCCGACGCGGTCCGCGACAAAGACCCGATTTATGCCGTCATACGCGGCTGGGGTATTAATCAGGACGGGAAGACCAACGGAATTACAGCGCCCAGCGCCGCTTCACAAGAAGAGCTGGAGAAATCCGTCTTTGATAAATTCGGCATTAACCCGGAGACCATTTCGCTTGTCGAAGCACATGGTACAGGAACAAAGCTCGGCGATCCGATCGAGGTCGAAGCTCTTACGGCATCGTTCGCCGCATATACGGACAAGAAGGGCTACTGTGCACTCGGTTCCATTAAGAGCAATATCGGTCATTTGCTCGCGGCATCCGGCGTATCGGGCGTCATCAAGGTTGTACAGTCGCTGAAGCACCGTATGCTGCCGCCAACCATTCATTTCGATTCCTTGAATGAGCATATCCGACTTGATGGAAGCCCCTTCTTTGTAAACACGTCCTTGAAGAAGTGGGAGATCGAATCCGGTATTCGACGGGCCTCCGTCAGCTCCTTCGGGTTTAGCGGAACGAACGCCTATATGGTCATTGAGGAATACAATCCGGAATCGCCCGGACATTCGGCCCCACCTATGGATCAACCGCTATTATTTCCGGTATCGGCCAAGACCGAAGATCAACTGGACGACGCTGTCGCATCCCTTAAAGCCTTCCTTTTGCGGGAAACAGACATCTGTTTGTCAGATGTGGCGTTGACGCTGCAAGCGGGGAGGGAAGAGATGGATGTCCGTGCGGCGTTCACGGCAAACACGAGGGAGGACCTACTGCAGGCAATGGAGGACCATTTGCTGCGGAGGCCTTCTTCTTTTGTATTCTCTGGGAAAGTAAACAGACGGCAGATAAGGAATGCGATCGCATCAAGCGAAGAACTGCTATCGGAGCATGAGACCGGTTCCTCTCAAGAGGTAAAGCTTGCCGATGCAGCAAAGAAGTGGGTGCAGGGCTTACAAGCGCTGCCTTTGGTGAACGGGGGGAAGCGCATCCACATGCCGACCTATCCGTTTGCGAAGGAGCGGTACTGGCTTGAAGCAAAGGCTTCGGATCAGGAAGCGCTCCATACGAAAATTTTGACTGAGCGTCTTCATCCGCTTGTGCACAGAAATACGTCGGTGCTAGGGAAGACCCGGTTCAGCGCTTCTTTTACAAATGAGGACACGCTGCTGCGAGACCATGTTGTCTCCGGACAGGCTATCATGCCGGGAATGGCCTACCTTGAGATGGCCCGCGCTGCAGTCGAGCTTGCGACCGATTACGTGGATAAGGGACAGGCCATTACGCTGGAAAATGTGGTATGGCTGCGGCCTTTTATTGCGAAAACAACGGCCGGACACATTCATGTTTCCTTAACGCAGGAGGGTGACAACCAGGTTTCATTTTGTATTCTGGCAGAACCTTCGAAGGCTGATGCGGATGAAGGTCCGATTTATAGCAAAGGGACAGCTGTTATTCATGCGGCTTCTGCCCCTCCACAGCTGGACGTGCAGGCCATTCGCGCCCAATGCTCGGTCGCAAAGCTGGATACGGAAACGTGCTACGGCGCTTTCGAAAATATGGGAATTGCATATGGTCCAAGTTATAGAGCAGTAAAGACGATTGAAATCGGCGAAGATTGTGCGATCGCTAAGATTCATTTGCCGGCGGCCATGAGTGACGAGACGCAGTGGATTGGATGCAATCCGGTATTGCTCGACGCTGCCGCTCAGTCCACGATCGGCTTCGCCCTGCACAGTCATGGACGCCAAATCGACGCTTGTGCAAACGGGCCCTATGTGCCATTTGCGATTCAGGAGCTTACGGTCTACCGTCCTTGTCCTTCAGTGATGTGGGCGGTCACCCGTATAAGGAAAGCAGGAACTTCAGGAGATTCGCTGCGCGTCTTCGATATCGATTTGTGTGACGAGGAAGGCTATGTTTGTGCGGCGATGCGGGGAATGGCAACCAAGAGTGCAGGGAAATCAGGGACCTGGAGCTTTAACCCCCATCAAGCCGAGTCTGATGGTTCTCACCGATTACCTGATGGATTGCTGCTGCTTCCTACCTGGGAACCTACCGCATTCAACGAAACGCCAGCCCTGCAGCATGTTCCGGATGCCGACATCGTGATCGGCGGAACGCCAGAGCAAATAAACCAAATCAACCACAGGTATCCCGCGGCTCAGCCGCTGTCGTTTGAAAACGAAGCTTCGATTGAGGATATGGCTCAGAAGCTGAGCAACTATAACGATCTGAAGCATATTATATGGATTTCGCCGGTTCATCCGATTCAAACCGTGCGGGACGAAGGTATTATCAGCGAACAAAAGAATGGGGTATTCCAGCTTTTTAGGCTCATAAAGTCACTGCTCGAAATCGGCTTCGGATCGAGGCCCTTGCACTGGTCCATCATCACCGTGGAGGCTCAGCCGATTCGTACAGGCGAAACATCTGGCTTTGCACATGCCGGTGTCCATGGTTTGGTCGGGTCGATGGCGAAGGAATATCCGAGCTGGAGCGTGCGTCTGTTAGACATAGGCCTGAAGGACGAACTGCCGTTGGACGTTGTGCCATCGCTGCCAAGGGATGCCAAGGGAAATGCATGGGGCTACCGAAATGGCGGTTGGTACAAGCAGATGCTGGTTCCTGTCAAAGACTTACCGATGGAGCGTACCGCTTACCGGCACGGTGGCGTTTATGTCGTCATCGGGGGAGCCGGAGGCATTGGCGAGGTATGGACCGAGTATATGATTCGTACCTATCAAGCACAAATCGTTTGGATTGGCCGCAGAGAGATGGATGAAACTATTCGGGCTAAGATCGCACGGTTAGGGGATCTTGGACCTGCGCCATCCTATATCCGGGCGGATGCGGCAAATTTGGCATCGCTCCAGCAGGCCTACGAGACGATAAAGTCGCGGTATACGCGTATTCATGGCATTGTTCACTCCACGATCGTCCTGCTCGATCAAAGTTTGGCAAAAATGGACGAGCAGCGGTTTGAAGCGGGGTATGCAGCCAAAAACGGCACAGCTGTAAGAACAGCTCAAGTATTTGATCGTGAGCAGTTGGATTTTGTTTTGTTCTTTTCATCCTTTAATTCGTTTCTGAAATCGCCTGGACAGAGCAATTACACTGCCGGGTGTACATTTAGCGACGCTTTCGCGGCGAAGCTCGCCTCTGAATGGTCTTGTGCCGTCAAGATGATCAATTGGGGGTATTGGGGAAGTGTGGGGACGGTTTCAACCGAGGCTCTCCGCGAGAAAATGGCCCGGATCGGAATGGGGTCTATCGAGCCGGACGAAGCCATGGACATCGTGGAAAGACTGCTTGCCGGGAAGGTGAATCAACTGTGCTTCGTCAAAACGACCAAGCCGCTGCATATGGAGGAAACCGCTGCAGCCCAGCATATAACGGTTCTACCAGAACGCTTCGGATCAGTCATCAGCAGGATCAGAAGCGACTTCGCTCCGGCTCCCTTTCAAGCCCTCTCATCTGCAGCACGACCTATAGAGGAAGAGACGGGAAGCATCCCGGATGCGAAGCAGCGGGCAGAGGTGCTGTCTCTCGTGAGGGAAGCGGCAGCAATATTCTTGAAGGTCGACGAACAGGACATAGAGCCCGACGCGGAATTAGCGGAATACGGCCTTGATCCGGTCAAGATGAGTTTACTCACGGAAATGCTCAATCAACGGCTCGGAATAGATGTAACGCCGGAGTTGGTCAACCGGCACCGGAGCTTCAGGGAGCTGGCGGATAGGATCGCAGATATAAGAGGGAAGCTGGGTGTATCGTAATGGACGAAAGGAGCGGTCAGGTGAACGGTATGGAGGAGAGCATACGGGATGTGAAACGCCTGGAAGAAGAGCTTCTGGTCAAGCTTCTTTGGGTGCAGCTGCAAGCTGCCGGCTTCTTTAACCGGGAGCGGCAATCCAAGGAGGAGCTGGCCGGATTGCTGGGCCAATCTCGGCTGTACGACAGATGGTTGGAGACTAGCATCGATTATTTGCTTCGCTATGACTATATATCGGAGGGTGTCGGCGAATACGTCGTCGATCCGAATCGGAAAGAAGACCATACAGCCGTCTGGACCCAATGGGATCGGCATTTGGATCAGTGGAGGCATCACCCGGATTCCGGCGCGCAAATGATCCTTGTCGACGCTACACTCCGAGCACTTCCGCAGGTGCTGTGCGGAAATACGGCCGCTACGGATATTATATTCCCGAACGGATCGATGACGCTTGTCGAGGGTGTCTACAAAAACAATCATATCGCGGATTACTTCAACAAGATCGTATCGGATCTTACGCTTGCGCTTATTAGGGAACGGGTTCAAGAAGATCCTACCGTCCGCTTGCGCATTTTGGAAATCGGCGCAGGAACGGGCGGAACAAGCGCACGGGTGCTTGCCGGACTTAAACCGCTGCAAGAACATATTGCAGAATACTGCTATACGGATATTTCTCAAGCGTTTTTGCTTCATGCCCAGCACGAGTACGGACCGCATTACCCGTTTTTGACCTATCGTCTATATGATGCTCAAAAGCCAGCGGCGGTGCAGGGCTTTGAGGAAGGCGCATTCGATCTTGCGATTGCAACCAATGTGCTGCATGCAACCCGAAATATGAAGACAACGATCCGAAGCGTCAAGACGGTCCTGAAGCGCAGCGGTCTGCTGCTCCTCAATGAAATGAGCAGCAGCAATCTGTTCATCCACCTGACGTTCGGTCTGCTTGAAGGCTGGTGGCTATATGAGGATCAAGAGCTTCGGATGCCGGGATCACCGGGCTTGACACCCGATTCGTGGCGTTTGCTGTTGGAGGAGGAGGGCTTCCTCGATGTGTTTTTCCCTGCTGAGCATTCTCACGGTCTTGGACAGCAGATTATAGCAGCCGAAAGCGACGGTGTAATCCGGATACGAAGTCAAGCGGATGCGTCGGATAACACTGAAGAAGAACAACCCCAGGGGAAGCCGATTGCTCGAACAACGCTGCCCGCCAAAAAGGATGAACAAAGCCAGGAGGTGCTCCGCGAGAAGGGCAGAGAACGACTGAAGGCGCTCATCTGCGAAACGCTGAAAATTCCATACCAGCGCATGGAAACATACGTGACGCTAGAGACATATGGAATCGATTCGATTCTAGTCGTGCAGCTTACGGAAGCACTCCGGCCTCATTTCGCCAAAATAAACAGTACGCTATTTTTCGAGCACTCAACGATTAATGCGCTAGCCGACTATTTGCTGCAAGCCCATCCGGAGGAGATGCTTCGCTTCACGGGAATGGAGAGACAAGCAGTAGGCAGCTCAAATTTCGATACGCAAGAAGTGCCCGATAGCAATCTAGCGCCAGATCGTCATATGGAACCGGGAGCTGTTGAGCCGATCAACGAACAGCAAGCGGTTATCGAAATGTCGGAGAGCGAAGCGGCAGGCAAACAGGATGTGGCGATCATCGGCTTGTCCGGACGTTATCCGGGGGCAAGGAATGTAGAACAGTTCTGGGAAAACCTTAAACACGGAACAAATTGCATTACCGAAATCCCATCCGACCGGTGGGATTGGAGACTCTACTACGACGAAGAGCGGGGCAAGGAGGGCGCTGTCTATAGCAAATGGGGCGGATTCCTGGACGATATCGACAAATTCGACCCACTATTCTTTCAGATTGCGCCCAAGGAAGCCGAACGAATGGATCCGCAAGAGCGGATTTTTTTGGAAACGGCTTATGCGAGTATAGAGGATGCCGGTTATACCCCGGAACGACTAAGCCGTTCCGGGAAGGTTGGTGTTTTTGTCGGGGTGATGAACGGCAATTATTCGACTGGGGCGAATTTCTGGTCCATTGCAAACCGACTATCTTATTTAATGAATTTCCAGGGGCCGAGCCTGGCTGTCGATACGGCATGCTCCTCCTCGCTCACTGCGATCCACCTTGCGCTTGAGAGTATCTATTCCGGTACCAGCGAATGCGCGATTGCGGGCGGCGTTAATTTGATCGTAGATCCCGTCCACTACAAGAGGCTAACTTCGATGAACATGCTCTCCGCCGGCGATCAATGCAAATCCTTCGGTGCACAAGCCGACGGATTCGTCGATGGAGAGGGTGTAGGCGCGGTTGTCCTCAAGCCGTTGCATGCGGCGATTGCGGACGGCGATCATATTTACGGCATCATAAAAGGAAGCATGCTGAATGCCGGCGGCCGGACGAACGGCTATACGGTACCCAGCGCTTCCGCTCAAGCGCAGCTGATCCAAGACGCATTAAAGCGGTCTGGCATACATCCGGGTGCCGTCAGCTATATCGAAGCTCATGGTACTGGAACGGAGCTCGGTGACCCGATTGAAGTCGAGGGGCTGACGCGAGCATTCTCGCCGCTGGCCGGAGAACATGGCTATTGTGCGATCGGATCTGTTAAATCGAATATCGGCCACTGTGAGAGCGCGGCCGGCATAGCGGGACTGACCAAGGTGCTAATGCAAATGAAGCATGGACAGCTTGCGCCGACTTTGCACGCGGACGAAGTAAACCCGAATATCGCCTTCGAGCGGACGCCTTTTGCGGTGCAGCAGCGGCTGACGGAATGGAAACAGCCCGTCGTCGTCTTGAACGGGGAAACAATCACGTATCCTCGTATCGCCGGCCTATCCTCCTTCGGTGCTGGAGGAGCGAATGCCCATCTTGTCGTCCAAGAGTTCATAGAGAAGGCCGAAGACCGTCCGGACTTGGCACAGCACGCTTCAATCATCGTTTTATCCGCGATGAACGAGGAGCGTCTGGAAGCGAACGTTCGCCAGTTCGCCGAAGCCATCGGGGCAAGGACATGGCGGAATGAGGAGCTTGCAAATATTGCGTTTACGCTTCAGATTGGCCGTCAGGCGATGGAGGAACGTTTAGCCTTCACCGCAGCGTCAATTGCGGAGCTAAAGGAAAAGCTGGAACAGTACAGGATGTATGGCGCCGGCCCGGGCATTTATCGTGGACAGGTTAAGCGGGGAAGAAATTCGTTTCAAGCACTGGCTGCGGACGATGATATGCAGACGGCGATTGATGCCTGGTTTGCCAAGGGAAAGTACGGCAAGCTGCTTGATCTTTGGACGAAAGGGCTTGAAATCGATTGGCAGAAGCTCTACGGCGGCAAACCTCCGCGCAGGGTGAGCCTGCCGACTTATCCGTTTGCTAAGGAACGCTATTGGCTCGCTGCTTCTGAACCAGATGCGGTTAAGGTCCCTTTTGAAGTGATGACGTTTCAAGAAACGTGGCAGCCGGCTGAATGGAAGGAAGTGCTGCGCGAACAGCCGCGGACGGTCGTTTGCTTCCTTTCGGATTCACACCGTCAACTAGAGCTGACGGAAGCCGTTAACCACTTAAGTCCGAAGACGAAGCTGGTTTTTGTGTCACGTTACGAGGGCGAAGCGTTGAATACATGGCCGCATTCCATAGATAAGTGGGATTCATCCGGATTCGAACGTGTGCTGGCGGACGTCAACCGGACAGAGGCGGTAGAAGCCATTCTGTTTTTATGGCCTTTGGAGACAGCGCCTTCAGCGCAAATGACGGATGAACTAACCGCTCTCATCCAAGGGATGTATGCCTCTGGCCTTACATCAATCAGGCTGCTGGCCGCGGCGGTGTGCTCCACGGATATCGAACGCTGCCATGCGGAGTCTTGGATCGGCTTTGAGCGTTCGATCGGCCCGCTTATGAAGGATGTGCGGATGTCTGTTCATCTCTTTACGGACGATTTTCAGGCGGAACGCAGTTCGGGTCGCAATCTTTGGGAGTCGTTGTGGATGGAGCTTGGACAGGACAAGGTGCGAAGCTCTTTATATGCAGGGGGAGAACGGCATGTTTGTTCCGTGCGAGAAACCCGGCTTCAGCCGAAAGCGACCAAATTCCGCCGGGGCGGCATTTATCTCATTACAGGCGGCTTCGGCGGAATCGGCATGGTCGTTGCGGAGCATTTGGCCAAAACGTATCAGGCCAAGCTTATCCTGACGGGTCGGTCATCCATTGATGCTCGCAAAAGATCGATGATGAAAAAGCTTGAAGCGGCAGGCGCCACCGTATTCGCGATCGAAGCGGACGTGTGTGACTATGCCGCCATGAAGCAAGGACTTGTTGAAGCTCGGGCTGCCTTATCGGGAAGCATAAACGGCGTTATCCATGCAGCCGGTACGGAAAGCGGCCGTAGCATTCTAGAGAAGAAAACGGAGCAATTTCACGAAGTCATACAACCGAAGATTACCGGTACGCTCCTGCTTGATGAGCTGCTTCAAGAAGAACGCGAGCTTGATTTTGTCGCTTACTTCTCTTCTATATCCGCTGTACTGGGCGATTTCGGATCGTGCGATTACGCTGTCGGTAACCGGTTCATGACTGCCTACGCGGAGCGGGCTTCCCGTGTTCGCATGGGAGATCGACGACATGGCGGGTCGATTGTTTCCATTCAGTGGCCGCTGTGGAAGGATGGCGGCATGAGTGTCGGGGATCCGGTTATGACGAAAATGTATCTTCAAGCAAGCGGCCAGCGTGCCTTGGAAGCCGAGCAGGGGATCGCGCTGCTTGAGCTGCTATTAACACAGGACGAGCCCAATCATCTTGTGATGGCTGGGAATCGGGAGAGCGTCCGCCGCTCTCTAGGTCTGGAGCCGGCAACTGGACAGGAAGCGGTAAAGCCGGTGAAGGCGGCGCCGTTGACATCAATCGCGAAGCGGGCAGAACATGCTGAGTCGAATGTAGAGCAGCTGCTGGAGGAAGACCTGAAGGCACACATCAGTCGAATAGTAGCGATCCCGATTGACCGGATCGACAAGGAACAGTATTTTTCCGATTTCGGCTTCAATTCTATCAGCTTTGCCGAGCTGGCTTCATCGTTGACCAAGCATTACCGCATTGATCTTACGCCAGCCGTCTTCTTCTCCTATCCGACCGTGGAGAAGCTCATCCATTTTTACTTGCGGGAACATCGTGACGACCTGATCGGGTTTTACAAGGACAGATATGAGCTTCGTCCTGATGATGGACTGGATTTTCATCAGGAAGCGGCTGCTCTGGAATCCGTTCATACGGAGCCATCTAAACCGATTGAAGAACACGCTGCTGCGGTTGAAACACAAAGCCATCCATTTCCGGAGCCCATTGCGATTATCGGCATGAGCGGACGGTTTCCTGAGGCCCGCTCGGTTGAAGACATGTGGCGTATTCTGCGGGATGGCCGCGATGCGGTTCAGCCGATGCCGGAAGTACGAAGCAATCTCATGAACGATGAAAACTGGACGTGCGGATGGGTGCCGGGCGTCAGCGAGTTCGATCCTGCCTTCTTCGAAATCTCTCCGCGCGAGGCGGAGCTGATGGACCCAAGGCAGCGGCTGTTATTGCAGGAGTCGATGCGAGCGCTGGAGGATGCAGGATACGGGAGCAAGCAGCTGCGGGAAGGAAATATCGGCGTATTTGTCGGAGCTGAGGATGGCGACTACCAGTTTATCGCTAAAGGGGCAGGCAGCGTGACATCCACGAACAATGCGATTCTGGCATCTCGCCTTTCGTACTTCCTTAACCTGAGCGGACCTGTTATGTCGATCAATACCGCATGTTCCTCCGGGCTGGTCGCCGCCCATCAAGCATGTGTCAGCCTTCGCAACCGCGAATGCGATACGGCTATCGCCGCGGGTGTTAACCTTATGCTGACACCGTTGTATTTGAACGGGATGAGGGAAGCGGGTATGCTCTCGCCGGACGGCAAATGCTATGCCTTTGACAACCGGGCGAACGGTATGGTACCGGGCGAGGCGGTCGTGGCCGTCGTGATGAAAAGATTGTCTTTGGCGGAGAAAGATGGCGATCCGATTTATGCTGTCATCCGCGGCAGCGGCATCAATTATGATGGCAAAACGAACGGAATTACGGCGCCGAATGCAGCAGCACAGGCCCGCCTCATCCGTTCGGTGTACGAGCAGGCCGGCGTGAATCCGGAGCAGGTCGAGTATATCGTTACGCATGGAACGGGTACAAAGCTGGGGGATCCTGTCGAAATCCACGCGCTTCAGGAAGCGTTTAAAGGGGCAGCGTTGAACGAAAGTACATGCGCGTTAACCTCTCCCAAAACTAATTTTGGTCATAGCTTCGCAGCTTCAGGCCTAGTCAGCCTCGTTAATCTCGTCCAGGCGTTCCGTCATGAGACGATACCTGCAAGTCTTCATATGGATAAGGAAAACGATTATATACGATTTGAAGGGAGCCCGTTCTATGTGAACCGCGAGCCGAGGCCATGGCGTTCCAGTTCAGGCGCGCCGTTAACTGGTGCCGTAAGTGCGTTCGGTATGAGTGGTACGAACGCCCATTTCGTCCTTCAGAGCTACAACGAGAAGCGGCACAGCAGCTATTCCGGTCAAAAAGCGTATTATATGCTTCCCCTTTCAGCAAAGAGCGAGGATGCGCTTTTGCGGAAAATAGACGATATGCGCCATTACATGGCGAGCCAGCCTGCATCGGTGGAATTATCACAAATTTCCCTTACGCTTCTCGAAGGCAGACAGCCGTTTGCTTATCGCTGCGTAATCGTTGCCTCCAGCAAGGAGGAAGCGGTAGAAGCCTGGTTGGCTGCGGCTGAGAAGCGGTCTAGCCCGCCCATTTTGTTCGGACAAGTAGAACGGATGTTTAAAGCCGACAAGGCGAAGGAGCAGGAAAGGGTCGAATGGCTTCATAAAATCCAGTCTATGGACAAGGCTTCGAGTGAATACCGGGGAGCATTGATCGCGCTGGCTGAGTTATACTGCCAAGGCTATAGCCTGGACGGGGATTTATTATTCGGGGACGAGATGCAAAGTCGTATCCATTTGCCAGTATATCCGTTCTCTCGGGACCACTATTGGGTGCCAGGAGAACCGCTTGAGGTCTCAAGCGGTGCTTCCGCAGACTCCCTTAAGCCCGATACGACACGTTTGCTCTGCAAAGAATGGATAGAAGAAAAGGCATCGGCCGACGGTGAACCGCCAGGTAAAGTCGCTATTGTTACTGAGGATGGAACCCGTGAGCTTGCGATGGAGCTTAAATCCCGGCTTCCCAGCGCTGTCGTCCTTCATCCTCACCAACTCGATGAGATGACAGCGGGAGAGGCCGAGGAGATGGATTTCGATGCTTGCATTGACCTTTTAGGCTGCAGCAGCGAAGCGGATCGGAACCTGGAAGGATTGCCTTGGCTCCAGCGGCTAATAGATGTAAGACGAAGCAAAGGGATCAAAGTGATCGGCGTAACGAAAGGTCTTGAGCGATTCCGCAGCGATACTGTGCGATTATCTGGAGCTTGCAGAGCCGGACTATACCGCATGCTGCAAAGCGAATACGCCAATATTCATTCCAGACATGTCGATCTGGATGCTATGGATAATGGTAAAGCCTGGGTAGAACAATTGATTGCTGAACTGCATTGTAACAGCGAGTGGCCGGAAATTTGTTACCGCAAATCCGTGCGTTACCGCGCAGACCTACGGGAGCAAGAGACGGTACAGAATGCCAAGCCGTTTTCGTGGCCGGAGGGGCATGTGCTGTGGATTACCGGCGGAACGCGGGGACTAGGTGCATTGTGTGCACGCCATTACGTTGAAACCATGGGCGTGAAAAGGCTTGTCCTGCTCGGAAGAGAAGCGCTGCCTCCCCGGGAAACATGGGAATACGAGGCTGTCCAGACTTCACCAATGGCGAATAAGATCCGTTTGGTCAAGGAATTGGAGAAGATAGGGGCTGACGTGCGGACGCTCGCCATCCCGCTAACGGATACCGGTGCACTAGAGCAGGCGCTTCTTGATATTCGAGATGAATGGGGACCGGCAGGGGGCGTGATCCACTGCGCGGGCGTCGGCGATCGGGAGTATCCGGCTTTTGTTCACAAGCCAACCTCTGTTATACGGCAGGTATTGGAGCCGAAAGTGGAAGGTTTAATGTCCGTATGGGAATGTTTCAAGGATGAGCCGCTTGCCTTTTTTGCTCTATTCTCGTCCGTATCGGCGGCTGTTCCATCGCTGGCTGCGGGACAAAGCGATTATGCGATGGCCAATTCGTTTATGGATTATTTCGCGCAGGCTCATGCGAATCAAAGGCCCATTATCAGCATTCAGTGGCCGAGCTGGAAAGAATCGGGCATGGGCGAGGTGCAAAGCGGCGCCTTCCTTGCCACCGGTATGCACAGCCTGACCGACCGGGAAGGGCTGAGATTGCTCGATCATATAATTGCAAAGCCGCCGGGAGCGGTCGTTTTGCCTGCTGTCGTTCAACCTGACAAGTGGCAGCCGGAGCGTCTGCTTATGCGACGGCTTGAAAGCAGCCTCACCACGCGGAATCCCGCTTCCGGCCCATCGGAAGTGCGCTTGGAGTCACAAGCATCGCTGTCGGGAGCCGTACGTTCATGGCTGTTGGATTTATTTGCAGCGGAATTGAAGCTTGAGCGATCCAAGCTGGAGCTTCACATACCGATTCAAGATTATGGTGCAGACTCGATCATATTGGCGCAATTAATTCGGACAATAAGCCGCACCGTAGGCAAGGATATCGACCCATCGGTGCTTTACGAGCATACGACCATTCAGTCGCTTGCAGATTGGTTGACGGCCTCATACGGCGAGCCGCTGACCCAGGAATTGCTGTCGGGGGGCCAGGAGTGCCAGGAGCATGAACAGTCAGTGCCAATTCATGATTTTAGCGATGCTCCTTCCATGCCTGAAGTGGAGATCTCCCGTCAGTCGATTCAGCAGGAACGAATCGGCGAGGAGGGTATAGCGGTCGTCGGGATGTCCTGCCGATTTCCGGGAGCGAAGGACTTGACCCATTATTGGTCGCTGCTCACGGAAGGCCGAAGCGCGATACGGCCGGTTCCGAAGGAACGATGGGGGAGCGACCAGCTTTATTATGCAGGGCTGCTGGATGCGCTTCGCCATGCCGATCCGTCGTTTTTTCATATTCCAGACGAGGATGCCAGAGCGATGGACCCGCAGGCACTACTCATCTTGGAGGAAAGTGTGAAAGCGCTTCATCACGCAGGGTATAACCGTGCGGACGTAAAAGGAAAGGCCGTTGGCGTTTATATCGGTGCCAGAACCCAGTATTGGCCGGGCGAGGAACTGCTCCTTCAAACGAGAAATCCGATCGTCGCGGTCGGCCAAAATTACTTGGCTGCCAATATATCCCGTTTCTTTGACCTAAGGGGTCCTAGCATGGTGATCGATACGGCCTGTTCCTCTGCCTTGACCGGGATGAGCATGGCCATTCAAAGCCTTCGGAGCGGGGATACGGTGTCCGCATTGGTGGGAGGGGTCAGCCTGCTGAACAGCGACTTCTCGCACAAACTATTCGGTCAGCGCGGCATTCTGAGCAAAAGCTCGACATTTCACGTCTTTGACGGCAGGGCTGATGGCGTTGTACTCAGTGAAGGCGCCGGCGTTGTCCTGTTAAAAACAGTGAAGCAGGCGCTGGCTGACGGAGACCGCATCTACGCCGTTATCAAGGGAATCGCCGTAAATAACGATGGGAGAACCGCGGGGCCGGCGGCTCCAAATATGCAGGCGCAGAAGGACGTCATGCTCGCTGCCTTAAAGAAGAGCGGCAGAAATCCGTCTGACGTCTCTTATATCGAAACGAACGGCTCAGGCTCGGAAGTAACCGATCTGTTGGAGCTCAAGACGATTCAGCAGGTTTATGGCAACGGTGGAACTGCCGCTATCGCCTTGGGCTCCATCAAGCCCAATATCGGCCACCCGCTAAGCGCAGAAGGGATTGCGAGCTTCATTAAGGTTGTGCTGATGCTCGATCATGACCAGTTTGTACCGTTTTTATCGGGCGAGCTGCCGATGCAGCATTTTGATTTGGAAGCGTCCCCGTTTTTCTTTCACCGAGAAACGAAGAACTGGAGTGAATCGGTTCGAACAGCGGCGATAAACTGTTTTGGCGACGGAGGCACCAATGTTCATGCGGTTATAGAATCTTGGCAGGAAGAGCGCTCAGACGATGCCATACGGAAGCCGCTGCCTTGGCCGGAAGAATGGCAGGAGTGCGGAAAACCAGTCAGCGTATCATCGTCTGATTCGCAGATGGTTAAGAGCCGAACGAATATATGGAAAATGAAAGCGGAAGAGCGGAAGGTCAGCAGTCCGAAATCATTCTGGGGCGGAACTAAACCCAAATAACCCCATAGGGCTTAGGGGTAGCGTATTCAAGGGGGATTATTTCATGAAAGAACAATTTTTATTAAGCAGTGATCATCCGATCCTGAGCAACCATAAAGTCTTTGGTCAGGAACTGCTGCCCGGTCCGGCTTATGTAGACCTGATCTACCAAGCATTTCGGGATAACGGGTACGATTGGAGAGAGCTGGAGCTTTGCCATGTATCGATCTATCATCCCTTGACGGTGGGTCACGATTACGAGGTGCTGATCGATATTGTTGTGGAAGAGAAGGAAGCGGGATGCTGGAGCGTCGTTGTAGAAGGCCGCGAATCGCGGGATGGAGCAGTCAGCCCGGAGGCGAAACGATATGCCGATGCCCAAATGCGGAAGATTCAACCCGTTTCGTTTGATAAGACGATCAATCTCGGGCAAGCCATGAATCAGGCGGAGGCTTCCGTCAATCTGGATGAGGCCTATGCGCAGTTTCGTGCGCTGGGCCTCATCCATACCGGCATGATGAAAGCGGAAGGGCATACCTTCCAAACCTCAACAGGCGTGCTCATCGAGCTTGCATTGGATCGCAATTCGCGCGACAGCGCCGAAGACGTGCTGTTTCATCCCACCTTGTTAGATGCTAGTTGTGTAGGTGCCTCGATATTGCTGCGAATGCATGTCGGGGAAGAGCAGCAATTGTTTCTGCCCTTATATTTTGAGTCCTTTCGTGCGGAGCAGCTCATTCAAGAGCGCTGCTATACACAGGTTCTCGCTCCCAGTGTTCAACGAAAGAACGAATTGCTCAGCATGACGCTGGAGCTATTCGACAGCAAGGGCCGCAAAGTAGCAGAAATGAAAAACTACACGATGAAGCTGGTGAGGGCGGCATCCGGGATCGGTTCATCTGCCGTCTCCAGAGGTGGAGATGAACCGTCCGTCACAGAACCGGCGCCGGCTCCAGCTCCAGTCAAAACGGGGTATGCTCTCAGCGGGGAGAGCACTCCCGCCGTTCAGGCGGCCGTTTTTCTGGCCGGCATCTTGGCTGAGCGCTTGGATATAACTGAAGCGGATCTCGATTGGAACGCGGGCTATTATGAGATGGGATTGGATTCCTCAGGCTTGCTGGAGATGGTTAAGAGAATTGAAGCGAAGGTAGGCGCAGTGCTTCCGCCTACGCTGCTTTTTGAATATACGACGATTGCAGATTTATCCGTTTACTTGGCCGAACACTACGCTTCGGTATTCGCGGATGAAAGCTTCGCACCGGCACCGGGCGATGGAATCAATGGCTCCCAATTGCAGCTTGATGAACATCCGGACAACAGGATGACACCTGCGGATTCCAGCAGCAGCGCAGAGGCATCAACATCGCAAGAAGAGGATATTGCAATCATCGGAATGTCAGGCCGTTTTCCAGGAGCAAGCGATCTCCGCGAGTTTTGGCAAAATCTGAAGGACGGTAAAGATTGCATCAGCGAAATTCCCCCTTCACGATGGGATTGGAAACAGTTTGAAGACTTAAAGTCTCCTTCGGGCAAAGGGGTTTCCAGATGGGGCGGCTTCATTGACGACCCGGATTGCTTTGATGCGCCGTTCTTTCGCATATCGCCTCGCGAAGCGGAATTCATAGACCCGCAGGAGCGGATTTTTCTTGAAACCTGCTGGGAAGCCATTGAAGATGCTGGATACCGTCCGTCCAGCCTCGTAACGCCAAGAGGACCGAACAAACGGAACCTTGTCGGCGTGTTCGCCGGTATTATGCATAAGGATTATGCGCTACTCGGGTCGGAGCTTATGGCGCAAGGCTTGCTATTCCCGCTTTCTTTGAGCCACTCGTATGTGGCGAACCGGGTTTCCTATTCGCTTAATTTCCATGGCCCTAGTCTGGCAGTCGATACGCTGTGCTCCGCATCGCTGACAGCTGTCCACATGGCGGTAGAGAGCATCCGACGCGGAGAATGTGAAGCTGCAATTGCGGGCGGTGTCAACTTGTCGCTTCACCCTGGCAAATATAAAACGTTCGGCATGGCCAACATGCATTCGAGCGACGGTTATTGCCGTACGTTCGGTAAAGACGGCGACGGGTTTACATCCGGGGAAGGGATTGGCGCGGTCGTACTAAAACCACTCAGTGCGGCCGTCAAGGATGGCGATCAGATATATGCGGTTATCAAGGGCAGTTCAATCAACCATGTGGGTACGGTTAGCGGCATTACGGTGCCCAGTCCGGTTGCACAAGCTGAATTGATTGAAGACTGCCTGAATAAGACTAATATTCATCCGAGAACGATCAGCTATATGGAAGCGCACGGCACAGGCACGTCGCTCGGCGATCCTATCGAAATCCAAGGACTGGTTAAAGCATATTCCCGCTACACGGATGACCGTCAATATTGCGCCATCGGTTCGGTCAAATCCAACGTCGGTCACGGTGAGTCCGCCGCCGGGGTTTGCGGGTTGATTAAGGTTGCGCTGCAGATGCATCATAAAACGTTAGTGCCGTCGCTGCATTCCGGCGAAACGAATCCATATATCGATTTTGAGCAATCGCCATTCTATATCCAGCGACAGGTAGAGCAATGGGAGCAGCCTCGGCTGATCGAAGCAGGAAAGGAAACGGTATACCCGAGAAGGGCAGGAATCAGCTCCTTTGGCGCCTACGGCTCAAATGCGCATGTCATTATGGAGGAATGGGTGCCGCAGCAGGCTTCTTCCGCGAGCGGCGAGCCGTCTGCCGTCATTGTGCCGTTATCGGCCAAAAAAGAAGATCGCTTGAAAGCGTATGCGGATCGGTTAGCGCGGTTCCTTGCGGATGAGGCTGGATACGTGGCTAGCGTTAAGGAAATGGAATCACAGAGCGGACTGGCAGCCAATATTCTGCGAATGGTTTCAACTGTTCTGAAGGTGGAAGAACAAGACATCGATTTCGATCAAGACTGGTCGGAATACGGCATGGAGACGGCTCACCTGTCTGCTATCCGGGATCAGCTGCAACGAGAATATGAAATCGAGAGCGACAGCATCGATTGGTACGAGCTTCGATCGATCTCTGATGCCGCCGAATCGCTACATCTGATCCTGAATCGCAATCGTCATGCGGAAGGCGGGGCATCTCAGGAGATGAGCTTGTCGTCCATTGCGTATACGCTTCAGACCGGACGCGAAGCAATGGAAGAGCGGGTTGTCTTTCTAGTCAGCAGCATCCGGGAACTTGTCGAGAAATTGAAAGCATATGCGGATGGTAACCCTTCCATTGCCAATTGCTGGAGAGGTCAGCTGAAGAAGAAGTCCGGCGTGTTGGCGGAAGTGGCGAAAGCTGACGACCGTTGGTTCACAGAAGGAAACATGGCTGAAATCGCACAGTCTTGGGCTCAGGGCAGCGATATCGAATGGGGACGGCTTTACCGTGCCGATAAACCGAGTAAAATACATCTTCCGGCCTATCCTTTTGCGAAAAACCGATACTGGCTGCCGGTTGCGGCGAAACCGCAGGACAGCCTGCCAACAGCTGTACAGCAAACAAGAAGCACAACCGAAGCGGCAAGTCCGATCTCGCTTCAGGGAGTAATTCCGGCTTCGAACCGGAACGCGGAGAATGACGCTAACCAACGTATCGTGGAAACTGACGCAGGTGCCGGTTCGCAGGATATGCTGCGGCAGTTTACTCCGGTGTGGGATACGTTCGCCGTTGAGTCGGAAGGCGACTATTTCCCTGCCGTAACGGAACGGATCGCTGTATTTGGTCTCTGCAACGAACGTTTCGCGCAAATCCTAGCCCTATATCCGGGTTCCGTAAATTTGGGTAATGACGAAGACGCATCCGTGGCCGATATCAAGCGGAAGATTTCCGGCTTTGAGGATATCGGACATTTTATATGGGCAGTTCGTGATCCTGTTGCTATAGACGGTGGCTTGAATGATGCGCTGATTACCGCTCACAATCAGACTACGCTCAGCTGCTTCAGGTTTATACAAGCGCTGTTGCAATCCGGCTACGGTTCAAGGTCGGTCGGCCTCACGGTCATCACGACCCAGGCCCAAGCGGTAGACAAGAAAGACATCATAAAACCGGCACAGGCTGGCGTTCACGGACTGATCGGCTCGCTTGCTAAAGAATATCCAAACTGGATGATTCGTCTCATCGACTTGGAGTCGGATTCGACATGGCCGGTGACCGAGATGTTCCGGATCCCTGCAGACCGGAAAGGCGGGGCAGCGGTATACAGAGGGCTTGAGTGGCACCGTATGCAGCTGATTCCAACTGTTCTTCCCGCTCCGAAGGCGCCGGTGTACCAGAATGGAGGCGTATATGTCGTCATCGGCGGCGCGGCGGGATCGGCAGCGTTTGGTCGGAGTATATGATTCGTACCTATCAAGCGCAAATCGTATGGATTGGCCGCAGCCCGATGAATGACGCCATTCGAACCAAAATTCACAGTCTTTCAGATCGTGGTCCCGAGATTCGGTATTGGAGTGCAGACGCATCGGACATCCATTCGCTCTCGCAGGCTTATGCCGAGATTAAGCAGCGTTTTGGCTCAGTAAACGGCGTCGTCCATTCGGCAATGGTATTAAACGAGTACAGCTTGGCTGAAATGGATGAAGTTGCTCTTCAAGCTGCGCTCTCCGCTAAAGTTGACGTGAGTGTCAGGATGGCGCAGGTATTTCGCGAGGAACGGCTGGATTTCGTACTTTTCTTCTCATCGCTCATCAGCCTCATTAAGAATCCGCAGCAGGCTCATTATGCGGCCGGTTGTGTCTTTAAGGATGCTCTCGCGCACTTGCTGGCACAGCAGTGGTCTTGCAGTGTTAAAGTGCTGAACTGGGGATTCTGGTCAAGCGACAAGGTCGAGGATACGGAACAATACCGGATGCTGCAGGAGCTTGGAATCGGGCTGATCGAGCCGGAGGAAGCGATGCAGGCGATCGAGAGAGTGCTTGCCCAGCCGCAATTGCAGCTGGCCGTCATGAAAACGACGAAGCCGATCCCCGTCGAAAGCATGAATCCCAAAGAAGAAATTGCGGCTCTTGCTACAGGGCAGCGGTCAGCTGAAGCAGGCCGAAGCCTGCCGGCCGCTTCTGAGCGACTCGATATCGGACAGCTGAAGCGTGAGAACGCGGAGAAGACGAATGAGATGAACGGACTTCTTGGCAGGCTGTTGTTCGTGCAGCTTCGGCAAACGGGGTTATTCTCTTCTGGAACGTTCGATCTGAAACAGGCAATGGCTGTTGCAGGAATCGCCGAAGAACTGTATGCCGAATGGCTGAGTCAGAGCGTTACTGTTCTCGTAGAGCTCGGGCTGCTGTCCCGCAGCGGTCATCTTCTATCGGTTACGGCGGTCACGGCAAGCACCGATCACGGGACGGTATGGGAGCAGTGGAGGCAGCATACTGCTAAATGGCGGGAGGACGAGAAAACAAGAGCGCAAATCGTATTGGTGGAAACAACGCTGAAGTCCTTGCCGGCCGTCCTTACAGGGAAAACCGCAGCGACCGACGTGCTCTTTCCGAACTCGTCAATGGAACTTGTAGAGGGGATTTACAAGAGTAATCCGGTAGCTGATTATTTCAACGATGTAGTGGCCGAGGCAGCCCTGCATGTTGTCAGACAGCGTGTCCAGGAAAATCCGCAGGCGCAAATTCGTATTCTGGAAATCGGTGCGGGCACAGGCGGTACGTCTGCAGGCGTGCTTGCCAAGCTTGCTCTCTATAAGACCCATATTGCGGAATACTGCTATACCGATCTATCCAAAATGTTCCTGCTCCATGCGAAGAAGGAATACGGCCCTAGCTATCCTTTCCTGACGTACCGCACGTTCAACGTAGAGCAAGCTCTTGCGCAGCAAGGCGTTGATGCCGGTCAGTATGATCTTGTCATAGCCGCGAACGTCCTTCATGCTACGCGTAACATGCGGACGACGGTTCGCAACGCCAAAGCGGCATTAAAGCCTGGAGGATGGTTGCTTTTAAATGAAATTAGCAGCAGCGCCCTATTTACCCATCTTACGTTCGGACTGCTGGAAGGCTGGTGGCTGTATGACGATCCCGGCATTCGGATCCCGGGCAGCCCGGCGCTCTCGCCCGAAAGCTGGCAGCAGCTGCTTGATAGGGAGGGCTTCGGTGCGATCGGCTTCCTGGCCCGGGATCATCACGACCTGGGACAGCAAATCGTTGCGGCGCAAAGCGATGGAATCATCAGGCAGTCTAGAGGGGAACAACGGAAAGGAATAAGCGCTCAGCAGTCTGCAACCCAATCCGTTTCAACATTGACGAAAGAGCGGAATGATGCAGCACAAGCGGATTCCAGAAGTGAAAGAGAAGACAGCATATTTGCCTTGAATGAGCAGATGCTCCAGGATGAAATCAAATCGTTGATCGCCTCCCAGCTGGCGGAAACGCTGAAGCTGGATGCGTCATCGCTCGATATGGATGACTCTTTTGCAGACTACGGGCTTGATTCCATTTCCGGCGTGCATATCGTCAATACGCTTAACGAACGATTGCAGATTGAGATGAAGACGACCATTCTTTTTGACTACAGCTCGATCAGTCAACTTGCCGGTTATTTGCTGTCTGCGCATAAAGAGGCTGTCATGTCCGCATTTAGCGACCGACTGGCCGCCGTTAACGAGCAAGGTTCAATTTCTCTCGAAAGGGAGGAGCAGGCTGTCCATTTCGAATCCTTGCAAACGAAGGCGTCCGCGCAGCCGGCCGAGGCCGCTGTATCCGTTCGGGCTGCGGAAGCAGCAGTTAAAGAGCCCATCGCCATAATCGGAATGAGTGGCCGCTTTGCCAAATCGAACACGCTGGATGAATTGTGGGACCATTTGGCTCAAGGTCATGATCTTGTTGAAGAAGTTACCCGGTGGGATCTGTCGAAGTATGCACCCAAAGGCAAGCCTTACTGCAATCACGGCAGCTTCTTGGATGAGATCGATAAGTTCGATCCGTCCTTCTTTAATATTTCCGGACTCGAGGCTACCTATATGGATCCGCAGCAGCGCATGTTCCTGGAGGAATCATGGAAGGCGCTGGAGGATTCGGGTTATGCGGGCCAGAGCGTAGAGGGTCGTGCCTGCGGCGTGTATGTCGGCTACAATATCGGCGACTATGTGCACCATATCGGAGACAACTCGCCTCCGCAAGCGATGTGGGGGAATGCTCCATCCATTATTCCCGCCAGAATCGCCTATTATTTAAATCTGCAGGGGCCTGCCGTTACGGTGGATACTGCCTGCTCCAGCTCGCTCGTATCCATCCATCTTGCCTGCCAAGGCTTATGGACCGGAGAGACCGAAATGGCGCTGGCAGGGGGCGTGTTTGTCCAAACGACGCCAACGTTTTATATCAATTCCAACCGGGCCGGCATGCTGTCTCCTTCGGGCAAATGTCACACGTTCGATAATCGGGCGGACGGCTTCGTGCCTGGCGAAGGGGGCGGGGTCGTCGTTCTGAAGCGATTGAAGGATGCCATTGCCGACGGCGATCATATCCACGGGGTTATTAAAGGCTCGGGCATTAACCAGGACGGGACGACAAACGGCATTACCGCTCCAAGCGCCAATTCGCAGGAACGGCTGGAAAAGTCCGTCTATGAGCGTTTCGCCATTCATCCGGAGCAGATTCAAATGGTGGAGGCGCATGGCACCGGAACCCGTCTCGGCGATCCGATCGAGTTCGAAGCATTGAACAGTGCCTTCAGCCATTACACGGATAAAAAGCAGTTCTGCGCGATCGGTACAATAAAAACAAATATTGGTCATACAACTGCAGCTGCAGGTGTCGCAGGCGTTTTCAAAATTTTGCTGTCGCTGCGAAACCAGCAAATCCCGCCTTCCTTGCATTATGAGACGGGCAATGCGCATATCAAGTTTTCCAGCAGCCCGTTCTATGTCAATACGGAGAGTAAAGATTGGGCGGTTCCACCGGGTTCAAGGCGGATTGCAGCCACCAGCTCCTTCGGCTTCAGCGGCACCAATGCGCATATGGTCATTGAGGAGGCCCCAGCTCCTTTGCACATGCATGCATCGAGGCCGTTTTATCTCATTACGCTGTCAGCCCGCAGCCGGGAACAGCTGAAGCAGCAAGCCGAGAGGCTGTTGGAGCATTGCCAGCGGGTACCTGGCATTGATGCGGGAAACATCAGCTATACACTACTGGTTGGACGCCGTCACATGAATCATCGGTTGGCCTTTATCGTCAAAGACGCTGAAGAGCTAAAACAGCTGCTCTCCAACTGGCTATCGCGCGGTAAAATGGCGCAGGTGTACGTATCCGAGTTAGCGGAAAACGACGTTCGCGAGCAGCAATCGTTAAAGCGGTTCGGCAATGCCGCGATCGAGAGCTGCCAAACGTGCACGAATCCAGGCTTGTATCTGGAGCATTTGTCCACGGCAGCCGAATTGTATGTTCAAGGCTATGCGCTGAATTACAGTCAGCTGTTTGCCGGCGACTCCTATTCGCGTGTTCCGCTTCCGACATATCCGTTTGCCAAAGAGCGTTACTGGGTTTCGAATACTGACTATCCGCCACAGGATCCACAAAGACGCGAACCTATGAAAGCGTCTAACGAATCTTTGCCTCTGAACCTTCAGCGCGCTTCGTTGAAGGACACTTCAGGCCTATTGTTTCAAACGGTTCTGACGGGGACGGAGTTTTTCTTGACGGATCATTCAGTTCGAGGTCGAAAGGTGCTGCCTGCCGTCACCTATCTGGAGATGGCGCGGGCGGCTGTGACGGCAGCATACGAAACAACGTCACCCGTCTTGCTGCGGCATATCGGATGGGCGCAGCCAATCGTCGTGGAAGATCGTTCCGTCACGGTGAACATTCATCTGCAGCGTAATTCCGAAGCGGACTTCTTCTTCGAAATTTATACGGAAGCATCGGGTCATCCGGCGGGAAGAACGGTTCACTGTCAAGGAACAGCGGCATTAGGTGAATCCATTCAAGTTCCGCATACCGAATTGCTCGAAGAACTTCAGGCTAGATGTGATGTTGGACTGATCACCGGCGCCCAATGTTATGACATGCTTGGTCAGCTAGACATGGATTACGGACCTGGCCATCGTGCTATTGACCGAATCCAGGTTGGTAAAGGCGAGCTGCTGTCCCGATTGGAAATTGCGACTTCCGCTTTGTCCACACTGGAGCATTATGTGCTTCATCCGGGCATGATCGATTCGGCGCTGCAAGCATCAATCGGAATGGCCGCATTACCTGTAGATTCGGAAGGAGGAACCGGTTCGGAAGGAGCATTAAGGCCGGGACTTCCTTATGCACTGGACCGTTTGATGATTTTGGGTCCAAGTACAGCGGTCATGTGGGCATGGATTCGAAGAAGCTCCGGAAGCACCGCAACAGGGGCGATTCAAAAGCTTGATATCGACATCTATGATGAGCATGGAAAACACTGCGCGATGCTGCAAGGCCTCTCTTCGCGTCAATTGGAAGAGGAAGCGGCAATGATGGCTATGGAAGAAAACGCTCCGCTTCTATGGAATCCGGCATGGGCTGAACGCAATGATGAAGACCGAAGTGAAGCGTGCACAATCACCCGGCGGTATATGTATTTGCTGGAAGAAAACCAAAGCATGAACGCGCAGCTGGCCCGAGCATTCCCTGAAGCGGAGTGCAAGGTGCTGAAAGCAGAAGGGCCGGTGATCGAAAAACGGTATGCCGGCTATGCGGAGCAGCTCTTGGTTGACATTCAGAAGATCCTAAGGGACAAGTTTGGCGGTCAGACACTGATCCAGCTGCTGATCCCCGCTTCCGGTGAGCAGCAGCTATACGCCGGCTTAGCTGGTATGTTGAAGACGGCGCATCTGGAGAATCCAAATGTATGGTGCCAGTTAATCGAAATCGATGGGGGCGTCTCATCCGAGCAACTGCTTTCCTTTATAGAGATTGACGGTCGTCATCCATCGGTCAGCCATATTCGTTATGAAGGAAGCCGGCGGTATGAGGCGGTAATCGAAGGCCTGAATGCGGCGGACGTTGTAGTGGAAGCGCCGTGGAAGGACAGGGGCGTCTACCTCATAACGGGCGGTGCCGGGGGACTTGGATTGATCTTCGCGCAGGATATCGCTAGGAAGTCCCGTGAAGCGGCAATCATTCTAATCGGAAGGTCAAAGCTTGACCGTAACCGTCAGTCCCAATTGGAAACGCTCCGCGAATTAGGCGCACACGTGGAGTATCATACCGCAGATGTCTGCAAGGAATCGGACATGGCGGCACTGATGAGTGGAATCGTAGCACGACATGGCCGATTGAACGGTATCCTTCATGCTGCAGGTATGAAGAAGGATAGCTTCCTGATCCATAAAACAACAGACGATTTGATTGCTGTCTTGGGACCTAAAGTGGATGGGCTCATAGCATTAGACAAAGCAACAAGCGGGCTGGAGCTCGACTTCTTTATTCTGTTTTCCTCGCTTTCCGGATGCCTCGGAAACTATGGGCAGGCGGATTATGCGGCAGCAAACGGGTTTATGGATGCTTTCGCCGCTTATCGGAATGAGCTGGCAGCGGCTGGTCAGCGGCAAGGACATACGCTTTCGGTGAATTGGCCGCTGTGGCAGGAAGGCGGCATGACCGTCGATCCCGCAACGGAAGCGATGATGGAGCAGCGCGCGGGAATGAAAGCGATGCAGAGCCAAGAGGGCATTCAAGCGCTTTACGCTGCGCTGGCAAGCGGGAAGCACCAAGTTGCGGTGACGAACATGGTTTTGAGCACAACGCCGCACATGGAAGAGGTGGCGACAGCGCAGCAAGCTCCCGCGGCCGAGTGGCAAGCAGATAGAGATAACCTGCTCGGACCAGATGAGCTGTATGAGAGAACGATGCACTACTTAAGGGAGACCCTGTCATCCTATATACGCATGCCGCTGCATCGCATGGATACCAAGACCTCTTTCAGTAAGTTTGGCATTGACTCGATTATGGCGATGCAGCTTACGGCACAGCTTGAGAACGAATTAGGCTCGCTGCCGAAAACCTTGTTCTTCGAGTATGAAAATATACAGGCGCTGTGTGAATATCTTCTCGGTCATTATGAGCATGAGCTTCGTCGGCTGCTTGCGCCCGAGCTTACACAAGTGATAACAAAGGCAGCTTCACCGGTCTTAGCGACTACTCATTTATCCGTTATGCCGGCTCCAGCGGCGACAAAACCAGCGTTAAAGCAAGCAACGCTGATCCGCGAGGAGATATCCGAACGTAAACCTGCGTCCGATATCGCGATCATCGGATTGTCGGGCCGCTATCCAGGAGCGGACGACTTAGACCAGTTCTGGGACAATCTGAAGAACGGGAAGGATTGTATTGAAGAAATACCCGCTGTTCGTTGGCAAAGCGGCAAGTATTATGATCCTGAGAAAGGCAAGCCGGGCAAGAGCTACTGTCAATGGGGCGGGTTTCTGAAAGATATCGATCAATTCGATCCGATCTTCTTCCAGCTCTCACCTCTAGAAGCGTCTTATATAAACCCGCAAGAGCGGCTGTTTCTCGAGTCCGTATGGAACACGCTAGAGCAAGCGGGATATACAAGCCAGACGCTTGAGCATGAGTACGGCAGCAAAGTCGGCGTGTATGCCGGTTGTATGTACAATCATTATCATTTGCTTAATAAGGACCCGGCGAAGGAGCCGCTTCTTGCTCTGTCCTCGTATAGCTCCATCGCCAACCGGGTGTCCCATTTCTTTAATCTCAAAGGTCCGAGTATCGCTGTCGATACGATGTGCTCTTCCTCGGCGGTCGCGATCCATATGGCATGCGAAAGCTTGCGGAAGGGTGAATGCGAGCTGGCGATCGCCGGCGGCGTCAATCTTTCGCTTCATCCGCAAAAGTATGTCGGCTTAAGCATGTCGCGTTTGGCTGGCAGTCATCCTGGAAGCAGAAGCTTCGCGGACGGGGACGGTTATTTGCCATCGGAAGGAGTCGGTTCTGTCCTATTAAAACCGCTGGTCAAAGCCATTGAGGATGGTGATTCCATATTAGCGGTGATTAAATCAACCGCCGTCAATCATGGAGGACAGACAAACGGCTACGGAGCACCGAATCCGAATGCGCAAGCCCAACTAATGGAAGAAAGCATGCGCCAGGCCGACATAAAACCAGAGTCAATCAGCTATATCGAGTGTGCGGCTAACGGGTCATCCATGGGCGATGCAGTTGAAATGGCGGCGATGAACAAGGTGTACCGCAGCCATTCCGGTACGAAGCGTGCTGTGTCGATTGGGTCTGTCAAATCCAACATCGGGCATGGGGAAGCTGCCTCGGGCATCGCCCAATTAACAAAAGTCGTTCTTCAGTTAAAGCATCGGCAGCTTGTTCCGACAATCGGTTCGGACACAGCCTTGAATCCGAATTTACGCCTTGAGGAAACGAATTTCCGTATTCAGCGGCGTTTAGAGGACTGGCAACAGACGGAAAATGAAGCGCCACATGGCGGGAAATTCCCGCTTCGCGCGGCGATCAGCTCCTTTGGTGCCGGCGGTACGAATGCTCATCTGATTGTCGAGGAATATGTGCCGCCTGCTGAAGAGCCGTCTGTACAGGAAACTGGAAGTCAATTATTGATTCTCTCAGCCAAAAGCCGGGAACGTCTGAAGGAAGCCGTGTACCATGTACGTCAGTATGTGAAGCAGAACGAGGAGCTTTCGCTGGACGATCTGGCCTATACGCTGCAGGTCGGTCGTGAATCCACGGACTTCCGCCTTGCTGTAACAGCGAGCAGCAGGGAAGAATTGATGGCCGCGCTCTCGTACTATCTTGATGATACCGGCAGTTCGGATCGTCCGCTATCCGAGAGCTTCGGGTTATACGAAGGAAATGCGGGCGGACCTCCGGATGATATGCTCAGGCTCCTTTCTGGTAAGAACGGCCAGCTGTATATGAAGCACTTGATGGATGAATATGATGTCGAGAAGCTTGCCATCTACTGGTCAAAGGGTGGCGATATGGACTGGAGGGAATTGTATCGTAGCCGAAGAAAGGGGAGAATCGTACCATTGCTCACTTACCCGTTCGTCAAGCAGCGCTGCTGGCTTGAATTCCAACCGGAAGCGGGTTTAGAGCGAACGGAAGCTGAGATGAGCAAGAACGATGAGATGAGCGCACAAAAGGCTCAGCTTGCCATGAACGGGAATGATGCAGAGACAATCGTCTTAAACAGCGTCGCTCTACTTCTTGGCATGATGCCGACAGAGATTCAACCCGACAAGCGTTTGATGTATTACGGATTGAGTTCGCTTCATCTCGCGCAATTGCTTGCAGGCCTCCAGAAAGTGGCTGCTCCATCGATGGAGCTCCCTGATCTGTTGACTTGTGAAACGATTCAAGACTTGATCAACAAGGTGCAAGCGAACTTCCCGCTGGAAATCGATGATCTTCATGTTGATGGCTCTTTTTTGGAGGAGAACTTCAATCAGCAGATCATTAAGCTCAATCCTATTACGGATGGAAGGCCGGTATTTTGGATTCATGGCGCATCCGGAGGCGTGGAAGTATATCGTTCTTTAGCGGCGTATGCGAAAAGACCGTTCTACGGAATCCAATCGTTCGGTGGTACCGACGATGATGCACCTGAGGGCATAGTGGCTATTGCTTCACAATATATCCGACTCATCCAAGCCATTCAGCCGGAGGGCCCTTATGAGTTTGGCGGATATTCGCTCGGCGGTATGTTGGCCTACGAAATGACGCGTCAGCTGCAGGAAGTGGGTGAGACCGTATCGTCTTTGGTCATGCTGGATACGATGTTTAGCCCGGAGATCCAGAGTACGACCCTCGATCAGAATTCTATAGCCCTGCAAACCGTTAACATGGCGTTGGCAGCCACCCATGGCATTGCCTCGAACGATGAGAAAGGTCTTCTCATCCATAGGGATGAGATTGATAGCGACAACGGATTCGATGTATTCTTTGAACGTCTAACCGAGCTAGCCAAGCATAGAGGACTGGATATTCCTAAGCTGCTGCTGGAGAAGCAATTGGAGCGTCAGTTTTCGATACAGCAGCGCTACGGGTTGATAGACTATAATCTTCTGCCTCTGCCTCGGCCTGATGAGGTGACCTGCTATTACTTCCGAAACCAGAGTGGGGTGTTCATGGGACCATGGGAACCTTATTTAATGGCAAAAGAAGGGGCCGTTCCGTTCGACCATCTGCCTTACTGGGAGGAATGGGTTCGACAGATCCCGCAGGCGTACGTGATGGACGTTGAAGCATCGACACATATGACAATGCTCGAAGACGAAGTCGCAAGAAAAACGATTTATGCGTTCTGCGAGAAACTTTATGGAAAGCGGCCGCTTTCGGCACGTTTTTTTCAATCCTTCTATAAGCAGTACGCCATGTTCGTATAATACACTGACAAAAGCGAGGTACGCAGATGCGTATCTCGCTTTTTTTTGTTTCGGCAAGCCAAAATTTCCTACGGTGGCTGTAACAATAGTTTATGAGTAGTGTTTCAAAAGAATAGTCGATCAGATCTGGTAATGCATGTGTACTCTAACTACCACTATCCTCTATAAGTAAGGATATAAAAGTCTGATGTAGCGGTTGTAATGACCCAGCCAGGTGGAATTTGGGTAATTTTTGCGGTCTGTACGGTCGTTCCAATGCTTGCCCCTCCCACATACATCCATACAAAGTAATCCGAAGTTGCTTGGGTGATCACCCAATTTGTTGGAATTCGAGTGAACTTTGCAGTCTGTACGGTCTGTCCAAAGCTTGCCCCTCCTACATACTTCAGTTGATAAAAATCCGAAGTTGCTAGAGTAATCACCCAGTTTTCTGGAACTTGGGTTATTTTTGCCGTCTGAATTGTATGTCCGAAGCTTGCTCCTCCTACATACGTCCATACAAAGAAATCACTTGTTGCAAGAGTGATCACCCAGTCTTTTGGAATGGGGGTCGTTCTAGCAGTCTGTACTGTCTGACCCAACCTTGCTCCACCTACATATTGGATGATGTAGTAGTCACTCATTGCTGTTGTAATGACCCAATCTGGAGGAATCGGAGTTGATTTTGAAATTTGTCTTGTAGCTCCAAAATTAACACTAGTTATTCTTGATACTTTACGAGAGTCGGTTGAATTATTATGAAGTAACGTTTCCTGAGAAGATGTTGTGAGTTCAGTAGCCTTGGTAGGAATGGATAAAGACATTGTAACTACTAGTAGACCTAAAGCAGAAACCATACTTTTTTTAAGCATGAACAAAACACCCTCTCATAAAAAATATTTTCTGTTAGGATTCGCTATTTTCTTATTAAGCTCCTTTGAGAATTTGGTTTTATTTTAATGTTTTTACATAAATTGTTATAGACTTAATCCCCGATTCAACGATAGAGACAGTCCTTTTTGTGCTACGACTCCATCGCCCATGTGGCGTGTCTAAGTAAGCCTATTTCTTCAATATAGCCCATTCGACTATAACAAAATTAAGAATGAGACCAGCCCAAATGTTAACATTCAATACCTCACCAATGACGGTTTCCATACCGTGCGGAAGAGAAAAGCCTTGTAAAATATAGTAGAGAAGGAGTAATACTGGCACTAAAAGTCGCGCGCTTATGGCAACTAATGTCATTCCAAAACTGCGAATCATCCATTTTCGGTGTTCCTCATATTGTCTGTTGATTGCGGTACGATACCCTTTCCAGCAAGTGAACAGCCAAGCTAACGATAAGATAAGGAAGCTTGTTGCCTTCATGAAATTTTCTGCATAAAAGATACTCGCTAAAGAAAGTAGTCCGCTGATAAACACACTGTACACATAAACCCTTCCAAGAAAACGATGTATCCTTGGTTTCTTTAGGCGAATTCGGTCGACAAACTGGAAAAAACCAGTGAGAAGAGCAATGAAAGCAGACATGATATGAGCAACTAATAAAGGATACTGAACAGTGCCGGGAATAATCGTTATTCGACTGTTTGTAGGATCTAATGTTAAATAGGGAAACATAAATGGAACGATAACCACGAGAGATACAAGAAATAATCCCCACCAAGTTTTAGGAAGTTTCTCAAGCATGCAAAAACCGCTCCCTTCTGAATCATTTTTCTTACCCTCATCCTAAATGCAAGTTCAAAACAAACCCTAAACGATTTCTAAAAAAAGGATAAAAACTGAACGTCATAAAGAAAAAGGGGGAGTAAAGGAGGATCTCGTTCCTTACATAAAAAAACAAAGACCAACATTCGCCGGTCTTTGACTCATAATCAGTTATTAATTGGGCTCTAGCACAAAGTAATACGGTTTGGAGAGAAGATTGTGCAAATGATCGCGTACTTCCACGTTAGGCAATCGGTTTAATGATTCGCTAATTTCTCGTTTCATCTCGGCGTACTGGCTTTCATACTGCTCTTCCAGGCCTTGTTGTTTCTCTTCGTGAATTACTTTTGCTAAACGCTTTGCTATCCCAAATAGCTCTTGATTGGTCTCACCATAATCAGATTCATTAGCGGTTGCCAAATATCCGCGCATTTCTGCCAACCGAGACAGGGTATCACGCCAGTTCCAACCTTGAATATTTATTTCTCTTGTTTGAGAGCATATCTCAACAAAAGGATTTTTCGATAACAAATCTTCTAATGTACGCCATGAATCTGGTCGCAGAGATTCTTCGAGTTTTTGTAGGCAGTATGCATCAGGAGAGAGTAACTCTACCACTTCACGAAACGCTGGAATCGAGTTTCGTTGATAGCTTTTGATTCCCCACAAGCTATGTACCTGCAATGCAGTAGCAAAGGACTTACAGTAAGTATCGAGCTCTTCTAATCGTTCCTCATCTAGCTTATGACTAGCAAGAATCCTCGCTTTTACTCCATTATCAGGGATGCTTTCATTCGCTTCACCTAATTGCATGTTTCTTTTGATGTATGTTCGAACCGTGTCTTTTGATATTGATCCATCCTCTTGAGCACCAAGAACTCCAAAGCGATAAGAGATAAAATCCTCGAATCCTTTACTACTTCCGAATCCATCATCGATGGCATGCAAATCTGGTTGCACTTCCATCATTTCAGCGAGCACCTGCTCCTCAAGTCCATAAATGCATGCTTCTATATGTGTCCAGTAGCTTCTACATTCGTCTTCGCTCCCCAGTACACGTTGATAGACGTCATGGAAGAATAGGATATGAGCAATTTCGTGGAAGTAATTTTGAAAAGGAAACTTGATGTGACTTCCTTCCAAATACGATCCTGCATTTTGGTAGATCCGTCCATGCTCTGGTCTGAATAACGTTGGTAGCGTCGAATGCAAATCTAAGTATAATCCAATCCCTTCATTGTAACTATGTGCCCAAACTGCTAAATAGGTTGGGCTTAGCAACAAAGCGATGGAGTGATTGGTAATTTGAACAGGCAAGTTGAAATAGCCGCCGTTTATTTGAGGCTGTAAGCTTAACCAGGTCATTCCAACTGCTAGAGCCTGATATAAAGGAAACTCACCATCCGCTGATGCGTCTCTACAATATTGTTGAAGTTGACGTATATCGCTTACAATTCCATGGTTGATAAAATCGTAGTTACCCTCGAATCTCTCAAGTCCCTCAATAAAATCCTCTGGTGATACCGTTAAAAATACGTTAATTCCATCCACCCAAAGATCGGAACCAATCTCTGATTCCAGCCATGCGTCTGCGTCCTCGGCAAGCTCTCTCAACTGATGATATCTTTCCAACAAATGCGCTTGATTCATAAATTGCACCATCCCGTCATGTTTGCTTACTGCCTGGAAAGCGAGAACTTCTTGGAAAAAATTCAAGAGCACACGAGGTGCTCTTGAACAATCGATTACTTTTTACACGCAAGTGTCATAATTGGATGGAGAAGCAATTTCATTTCTTTAACGTCTTGATTGCTAGAAAGTTGTACTTTCACTACCTGTTTCATGGGGAATCCCGTCCCTTCCAAATTTTATATAAGGAGATAACGCATGCTTATTTGACTCTCTTACAAGCACACATCAACAACTACACGCCATTTCAGAGCTTTCATTTCTTGCACTTGTTTGTTCTTGTTTACTGCTACTTTTACGACCTTTTTCATGAGTTTACACCTCCTTTCTATAAGAATGGAATTATGTGTACCTTTTATCAACAAAAGGCTTAGTTGTAATTATAAGGAAAATTGACAATTCATTTCAAGTTAAGAAAAATAAATATTTTCTGAAATATGTAAATCTTATTGATGGTGGCTTATTCCAGGGAAGGTACTTCCTGCTGCGACACTAGGGGTGCTTGTAGTAAACTGTATCAGGGGTGTAAGCTTGATTTCCGGCAACTTGGAGTAACTGAGCTCATAGCGTTTGGAGTGTCTTTCTCTTACGTGGGGAGCGGTACTTTGAATTATGTATGTTTGAAAAGAATGTTTATTTAGAGTATAGTATCAGGATGTATAAATGAAGGTTGGTTAAGTAACCATCTGAATGAACATTGATGAATGAGAGATATAGAACAATTAGGAGGATTGTTGTGTCACAGAAAGCGCCAGTTTCTTTTGTAGTTACGATAGGATTCATGTTGTTTGCTTTGTTTTTTGGGGCGGGGAATTTAATTTTTCCGCCAATGCTCGGCCAATTAGCAGGAACAAATGTATGGATAGCCAATGCAGGTTTTTTGGTTACAGGGGTCGGGTTACCTTTGCTAGCGATCACAGCCTTTGTTTATTCGGGAAAAGACGACTTGCGCTCTTTAGCCAGTCGCGTGCATCCCGTATTCGGAATTGTATTTACGATTGTTCTATATCTAGCAATCGGTCCGTTTTTTGCGATACCGAGATCCGGCAATGTATCGTTTGATATTGGGATAAAGCCTTTCCTATCAGAACAGGCAGGTTCGGCACCGCTGATTCTATTTACCATCCTGTTTTTCGCAATTGCCTGCTTCTTATCGCTCAATCCTATGAAAATTATCCATGTAGTCGGAAAAATCTTAACTCCAATTAAATTGACATTTATCGGAATTATTGCAGTAACGGCTATTATTTATCCAATTGGAGCCCTTCAAGCCCCGCAAGCAGATTACACATCCGATGTATTTTTCAAGGGTTTTCAAGAAGGGTATTTAACATTGGATGCGCTTGTAGCTTTTGTTTTTGGAATGATCATTGTGAATGCGATTAAAGAAAAAGGAGTTACTGCCAAAAAACAAGTTTTGGCTGCGTGCGCAAAAGCAACAATAATAGCCGGTTTACTCCTCGCTCTTTTCTATACCGCACTCTCCTTTATGGGTGCTTCTAGTGTAGAAAAGTTGGGCCACTTAGAAAATGGCGCTGAAGTTTTGGCGAAAGTTTCAAATTACTACTTTGGTTCTTATGGTGCCGTTTTATTGGGATTAATGATTACAGTGGCATGCTTGACTACAAGTGTAGGGCTTATTACAGCCTGCTCTTCTTTTTTTCATTCATTGCTTCCGAAGATTTCTTACAAAAAATTCGCGGTTATTTTGTCTGTTTTCAGTACACTCGTTGCGAATATTGGATTAACGCAACTCATTAAGGTCTCCGTTCCGATCTTAATGACCATGTACCCGATTGCGATCTCGTTACTCTTCTTGACGTTTCTGCATAAAGCATTCAATGGCAGGCCAGAAGTGTATCAAGGAAGTTTACTTTTCACTTTTCTGATTAGTCTGTTTGATGGCTTAAAGGCTGCTGGAGTCGAAAATAGTGTTGTCCATCATTATTTTACTCAGTTCCTTCCACTGTATGACGTAGGTTTGGGCTGGCTACTACCTTCTCTTATAGGTGGGGTATGCGGATACATGATCAGTGTATCCCGGAAGAATACGTATCACGTTCAAAAACACAAGGAGGCATGAATCTAACTTTTCACATAGACACATGCCACTTAGAAGATGCATTACAAACCCGTCTCTTACCATATAGGAGACGGGTTTTTTCATAAGTCAATCAGTATCGAGTGATAGTTAAAAATATTTTTATTTTTCTAAAGTTTACTGATTGAAGTTACCTATTTTATGGTATTCTATTTTTTGCTATGGATGTCATATATATGGGGTGCATAACGATGATAGGGCACACGACAGAGAAAGAACGGACGATATTTGATCATACTGGGAATAGGATCAAGACAGAAGACCGAGAGATTCGAATTCTTGCTAAGTATGAGGAACCACTGGTTGTCGTGTTAGGAAATGTGCTTAGCGATAGCGAATGCGATGAGCTAATCGAACATTCCAGAGAACGATTGCAACGCTCAAAAATAGGCGAAGATCGTTCAGTCAATTCTATTAGAACGAGCAGCGGGGTGTTCTGCGAGCAGACGGAGACGATTACAAGAGTCGAGAAGCGTATCTCCCAAATTATGAACATTCCGATTGAGCATGGTGATGGCTTGCAAGTTCTACGATATACCCCTGGTCAAGAATATAAACCTCATTATGATTTCTTTGCAGAAACGAGTCGAGCAAGTACGAACAATCGCATTAGCACGCTCGTGATGTATTTGAATGATGTGGAGCAAGGCGGAGAAACGGTGTTTCCTTTGCTAAATTTATCTGTATTCCCTACTAAAGGCATGGCTGTCTACTTTGAATATTTTTATAGAAATCGAGAATTAAACGAGTTCACTTTGCATGCAGGGACACAAGTGATCCATGGGGAGAAGTGGGTGGCAACGATGTGGATGAGAAGACAAAGCTTTCGGGTCTCCTAGATCATGATGCACTACGGTTAGTATCGGGGGAATCCCCAAAATACATATGCGAAACTACCACCTGACAAAGGTGGCTTTTTTATGTCCTCAAGCCAAAAGTCGGCTGCTTGAACTCCCTTATATACTTGAAACGAATATTATCAAGTGTTAGACTATTTTTTATTTATTGCATAATAGCTATATGCTAAATACAAGGGGGCATCCGATGCCTATCTTACAGAAGAAAGCAAACCACTCGAAAAAGATTAGTCTAGTGACACTTTTAACAGGACTAGTCTCTTTATCCGTTGTTCTGACTGTTACTATCCTACTTATCTCATTCTATCAATCCAAAAAACAGGCACTGATTCACACGACGTTGACCTTAAATCACACAAGTGCACTTAAAATGAGTCACACCATAGACGCTTTGATAAAATCCATGCGGAGTAGCTTACAGTATTCGGCGAGCATCTTTTCCGATATGCACGCGATGGATGCAGATGAAATACATAGGAAGCTTGAATTGATACGTCGTACCAACAACTATTTTAATTCGATTATCGTGGTGGATGAAACCGGGCTTGTTCGAGGGGTGTCTCCTGAATCAATTGGTACAGCAGGAACATATGTGAAAATGGATGTGGGGAAAAGGGTACTGGCATTAAAAGAGCCCTATATTTCTGTACCATATATCACTGCACATTCGAATCGTCTCATTTTGCTTATTAGCGAACCCATTTTCGATAAAGACGGAATCTACCGTGGGTTTATCGGGGGAACGATTTATCTTCATGAAGAGAACATTTTAAATACGATCCTGGGGAGCAACCCAACGGACGAGTTAGGTTCTTCTTTCTACATCGTAGGATCAAACGGTCATTTGTTGTTCCACCGCGATGCAAGTCGAATCGGAGAGGATATCAGTGCAAATCCAGCCGTGCGCAAACTCATTCAAGGCCAAAGTGGCTATGAACCGATTGTCAACTTGAGGGGACAGATGGAATTGGCCGCTTACGTGAAGGTTCCAGAGAATGACTGGGGTGTCATTGTTGTGTCCCCTATCAGTGTTGTTTATGAACAAGTAAATCGTGATATTCAATTCGTTTTGTTGTATACGCTGCCTCCCTTTTTATTATTAATGTTAGTTGTGATTGGGCTCGCGCGCAAAGTAGCAAGGCCTTTCGTCTCCCTGGCCGATCTTGTGAGCAAGGCCGGTAGAGAAGAGGTTGAGTTCTCGGAAGGTAGACAGCATTGGAATCGAGAGGCTGAGCTGTTAACTCGAGCCATTCGCTTTACATTAAACGATATCAAAAAACAGACAGATCAGTTGGCTCATGATGCGAGAACAGATCCGTTGACAGGGCTAACAAACCGAAGAACGCTCGAGGAAACCATGCAAAAATGGATGATGGAGCAAATCCCCTTTTCTATTATTATGATGGACCTTGATCGATTTAAAGCTATTAATGACACATATGGTCATCAGTCTGGAGATGAGGTGTTGAAACATTTTGCGAAAATGATTTCTTCATCACTTCGGCCAGAAGATGTGAGCTGTCGCTTTGGTGGTGAGGAATTTGTTGTCCTTGTTTCCCATGCTGGCTTGGAGGAGGCCTATCAGCTGGCCGAACGAATACGCCATGCTTTAGAAACAAGCACCAATCCAATCGGGCAGCGGCTAACCGTTTCTCAAGGCATTGCACACTATCCTTCCCATGCTGTTTCGGCTGAAGATCTGATGCATGTAGCTGATGAAGCCATGTACAAGGCGAAAAGATCGGGTAGGAACCAAACAAGGATAGCAGAAGTGGAGTAATCTATGTTAGGAGGGAAGAGGCGAGAGATCGCCTCTTTCTTTTTCGAAAAAAAATCACTTGTTCGGTGCTAAAAAAGTAAATTCGGAGATATATTATCTCGCGTTTTACATATGCATGTAACAAATGGATAATTAAGGAAACTTCTGGTTTGGAAATGTGAAGCACATGATTCTTGTATCTCACTTTGAAAGAGGGGGATTCGTATGGAGAATGTTGTCACACGGGAACAGTATGAGAGGGCACAACGCTTGCATCCTTCCAATTATTACGACGCAGTATTCAATATTTTTGTCAGGCCAAACTGGATCAGCGGGAATCGATTCTGGTACATCCGAGAAATCCGTTTGGAAAAGGGTACTGGCAGACAATATGTGATCGTGGATGCTGAACAGAATACGAGTCAGCCAGCATTCGACCACGCGCGATTAGCCGTCTGTTTGTCAAGAAGGTCAGGAGAAACGTATAGCGCAGATACATTGCCACTTGGGGAACTTTTGATTACTGAGAATGGAACGTCATTCCAGTTTGAGGTGGGCGGTACAGTTTGGAACTGTGATTTACAGCAATACAGCTGCAAGCCCATCGATCATGTTGATAAGCCGTCGATGGATGAACTGCCGTCTCCAGATGGAAAGTGGGTGGCCTTCGTATATGATCACAACTTGTATGTTCGGTCAGTCGAAACCGGAAAGCGTTTCAGGCTGACCCGCGACGGCAAGGCATACTATGATTACGGAACCCAGCCTGAATGTCGGCTCTCGACCGTGGCGGAGCGATTGAATAACATGAAGCTTCCTCCAGTAGCGATTTGGTCGCCCGATTCCAAGATGCTGTTGACCCATCGGCTTGATCAAAGAAAGGTGCGCAATTTGCATCTGATTCAATCGGTTCCGAAAGGCGAAGAAGTCAGACCGGTACTGTACTCATACCGTTATCCACTGGTTGGCGATCCACACGTACCGTTGGCAGAGCTGGTCGTCTGTGATTTAGAAAGGCGTACCACAGTCCAGATTGAAAGCGAGCCTTTAATAGCGTGTCCAGTCTCACCTCTCACTCCGGGGATGCAAATGGCTGGATGGTCAGCCGACAGTAAACAGGTATATATCGCCCGGATGTCCCGTGATGCCCGCTCTGTCGATTTTTCCGTAGCTGATCCTTGCTCCGGTGAGGTTTGCACGCTACTGAGGGAACAAAGCGATACGTTTTTGAACCAAGACCTGCATAACCTTGGAGCAACTAATCCGAATATTCGGTTATTGGCTGATGGTTCGTTCATCTGGCACTCAGAGCGTGATGGGTGGAGCCATCTCTATCATTGCGATGGCAAAACCGGAGAGATTCGCAATCCGATTACATCGGGTTCCTGGACGGTACGAAAATTGATGGCAGTGGACGAGCAGCAGGGATGGGTGTATATCACTGGAGGAGGCCTAGAAGAGGGGCGCGATCCTTATTATCAACACCTGTATCGCGTTCGCCTAGATGGAACGGGTCTGTCGTTGCTGACGCCAGAAGATGCAGAGCATGATGTTGTGTTTTCTCCCACTATGAAGTATTTCGTGGATACGTTTTCGCGAGTTGATATGCCGCCTGTTTCTGTTCTCCGCTCGATAGATGGCACGCTGATTCGCGAATTGGAGCACGCTAATGTGGAAATGCTGCTCGAGATGGGGTACCAAATACCAGAAAGGATTACCGTTAAAGCACGAGACGGTGTGACTGATCTTTATGGATTGATGCTGCGACCATTCCCGTTTGATCCTTCACGCAAGTATCCGGTCGTCGATTACATTTACGGGGGACCACAGATCATCAATACGCCGAAAGCTTTCGCGCTCGATCCCGGTCGAAGCCATGACCCGCTGGGTGGTGCACAATCATTGGCGCAGTTGGGCTTTATCGTATTAATCCTAGATGGGATGGGGACACCTTATCGCTCCAAATGGTTCCATGACATCTCAAATGGAAAATTGGAGGAAGCAGGAGGTTTGCTTGACCATGTGACAGCGGTAAGGCAATTGGCTGAGCGCTACCCGTATGTGGATGTTGATCGGGTAGGCATATGGGGCTCGTCAGGGGGAGGCTACGCTTCGACAAGGGCCATGCTCTCATTTCCTGAGTTTTACAAGGCTGCGGTTTCCGCGTGTGGTAATCATGATCAACGGCTATATATTGCAGCATGGGCGGAACGCTATCAAGGTTTGTATGACCCGGACTTGTACAGGGATCAAGACAATGCACATCTGGCAGCCAATTTGAGAGGAAAGCTCTTACTGGTGAGCGGAGATATGGATGATAATGTGCATCCTTCCCAAACGATTCGGATGGCGGATGCGCTGATTAAAGCGGACAAAGATTTTGACATGCTGCTATTGCCCAACCGACATCACGGCTTTTCCATGGAACCGTACTTTATCCGCAGAAAGTGGGATTATTTTGTACGGCACTTGATGAGAGCAGAACCTCCGTGGGGGAATCAAATAGCCAACAATAAGGCCATTGATAAAGAGCCGATAGAGAAATAGTGTGTGAGAGGAAAGAAAACGGTGAACTACGAAGAGGAGCCCTAAGAAGAGCTCCTCTTTTCCTTTTTTATGGAGAAGGCAGTAGCTATTTTATCTCACGAAAACTTGCACTGACCTTTTGCAGTTCTTGCTTAAGGGACTCAAACCTTTTTTCTTCTGTCCAAGCCATGATTTGATGAAAATGTGTAGGCGTTTCGACCAATGTCACAATATAAGCGACCTTAATGCCGTCTACTTCGCCTTTGGCATTGAATTGGATGGCCACCTGGTTGTCGACTACAGTACGAATCTGTTTATCAACGGATACATGATCTACAGCCTCTTGAAGGTTTGACTCAATGACTTGGGCATAGTCTTGAAGCGAGAATGAACTATCTAGATCCTGTTTCGATTCTGACAGTACCAATACATACTTTTCGCTGAATCGATTGGAGATGGCTATATCAGCTTCATCATGAAGGGCTGAATCCTTATCCCAATCGGAAGGGGCTGTTATTTGAAACTTTTTATTTTCGCTATAGAAAATTTCTTCGGTAGGCGTTCTTGATGCGAGATCGACTATCCCAAAAATCATACCAATGATGGATAGAACGGCTACGATGGAGAAGACAACAGCAAGTACGGTTGTTTGCTTTTTGCTGATGTTGTTCAGATCCTTCACTTTAACGACGTATGTATTCGCTGCTAGATCGCCTAACCGTTGTCTTTTGTCGGAAGCCAACACACTGATACCAGCTGGCAACCCGCCTAGAAGAAACGCATTTGCTTCGAATAGACGAATGAGGGAACGGATAAATGATTTCCATACCCCCGGTGGTCGTCCTTCTGCATTGACAGCAATGATGCGGAAAGTAAATTTTCCGATCGTATATCCGGTAAGTCCTTCTAACAGTACATAATAAGAACATAGGATAATGGCGGCTAGGATAAAGAAGTAAAGACCGTTGGCGTCTTTATCAATGGAAACCCCAAGTGACAGCAATCCGATTAGAAAACAAGCGAGAAGAATATGATCAAGAACATGGGCTCCCCATCTCGTGAAAAAAATCGTCGCCCTGTCGTATGATTTCGATAAATCCCCCATGTTTTTTGGCGGCTCTTGTTGGGCAAGAGGAAAAAACTCTGTCGGTACCGATAATGATGGCGGTTGTTGCTCCAATTTTGTGCACCTCCTGAAAAAATGTAAACATATTACATTTAACCACTTTGAAAATTGTATTGTCAATTGTAGACAATTAAAATGGGAAAAGATGAGTAAGATCAGTGTGCCAAGATGCTGCAACTCAAACAGGATAAAAGGCTATACAGTAAAAAAGTCGCGATAGAAGCCAGACGAATCAACAGAATGCTTCGATGACTCAAGGTAAACCCGACATTTGTACCGGTCGGGTTTTTCTCTGTCTGGATGCAACGTTCATAAAAAAAATACCCACTCTGGGATCACTTTGCTGTATCTTTAATCTGAGCAATATTTCCTATCTTTATATGGACTCTTTTTCCCCGATAGCCAACTTCATTGCGCTTCAAGTCATCGATAGCGAGGCTACTTTCCATGTTTCCTTCATGAATGTCATTTTACTTCTAGGCAGGAGATGCGTATGGATTTATTAACGTACAGTCCACTTATCGCAACCAAGCTTCATGTTCCGAAGTATGGTTCGGACTTGTTACTTCGGCATCAAATATTGAAAGAAATCGATGATGCGGGCGAAGCAAGATTGATTCTCGTGTGCGCGCCAGCCGGTTTCGGTAAAACGACAGCAGTCAGTCAATGGACGCAAAATTCCGGCAAACCGACCGGTTGGATCTCCCTGGATGAATCCGATAATGATCCCGTGCGCTTTTGGCGATATTTTGCTAGGGCAATTGAAAGGGCACAGGAAGGCTTGGGCAAAGAATCTTCCTCGGTGCTTCACCCCCAGTATACGGCTTCTGCTGAGCAGCTGATGTCCGTGCTACTCGAAGAAATTGCGGGGTTTGAACGTGATTTTTATCTGGTATTGGACGATTACCATCTCATTAAGGAGCCTTCCATTCATGAAGGACTGCAGACACTGATCCAGCATGCTTCCTTATATATGCATGTCGTCCTGATTACGCGGGAGGAACCTCCTTTTGCCCTACACCGTCTACGCGTTCGGAAACAGTTGAAGCAACTGGGCTCAGACACTCTTCGGTTCAATGAGGACGAGTGCCGGCGCTTATTCCATGAGCAACTAGGTCTGAGTCTGTCAGAACAAGACATTGGCTTGCTAAGCAAACGAACGGAGGGATGGGTGGCCGGTTTGCAGTTAGCAGCCCTCTCCATGCAAGGAAAGTCCGAAGCTTCTAAGGTCATTCATCAATTTTCCGGTAATGACAAATATGTCGGGGAATATTTGACGGAAGAAGTATTGAAACGGCTTCCAGAAAAGGTGCAGATGTTTTTGTTGAAAACGTCCATACTGCCGCGTCTGACAGGCGATCTATGCGCAGCCGTTACGGGAGAGCCGGATGCTCACGACATCCTTCGCACGTTGGAGAGAATGAATTCATTTGTCATCGCACTGGATGGCGTAAATGAGTGGTATCGTTATCATCATTTATTCGCAGAACTTCTACTTTCCCATGTAAGAAAGACATATAATGAACTACTTCCTGCCCTACATATCTCTGCAAGCTGTTGGTTTGAAAGTCACGGGTGGATAATGGAGGCGACTGAGCATGCGTTTCTCGGAAAAGATTGGACCCGGGCGAGCCGTTTGATCGTCTCACATGCGCCGTGGATGTTGAAACAGTACGAAAATATAACACTGCGCAGATGGATGAAATACTTTGAGAAGTCCTGGTTGGAATGCAACCCTGAGCTGTGCATTGCTTTTGCTTGGCTGCATGCTGTATCCAACGAAATTGATCAGGCGGAAATCCTCCTTCAATTGGCTGACGAAGCAACACGGACCAATCATGGGAGCTTTGACGACTGTCGAGTAGAAATGTGTGTGCTTCGGGGATATATCGAAGTGATGCGGGGAAATGTTGACCTCTCCCTCAAATATATGGAAGAGTCGGTTCAAATGAAGCCAAAATTCAGCCGCTACTTCATCGTCGGCATAGAGCTGAATTCAGATGAGCCGTACGTGCTGCGTAGTCGTGTGGCCTTGAGCGGGTATTTGTCCAATGTGAATGAATACTATCCAAAATTAAGGGCGATCTGGAAGCACAGTGGTCTTGGCATATTAGCCTACGGTTCTATCGTGATGGCTGAGCTCTATTATGAGAAAAATGATTTTGAGCAGTTAAAATATTTCGTACCGCGAGCAATCCAGTTAGGCACCATCTCCTTGAATTTTGGCGTATTGGTCCCAGTGTATCTGACTTTGGCCCGATGGAGAAAGGCAGAGCATCGTAACGACGAGATGTGGCTGGCCATGGAGGAAATCACCTTGCTATGCCGCCAGCACGATGCGCCTCCCCATTGGATGTCTTTTGTAGAAACATTCCGCGTCCGATTATGGATCGAAGAAAACCGACGGGAAGAAATAGAAAAATGGGCTGAGCCCTACACGAAAATGAATGTCGATATTGTCGCTTCCCGACATGAATTTGAGCGAATGACGTTGGCCCGGGTATACATCTATTTAAAAAACGACAGTGCAGCCATCATGCTACTAACGAGCTTAAAGCACGAGGCGGAAATAAAGGATCGGCTCGGGAGTCGGATTGAAGTCTTTCTTTTGCTCAGCCAAGCTTACATGATTCAAAAACAGCATCATGAAGCGATGACGTGTATGCGCATGGCGGTAATGTTAGCCGCGCTAGAAGGCTATGTACGCACTTTTTTGGATGAAGGCCCTGGCGTCGCCAAAATGCTCTATTCGCTCTATAAAAGCAAAAACGTATCCAAGCAAGAGATGGCTTATCTTTCGATGCTGCTCAAAAGTGTGGAGAAGGAATTTCCTACGCTTGATATTCAAATCCGGGTATCCCCCGCATTGGAAAAATTGACGGAAAGAGAGTCGGAAGTGCTGGCACTGATCGGTGAAGGGTTATCCAACTCCGAGATTGCGGACAAGCTGCATCTCACCCTGGGGACGGTAAAAGGGCATGTGCATCAAATTTTTAGCAAGCTCCAGGTGAAAAATCGGGCACAAGCAATCGTCAGATTAAGAGAAAGTGAGATCGATCATTAGAATCACCCCGCCTATACGGTGGGGTTTTTTGTTGAGAAAAAAACAATCATCAAAAGACATAACTTTAGTTAGTATTTTTTGCAAAAGACTGTTGTTACCATATTTTTGTTTCACCTAGATGTTTTGCTAGGGGAGTGTGTCGACAGTAGGAGGAGTTCAAATGAATAAGGAAGGAGGACAGTGTTATTGATGAAAAGAATGATTGCTCGTTTGTTGGTATTTACTTTGTTGTTTGCAATTGTCCAACCTGTGTTTATTCAAGAAAAAGTGAACGCAGCTAATCTTACAGATGTGATTCGAGTAGAGGCGGACAAGTTCGTGGATACGTCTGGTGCCTATCCAGATGGATTGCAATATGAATTGATTCAGAACGCGTTGATCGTCGGCTACGCGCGAGACTCTGGCGGGGACTATGGGGCTGCGAATGCTGCCCTGCGTTTTGACCTGAGCGGCGTGAAAAGTGAGAAGAGAATTGAGTCTGCCGCCCTGAAAGTTTATGTGCATAAGGTAGAATCAACAGGCGGAGATATGCCCTTTATTGATTTATGGGGCTCGCTTGATGACAGCTGGAACGATGATTTTACGATGACGCTACCAGTGCATCATGAAAGAATCATAACAAATGAGATACTTCCCAGTAATTTCACAGGGTGGAAATCGTTTGACGTAACCAGCTTTGTTAAGAGCCAGATTCCAGACAAAAAAGCTACCTTTGTTTTAAGAGGACGACAAACAGCGCCACCTGTTCCCCTTTTGTATCAGCCTCAAATCGTTTTCTATGACAAAAGAAATCCTAGCTACGCTTCTCAGCTGGAAATCACTTATGCTGCTAACACTCCACCAACCGATATCCTCTTATCGTCCAATTCGATTCCTGAAAACAATCAAATAGGAGCGGTAGTTGGTACGCTTTCGGCAGTAGATCCTGATCAAGGAGAAACCGTTACGTTTAGCATTTTAAACAATACGGTGCCATTTACTATTGAGGGAAATCAACTGAAGGTAACGGAAAAATTTGATTTTGAAACGAAGCCGACTTACGACGTACCGATAACCGCAACAGACTCGGCTGGCAATTTCTTTACCAAGGTGATGACCATCCAGGTGACAGATGTAAATGAACCACCTACGACAGCGACGGTTACCATCAATGGCGGTGCTGCGATTACGAATTCAGCAAATGTGACGCTCACCATGACCCAGGATGACCCTGACGCGACCAAGCCCGAGTACCGTTTGACAAATGCGGAAGGTGGTCCTTGGAGCGAATGGAAGTCGTTTGTGACACCTGTAACGTGGACCCTTACGACAGGGGAAGGGACCAAAACGGTCTTCATGGAGCTGCGTGACGGAACAGGAACTGTCTTGCAAGCGCAGGATAGCATTGTGCTGGATACGACGCCTCCGGCAGGGACAATCGAGATCAATAACGGGAACGTAGCTACTTCATCGGAAAAGGTCGAGCTTACCATACAGGGCAGCGATGCGAACGGCCCGGTAGAGTTGATGTTGTCGAATGATAACAACTTTACAGGTAGTTGGGTTCCAATCCCAGCCAATAACAAGCTGGAATGGAACTTGGCTAGTGGAGACGGACAAAAAACAGTCTACGCGAAGTTCCGTGATGGTGCAGGGAATCAGTTTACGACATCGGATACCATCGTGTTAGACAAGACGCCACCTGTTGTGACGGGGGTTGCGAATGGCAGCTTTTATACGGCAGATGTCACCCTTGTCTTCGACGATGGCACAGCGACATTGAATGGAGCTCCTTTTGCCAGCGGCACAAAGGTGAGTGCGGAGGGCAAGTATACGCTGGTAGTGACAGATACAGCGGGGAACACGACTACGGTAACCTTTACCCTGGATAAAACCCCGCCTACTGGAACTCTTGCGATCAATAATGGAGCCACCCATACGAATAGCCAGGATGTCATTTTGCAAATCGATGCCACTGACATTTCCAGCAAGGTAAAAGTGAAGCTGTCCAACGATAACATCAGCTGGAGTGCGCCAGAGAATGTTGCGACCAGCAAGGCTTGGAAGCTAACAAATGGGGATGGGCAGAAAACGGTCTATGTACAGTTGATCGACGAAGCTGGCAACACTCATGATTTACAGTCTACGATTACACTCGACACGGTTGCACCTGTTGTCACAGGGGTAGAGAACAACAAGCTGTACAATCAGAGTGTTACGATCAGCTTCAACGAAGGAAAGGCGACCTTGAACGGAAAGCCGATAGCTGACGGAGAAATCGTCAATGCGGATGGAGCCTATACGCTGATTGTCACAGATGAAGCGGGCAATACAACGACGCTTGCATTTTCCATCGATCAAACAAAGCCGTCAGGCAGTCTCAAGATCAATGGTGACGCCAATTATACCAATACACTTGCAACCACATTGCAAATTGCCGTTACCGATTTCAGTAATGACCTACAGATGCGCTTTTCCCATGATACGAGTGATCCAGCCAATTGGACTTCCTGGGAAACGCTGACCACGACAAAGACATGGACCTTGCCGACTGGTGACGGAACGAAGTCGGTTTACATGGAAGTAAAGGACAAAGCAGGGAATATTGCCAGCTTTACCGATGAAATCACACTCGATATGACCAGCCCTACGGGTGCCTTCGAAATCAATCAAGGCCAGTTGTATACCAACTCAAGCAAAGTTACGTTGAGTGTGGAGTCGGCTGATGCTCATGGTGTGGAAATGCGCTTGTCCAATGACAACCTGACGTGGAGTAATTGGAAAACAGCACCAACAAAAGGCGATGTTCCATGGGAGCTGAGCAGTGTTGATGGAGCCAAAACGGTCTATCTCGAGCTGAGAGACCCGGCCGGAAACCAACAGTCCCTTCAAAAGCAAATCACACTAGATTCTGCTGGACCAGTCGTCACAGGAGTCGCTCAAGATGGTGTCTATGCGAGCGACGTAACGATTTCCTTCAACGAGGGAACCGCATTACTGAATGGTAATCCGTTTACGAGCGGTTCTGTCGTTACTGTGGAAGGATCGTATGAATTGGTCGTCACAGATGAGGCACAAAATCGCACGACGATTCGTTTCACACTGGATAAAACACCACCGACAGGAACGCTTAGCATCGATAATGGAGCCGAATTTGCCAAAACAGAAGATGTGACGCTACACCTTACTTCCTCAGGGAATACAGACGACATCGAAATGCTTGTCTCTAACGCGGATGACAATACGGGCACGTGGGAGCGTTTCGTGGAGTCAAAAGCATGGAAGCTGGCTGATGGCAGTACAAACGGAACCAAAACAGTCTATGTCAAGCTGCGGGACAAAGCGGGGAACGTCACAAAGCTAAGCGATACGATTGAGCTGGATGTGGTGGCGCCGACTGGATCGATCACGATTAATAACGGAGACAACTACACCAAGTCCCGTGATGTTACGCTCGCCATAACAGCGAACGACAGTACGAGCGATGTACAAATCCGCTTGGCAAATGGTGACAACGACTGGAGCGATTGGGAGGCAGTAACTGCGACCAAAGCATGGCAACTGAAGTCTGGTGATGGAACCAAGACCGTCGACATGCAGATCACAGACAAGGCAGGGCACATCACAACCGTTTCCGATACGATCGAGCTGGATGCAGATGCGCCAGTTGTTACAGGAGTCGAGGACAAAGGCATTTACAAAGATGACGTGACCATCACCTTCAATGAAGGAACAGCGACATTGAATAGTGTTCCGTTCGCAAGTGGCGACCAGGTAACAAGTGAAGGCAAGCATGAACTGCGGGTCGTAGATGCTTCCGCAAACGAAACCAAGATCACGTTTACCTTGGATAAGACAGCACCAACGGGAACGTTCGTCATCAACAATGATGATCGTCTAACCCACTCTACCAGCGTGAAACTGCATGTTATTGCTTCGGACAATTTGGGAGATGTCGACATGCGCATCTCCAATGACCAAGGCAAGTGGAGCAGCTGGGAAAGAGTGACGGGAACGGTACCCTGGAACTTGACGTATGGCAATGGGATGAAAAAAGTTCTGATCCAGCTTCGCGACCAGGCAGGAAACACCGTCGATCTGGATGATTCCATTGAGCTATATGTGTCGAATCCGCCAACGGGAGAGCCGGTCACCGGAGTTGAGTTGGAGGAAGAGGCGTTAACGCTGCGTGTTGGCGATACAGAAAACCTTCGAGCTACTGTAAAACCAACGAATGCCACCAACAAACGAGTCAAGTGGGAAAGCAGCGATTCTGAGATCGTCGAGGTAGATGAGGAAGGCAAGATCACAGCTGTAGCTCCAGGGAACGCCACGATTACAGTGACGACCGAGGACGGGAGCAAAACTGATTCGGTGGAAGTAATCGTGAAGGAAATACCCACCTTCCAGTTGGAAACAAACGAACCGTCCTTCTGGATTAAGCCAAGAGTAACCACGACCTTGCGACTTTATAAGGTAGAAGGCAAAAAACGCAAAGACATCACGCGAGACAAAAATGTTGAGTACGACACGGAAAACGGGTTGGTTACCGTCAAGCAGGGCCGCATTACGGCAGGCAAAGAAGAGGGAGAAGACATCGTTACCGTTCGCTATATGGGCGAGGAACTGGAGATTCCGGTGACGGTTTCTAAGAAAACGATTCGTTCGTTGACGACTTCCTTCAAGGATTTGGTGCTGGAGATCGATGAGGAAAAGCAGCTAAATCTGACAGCCGTCTTCAGTGACAAGAACACCGAAGAGGTGACAGAGAAAGCAACATGGTCCTCAAGCGACGAAGAGGTCATCGAAGTAACAAAAGAGGGAAAAGTGACAGCGCTGGCTGAAGGGAAGGCTGTCATTACTGCGAAATATGGCGGTAAAAAGGTAACCAATCGTGTGCTCGTAGTAGAGGAAAAGAAAGTAAAAGATTTGCGAGTATCGCGCTCTTCGCTGCACTTGAAGGCAGACAAAACGGGAGAGATCGTCCTGTATGCGGTCTATGAAAATAGATACGAGGAGATCGTCACCAAGGATGCCGAATGGACAGTGGAAGATCCTGAGATTGCGACTGTAGAAAATGGTGTCGTGACCGCACTGGAATCTGGTAAAACAACCATTACAGTGGAATACGGCGGCGAGACCATTACGATTAACATTACAGTCTGGTAAATGAAAAGGGGCTGTTCGATCTACTGTGGAGGGCAGCCTCTTTTCCATTCTGTTTTCAAAGGTGAAGAAATATGGAAAATGCATTCATTGCTTTTGTCACTAGCATGTTGGTTGGGGCTATTTTCTTTGGAATCTTATGGTGGGAAGGCTCGTGGTTCAGTTTTCGGTTTGCGAAGTGGTACTTCGGCATTTTATTTGCAGTCTCGCTAGTAGTAGGAGGGTATACCCTTTTTCAAGGTTAATGATTTTACGTATCGGGTAAGCAAATTTTTACAAGAAAAATAGACATGTTCAACCTTCTCAGGTATCGATCAATTTCTACACGAGCCTACCCGAGAAGGAAAACATGTCTATTTTTGTTTTATGATAAACCAATGTTTATGCTAAGATTTGACATAAAATTCAGATATGATATAATGCCCTTAAATGGCAATCTATTACATTTTATGCTTTTAATAGGTGATTGTTCTAAAAACCCCCCTCTTCCTAGTAGAATCTGAAGCTGCCTTTCCACGATTCGAAAGAACAATTCACCATCCAATTGCAAGGTTTTCCTGCATAGGTGTTTCATACTCAACTGTATTCAAAACACTACTCCACTTTTTTCGCGAATTCATAGCAATTCGATTCAGTTACCTTCCCTTTCACATCTCGTTTATAGTCGCTTTGAACATGCACGATAAAATTTGAAAACAACATGTTTGTTTGGTCAACTATTCCTCTGTTTTTCCCTTTTTCTATTTGCTTCACCTTAACTAATCGGGTGTCCGGTCTTTATCGTGGACGATTCGATGAGTCAACGCCTACTTTGTAAAGGAGGGGGAGGCTTACCGACCAATATCCATTTTAAAAATCTGATCAGGCAGAGCGGGTGAGGAACTTCATAATTTTAGAGGGTTCCCCCTTCATTATCAAGTTCAAAAAGGGAGGATAACCATGACCATGGAAGATCAAGTGAATCATTGGCTTTCAGAATTGGCAGGAGAGGCTCCATTGCTACAGCTTCCGTTTGATACCCCCAGACAAAAAAATGTTCGCTATGCAGAAGAGCGGCAATCGATTGATCTGTCAAAAACGGTGGGGGAGAAAGCAAGATTACTTTGTATGCAAGAAGAGACCGACATGTTTATGCTATTCTTGGTTGCCTACCATAGCTATCTTTTCAGATATACGGGGCAAAACGACATTCGGATTGGTGCGATAGCGAGTGAAAGCTCTGCCTTTTTTGCAAGTCGAGTGATTGTTGGTGGAACGACGAATTTTAAGCAGTTATTGAACGAAGTCAAAGAGAATGGAATTGAGGAGAAGCTTGCCAGCAACTCCGAAACTACGAAATTATTTCATACCTTTTTAAGAGTGGGAAAAGCCGGGGATGAGGATAACAAACTTTTTGTCGATTCCCAAATAGCAAATGTAGAGTTGCGTGTTGATGTCGAAGAAGCTGAGGGAATTCGCATCACATTTACATATAATTCCTTCCTGTTTGCACAACAGACGATACGACGAATGATCGAGAACTTTTGCAACTGGATCGAACAAGTAATCGATAATGTCGAAACTCCTATCGATTTATTGAGACTGATAACCCAAAACCAAGAAAGAGAACTGGTAGAAGAGTGGTGCAGGAATGATGAACCCACGAATGTTTCTGGCACAATCTTGAATGCCTTTGATCTCCAAGCTAATCGGAATCCCGATGCCGTTGCGCTCGTTTTTAAGCAAGAGCAGATGACCTATAGGGAATTGGATATCCGCTCAAATCAATTAGCGAATTACCTCCGAAAGATTGGCGTAACGAGTGAAGTGCTGGTGGGAATATGCCAAGAGCGTTCCATTGAAATGATCGTAAGCATATTAGGTGTGTTAAAAGCAGGAGGCGCTTATGTACCGATCGATCCTGCTTATCCCGTTCAAAGAATCCACTATATTATGGACGATGCCGCTTTACAAGTAGTGATTGCGGATGAAGCGTCCGCGACGAAAGTACCTGACGGAATAAAAGTGGTAAAATTGTCGGATTATTGCAAATTCTTGTCGAATGAAAGCACGGAGCCCCTTGCACTGGAAGTGAATGGCCACAATCTTGCTTATGTCATCTATACCTCTGGCTCGACAGGAAATCCGAAAGGGGTAATGATTGAGCATCATTCCGTTATGAATTTTCTTCAAACGCTGGAGAGTCGCAGGCCGCTTTTACAAACGGACAGGCTTTTACAAAAAACGTCTGTTTCCTTTGATGCTTCTGTTTGGGAACTGTTTTGGTGGATGTTGAAAGGCGCTAGCTTGTACATCCTCCCGAACAGTGATGAGAAAGACCCCGCCTTGCTTGTGAAAGCAGTCGATACGCATAAAATTACTCATCTCGAGTTTGTGCCGTCTATGTTAAAAGCGGTATTGGATTCTATAGAAAATCATGGTTCTTCTTCTGCATTATCCTCCTTGAAATACATCACGGTTGGAGGGGAAGTGCTTCCGCCTCATGTTGTTACGAAATGTACCGATCTGTTGACCATTCCTCATGGGACAACCTTATATAACACATATGGGCCGACAGAGACGACAGTCGAGGTTGCCAGTTTTAAATGCCATCCAGATGAAAAACACGCGCAAATACCCATTGGAAAACCGAATGCCAATACACAGTTATACGTGTTGAACGAGCATTTGCAAATTCAACCTGTCGGAGTTGCCGGAGAACTGTATGTCGGCGGATCGGGCGTAGCAAGAGGTTACTTGAACCGTCCTGAATTGACAAAGGAACGCTTTATTTCCAACCCGTATTGTTCAGGATCAGACTCGCGTTTGTATCGAACGGGTGATTTGGTTCGGTACATGGCCGACGGAAACTTGGAGTATATCGGGCGGAATGACAACCAGGTAAAAGTGAGAGGGTACAGAATTGAGCTGGAGGAAATCGAAGTCACTTTAGGCAATCATTCGACAGTTGAGCAAGCAATCATTGTGGCGAAAAAAGACGCCTATGAAAATAACAAGCTGATCGCTTATGTGATAGGGTCTGGAACGGTAACAGAATGGCGCGATTATCTAAAGGCTCAGCTTCCAGAGTTCATGGTTCCGGCCTACTTTGTGAAAATGGATGGTTTCCCGCTTACCCCCAGTGGAAAAATCGACTTGAAGTCATTGCCAGAGGTCGGCAATAGTCGCCCGCATGTTTCGACGGAATATGTAAAACCGGAAACAGAATGGGAAACGAAGCTCTTGGACATTTGGATGGATTTGTTCGGATACGACGAGATTGGAGTCGAGGATAACTTCTTTGAATTGGGCGGACATTCGCTGTTGGGGACTCAGGTTATTGCCAGAATCCGTGCTCTTTTCAAGAAAGAGATTCCGTTGTCTGCTCTGTTTACCCATCCGACGATTCGGAGCATCGTGCCGATCGTAACTGCCGCAGATGAGGTAAACGCAGTGGATGCATTCCCTGCCATCAAGAGGGTATCACGAGATCGAGAATTGCCGCTTTCTTATTCGCAGGAAAGAGTGTGGTTTTTAGAACAGTTAAGCGCGAATAATTTGGCTTATATTTTTCAAGCCACAATGAAAGTGCGCGGGATGCTGGAGCTCCCCATACTCAATAAGTGTTTTACGGAGATTGTGCGTAGACATGAAATATTCCGAACCGTTTTTCATGAGAAAAATGGACAACCATATCAGGTGATCTATGAACCATTCGATGTGGAATTACCTGTTATAAATGTTTCGCACTTACCTGAGAGTGATCGTGCCGCTGAAGTACAGAGACTCATTCAAATGGAGATCAAAAATCCGATTGATATCGCGCAGCTTCCATTGGCGCGATGGATTGTTTATAAGATTTCTGAGTTGGAGTCTGTCATTTTGTTTGTGGAGCATCATCTGATTCATGATGGATGGTCATTCCGCAAATTTTTAAAAGAACTGTTTACGCTATACAGTGCCTATCTTGAAAAGAAACCATCTCCACTGGCTGAGTTGCCGATTCAATTCGCAGACTATTGCGTATGGCAGAATGAGATGTTTAAGCGCGGCAAGGAAAACAAACAGTTAACGTACTGGAAGAATCTACTACAAGGGGCCAATGGGGTTCTGGAACTGCCCACTGACAGGACACGACCAGTAAATCAAACCTTTCACGGGAATATGTTCACCCAATTAATACCGGAAGAACTGTATCTTCAATTGCGTGATTACTGCATGAAAACAAATACGACCTTATTCATGGTCATGATGTCTGCGTTTCAAACCTTGCTCCATCGTTATTCCAATCAAGAAGACATTATTGTAGGTTCAGGTATTGCGAATCGCCGCTGGAAAGACACGGAAGAATTGATCGGGATGTTTGTCAACAATATTGTGATCCGTACGCAATTTACCGACAATATGACGTTCCAGGATGTATTGCAAGATGTGAAGAGGTCGGCCTTGGAAGCGTACGAGAATCAAGAGATTCCTTTTGATCAAGTAGTCGATGCCTTAAAACTGAAGCGTGATCAAAGCCGTAATCCTCTATTCCAAGTCATGTTTAGTTTCCAGGATGCAAAAGTCACTCATTTACCTGTATCCAATCTGAATATTCAACTCACCGAAGGCATTAGCAACGGATCGGCCAAATTTGATATCAACGTAGTGGTCACGAATCACGAGGAGCTCTCTTCTTCCCTGTTAACAAAGGATGAATACGGAAGTATAAGCCTCGACTGGGAATACAATAAGGATTTGTATGACGAATCTACGATGCGCCGCATGTTTGCGCACTATATTGAATTGCTGAAAAGCGTTCTTACACACAGTGACCGGACGTTGCATTCCATGCCTATGCTGAGCGCTCCTGAAGAGAACCAAATCCTCCAAGAGTGGAATGACACGGAAGTTGCGTTTGAGGATCAGAAAACGCTCCATCAAATATTCGAGGAGCAAGCTGCCCGGACGCCAGAGCGAATGGCGGTTGTATTCGGCAACGAACAATGGACCTACAGGCAAATAAACAACAGGGCAAACTTCCTGGCAAGCAAATTGCGAAATCTGGGAGTGAAGCCGGATACATTAGTAGGGCTAATGAGTGAGCGTTCTCCCGACATGATGATTGGTATTCTTGCCATTCTAAAAGCGGGTGGCGCGTATATGCCAATGGACACAGCGGCACCAAAAGAAAGATTGTCCTATATTCTTCAGGATAGCGATACGAAGGTCGTCGTCATGCAAATGAAATTCAAGACAGCGATCGATTTCAATGGACCCGTCCTGTTATTGGAAGAGAATAGGCCGGATCAGGATGTAGAATGCGAGAATCTTGAGTCTATTGTCCATTCGAAAAATTTGGCGTACGTCATCTATACCTCGGGTTCGACGGGGGCACCAAAAGGAGTCATGATCGAACATTGCTCGGTTGTCAATCGGATGAACTGGATGGTTCATCGCTACCCCATGAACGAGCATGACACCATCTTGCAAAAGACTCCCTATAGTTTTGATGTTTCCGTAACGGAATTAGTCCTATGGTTTTTCACTGGTAGCAAACTATGCTTCCTCGCACCCGATGCAGAGAAAGACCCGGAGCTTATTGTCAAAACGGTTGCCCAGCACCAGGTAACTTATATTCATTTTGTTCCATCTATGCTCAGCATCTTTTTAGACCATTTGGAAAACGTGGATTGCGTAGAGGAAATCAAAACGTTACAGCGAGTTTATACGACCGGGGAAGCTTTGAGTGGGGAACAGGTTCAACGTTTTCATCGATTAATCGGGCAACGGAATCATACGACGCTTATTAATCTGTATGGCCCTACGGAAACGACCATTGAAGTGACCTACTATGATTGCCAGGCCGATAGCAAGGTAATCCCCATTGGTAAGCCGATGGATAATATTCAAGCTTACATCCTCAATAAGGAAGGATCTCTACAACCAATAGGCGTGATGGGAGAATTGGTTATTGGGGGCACTGGTCTTGCACGAGGGTATATCGGTAAGCCTGAGTTAACAGCTGAACGTTTTGTCCCGAATCCTTTTGGCCATCCATCTGAAAGGCTTTACAAGACAGGTGACTACGCTCGGTGGATGCCAGACGGCAATATTGAGTACATCGGCCGTATGGATAATCAAGTGAAAATTCGCGGTTATCGGATTGAATTAGGTGAAATCGAAGCGGTTATGAGGAAGCAGCAAGGGGCAGGAGAAGTTGCCGTCATTGCCCATGAATATGAGCCGGGGGATAAACGATTAATTGCTTATTACAGTGGGGCATCAGAGGCCGAGACATTAAAAAGCCATTTACAGAAACAGTTACCGCCTTATATGATTCCTTCTTATTTTGTACAGGTGGGGGAAATGCCGCTCACATCGAGTGGCAAATTGGACCGGAAAGCATTGCCACTGCCTGAGATCCACATAGTAAGCCATCACTACACAGCGCCGCGAAACTCAACGGAAGAATTGCTCGCACTCATCTGGAGTGAAATTTTAAGAGTAAACCAAATAGGGGTATTTGATTCGTTCTTTGAATTGGGCGGGCATTCCTTGTTGGCAACACAGGTTGTATCACGCATACGAGAAGTATTTGGTCAACATCTACCTCTCCGAGCGATTTTTGATTGCCCGACCATTGAGGGCTTGGCTAAGCGGCTAACCGAATTGCGACAAGGTGAGAAAATGGTGCAACTACCTGCACTTCTGCAAGTGGATAGAACGAAACCGATCCCGTTATCTTTTGCGCAGCAGCGGTTGTGGTTTTTCGACCAATTGGAGCCTGGAAGCAACGTCTATAACATTCCTTATGTATGGCGCTTAAGCGGGTCATGGGATGTTGCCGGATTAGAAACAGGATTTAACCAATTAATTGAACGTCATGAAATGCTTCGTACCGTATTCGCAAAACAAAATGGCGTCCCTGTACAGCTCGTTCAGCCGCATCAACCAAGATCGTTGCCTGTTATTGATGTAAGTAGTCTCTCCGCGGATGAAAGAGAAAAACAGGTCCAGCATTATATTCAACAGAGTGCTGATCGCGTATTTGACTTGAGTCAAGGACCGTTGATTGAGGCCGAGCTGATTCAGCAGGATGAATCGGAGTATGTTCTGCTTTGTACCGTACATCATATTGTCTTCGATGGCTGGTCAGAGGATATCTTGTTGGACGAGTGGATGGCCTTTTATGAAGAAGGAATCAGCGGAACGCCTGCCGATCTGCCACCATTATCCATACAGTACGGGGACTTTGCTGTATGGCAAAGACAATGGCTATCAGACGAGACGATGAAAGAGCAAGTGGCGTATTGGGAAAATGAACTTGCAGACGATCTTACGGTGCTTCAGTTGCCATTCGATCGTCCACGGCCAGCCATTCAAACGTATGCAGGGGACATGCAGCATATCGATTTGGCCTCTGCATTACTAGAAAAACTAAAAGCTTTCAGCAAGCAAGAGGGTGCTTCCCTGTTCATGACATTACTGGCTGCCTATCAGGGCTTTCTCTCTCGCTATACCGGACAAACAGACATTTTAGTAGGAAGCCCGGTTGCGAATCGCACGCGAAAAGAAATGGAAGGGTTAATCGGGTGCTTTGTAAACACGCTAGTTTACAGAGTGAACGTCGAAGACAATCCAAGCTTCAGGCAATTGGTCGCCCAAGTCAAAGAAAAAACATTGCGCGGGCAAGAAAATCAGGATGTGCCCTTTGAAAAAATAGTAGAGGCCCTTCAGCCAGAGCGAAATGCAAGCTACTCTCCAGTCTTCCAAACGATTTTTACGATGCAAACTCACCTGAGAAACGTAAAGCAATGGCCAAATCGAAAAATTGAGCCAGTGAAAAGCACCATCAAGGTTGCCAAATTTGATTTGTCTATTTCAATAGAAGTCAATTCAGAGCACTCGTTGACAATTTCATTTGGCTACAATACAGACCTATTTAATCAGTCGAGCATAGAGCGAATGATCGGACATTTTGTGAATTGGCTCGAACAAGTGATGGCATATCCTGAGGAGTCGATAGAAGGCTTGCGACTGATTTCAGAAGAGGAAGAAAAACAACTGCTGGAAATGTGGAGTAATCATTAGGAGGTGCTGTATGCAAGATTCCATTACCGCATTATTTGAAGAACAAGTGGAACTTCATCCTGATGCCATTGCATTGGTATACAAAGATGCAAGCCTTACCTACAAGGAGCTTAACAGCAGAGCGAATCAATTGGCGCATTATTTAAAATCGTGCGGGGTTGGAGCAAATAGCCGAGTTGGCTTGTACATGGATCGCTCGTTTGAAATGATCATCAGTATGGTCGCTATTGTAAAGGCAGGCGGGGCCTATGTCCCGCTTGACCCTGCCTACCCTGAGCAACGATTGCTTTATATGCTGCAAGATGCCAGCATTTCGATTGTGCTGACACAAGAAAGCTTGATGTCCAGACTGCCGGACGGAATGAAAATCGTTTGTCCCAATCTGGACGCTAGCAAGATCAACAAGGAATCAGATGCGAATGTTGACGAGAGTACGACTTCGGAAAGTCTAGCCTACTTGATGTATACGTCCGGTTCGACAGGAAATCCGAAAGGGGTACTCATCCCGCATCGAGGGGTGATTCGCCTTACGAAGCATGCCTCTTATGTATCGCTCACACCGGAAGAAACGATATTGCAACTGGCGTCGATCTCATTTGATGCGGCTACCTTCGAAATATGGGGGAGCTTGCTCAATGGCGCGAGATTGGTGATTTATCCATTTCACGGTCTGTCTCTTGACGAGCTGGGACAAGTGCTGCGTGACGAAAAAATTAGTACGTTATGGCTAACCGCAGGCATCTTTCATCAAATGATCGATTACCGGATCGAGGACTTAATAGGGGTACGTCAACTGTTGACTGGCGGCGATATCGTGTCCGCTAACCATGCGCAACGAGCCTTAGACATGTTACCGGATACACTGGTGATTAATGGGTATGGCCCGACAGAGAATACGACATTTACGTGCTACTATCACATAAAAGAGAAGAGCGAGATTCAACATTCCGTTCCGATCGGCCGACCAATCAATGATACCGAGGTCTTTATCCTAAACGATAAGCAAAAGCTCGTTCCTGTTGGTCTCGTGGGCGAATTATACGTGGGGGGCAAGGGACTCGCTTTCGGATATTGGAACCGACCGGAGTTGAACGAAGAGAAATTTATTCCGCATCCCTTTCAACCAGACTCTGAAGCGAAATTATACAGGACGGGCGATCTGGTGAAATATGTGCCTGGTCGAGGAATCGAATTTATCGGACGAAAAGATAATCAAGTGAAAATAAGAGGGAACCGTATCGAGCTTGGTGAGATCGTAGCTGTTCTCAACCAGCATGGGAATGTAAGGGAAGCCGTCGTCCTTGTACATGAATATGGATCGGATGATAAACGTCTGATTGCTTACATCGTGGGAGACGGGGATATCGATGAATGGAAAACGTATGCGAGTGGACAATTACCACCTTTCATGGTCCCTTCCTATTTTGTGAAAATGGACGCCTTCCCGCTCACAGCTAACGGGAAGGTAGACCGTCAAGCATTACCGTTGCCAGAAATGCGCACGATGAAGGATGAATTTGTCGCACCACGTACGGATACAGAGAATCGAATTGCAGAGATTTGGCATGGAATTTTAAAGGTGGAGCGTCTTAGCATCCATGACTCCTTCTTTGATTTGGGCGGACACTCGCTGCTTGCGACGCAGGTCATATCCCGCTTGCAGGATGCTTTTCATCTGTCTATCCCGTTGCGCATCTTGTTTGAATGCCCGACGATCGCAAGCCTAGATGCCAAACTCATGGAACTTTGTCTGGATGGCAAAAGAGAACGGACACCAGCTATTGTGAGAGTCTCTCTTCGAGAAAAGCCGCCGTTATCGCATGCCCAGCAGCGTCTATGGTTTTTGCATCAACTGGAACCGGGAAGTACGGCCTATAACGTTCCTCACATGTGGCGCTTAACAGGGCAGTGGAATGTGCGTGCGTTGGAAACGGGATGGAATACTCTCCTTCAACGCCATGACATCTTGCGTACTGTGTTTCCGAATGAAGGGGGCCAACCTTTCCAGGCCATTGAACCCTATGTGTATCAAACGTTACCAGTGATCGATCTACGCGATCGACCTGCTGCCGAAAAAGAAGAGCAAATCCACGACTATATCGAACAGGAAGCAGACAAAAGGTTTGATCTACAGCGAGGACCTTTGATTCAAGTAAAATTAATCGTCGTTGAAGAGGATCAGTTCCTTTTGCTGTGCACCATGCATCACGTCATTACGGATGGATGGTCTGAAGATATCTTATTGGAAGAATGGCTGGCCTTTTACGAGGAAGCAGAGAGCGGGGCACGTGCGGAACTACCAGAATTGCCGATTCAATACGCTGATTTCGCGGTATGGCAGCGCGAATGGCTGACGGATGAAGTGATGGGCCAACAACTAGACTATTGGAAAGCGGAGTTGTCCGGGGAGCTACCTGCCTTGCCATTGCCGATCGATCGACCAAGACCAAGCATTCAAACCTATGCCGGAGATATGCATAAAATTGTACTGGCATCCGAATTGCTTGAGAAGCTGAAAGCGTTCAGTCGGCAAGAGAATACCACCTTATTCATGACACTACTGGCCGCTTACCAAGGCTTTTTATCCAGATATACCGGACAAAACGATATTTTGGTGGGCAGCCCGATAGCGAACCGAAATGTAAAGGAAATCGAAGGTTTGATTGGCTTTTTCGTCAATACGCTTGTCTACCGGGCGAATTTTCAAGACAATCCAACGTTCAAGCAATTGCTTGCCCAAGTAAAAGAAAAAGCTCTACAGGCACAGGAGTACCAGGATGTTCCGTTTGAAAAAATCGTAGAAATGCTGCAATTGGAACGCAATACAAGCTACTCCCCGGTATTTCAGACGGTGTTCACATGGGCGGAAATGACAGCGGATGTCTATCGCACGTCCAGTGGGCAATTAGAAAAAATGCCGGTTCAGATCAATGTGGCGAAATTTGATCTTCAGTTATCCATGGGTGAGTCCGAAGACGGCCTCGTGATGAACATGATCTACAACACGGATCTATTTGATCCATCTACCATTGAAAAAATGACAGCCCGCTTCGCGCATTGGTTGCAAGAGCTTGTAAACACACCGGATGTGCCCATTGCCTTGCTGGAATTGTTGACTGAGGAAGAACGTCACAAGCTCTTACTGGAATGGAATCATACGAGTGGTGACTTTGGAAAAAATGATGGGGCTACAGTCTCCATGCAAGATTCCATCCCCACATTATTTGAAGAACAAGTGGAGCTTCATCCTGATGCCACTGCATTAGCATACAAAGGCACGAGCTTGTCCTATAGAGAGCTTAATAGCAGAGCGAATCAATTGGCTCATTATTTAAAATCGTGCGGAGTAGGAGCAGATAGCCGAGTTGGCTTGTACATGGATCGCTCCTTTGAAATGATTATCAGTATGGTCGCTATTGTAAAGGCAGGCGGCGCCTATGTTCCGCTTGACCCTGCTTACCCTGAGCAACGCTTGCTGTATATGCTGCAAGATGCAAGCATTTCGATTGTACTGACACAAGAAAGCTTGATGTCCAGATTGCCAGATGGATTAAAAATCGTTTGTCCCGATCTGCAAGCTAGCGAGATCAACAAGGAATCAGATACAAATCTAGGCGAGAGTACGACTTCGGAAAGTCTTGCCTATTTGATGTATACGTCCGGTTCGACAGGAAATCCGAAAGGGGTACTCATCCCGCATCGAGGGGTGATCCGACTTACGAAGCATGCCTCTTATGTATCACTCACACCGGAAGAAACCATGCTGCAACTCGCATCGATCTCATTTGATGCAGCTACCTTCGAAATCTGGGGGAGCTTGCTAAATGGCGCTAAATTGGTGATTTATCCATTTCACGGTTTGTCTCTTGAAGAGTTGGGACAGGTGCTGCGCGATGAAAAAATCAGCACGTTATGGCTAACCGCAGGTGTTTTTCATCAAATGATTGATTACCGGATCGAGGATTTAATAGGGGTGCGTCAATTGTTAGCTGGCGGCGATATCGTGTCCGCCAAGCATGCGCAACGTGCCTTGGATATGTTACCAGATACATTGGTGATTAACGGGTATGGCCCGACAGAAAACACGACATTTACTTGCTATTATCCTATAAAAAATCAGAGCGAAATCCAGCACTCCGTTCCGATCGGGCGACCGATCAATGATACGGAGGTGTATATCTTAAGCGAAATGTTAAAGGTAGTTCCTGACGGTCTCGTGGGGGAATTGTATGTGGGAGGCAAGGGACTCGCTTTCGGATATTGGAACCGACCGGAGATGAACCAAGAGAAATTTATTCCGCATCCTTTTCAACAAGACCCTGAAGCGAAATTATACAGGACGGGCGACCTGGTGAAATATGTGCCGGGGCGAGGAATCGAATTTATCGGTCGAAAAGATAATCAAGTAAAAATAAGGGGGAACCGGATCGAGCTCGGTGAAATTGTAGCAGTCCTCTGCCAGCATGAGAGCGTAAGAGACACCGTCGTCCTTGTACATGAATATGGAGCGGATGATAAACGGCTGATTGCTTATATCGCGGGAGACGGGGATGTCGATGAATGGAAACGGTATGCAAGTGAACAATTGCCGTCTTTCATGGTCCCTTCCTATTTTGTGAAAATGGACGTTTTCCCACTTACAGCTAACGGGAAGGTGGACCGTCAAGCATTACCGCTTCCAGAAATGCGCACGATGAAAGATGAATTTGTCGCACCACGTACGGATACAGAGAATCGGATTGCATCGATTTGGCGTGAAGTTTTAAAAACAGAAACGGAACGATTGAGTATCCACGATTCCTTTTTCGATTTGGGTGGACACTCGTTGCTTGCGACGCAGGTCATTTCCCGCTTGCAGGAAGCCTTTCATTTGTCTATCCCGTTGCGCATCCTGTTTGAATGCCCGACGATCGCAAGTCTAGATGCCAAAATCATGGAGCTTGGCCGGGATGGAAAAAGAGAACAGACACAAGCTATTGTGAAAGCCCCGCATCTAGAAAAGCTGCCGTTATCGCATGCCCAGCAGCGTCTGTGGTTTTTACATCAATTAGAACCGGAGAGTACGGCGTACAACGTTCCTCACATGTGGCGCTTAACAGGGCAGTGGAATGTGCAGGCGTTGGAAACGGGATGGAATGCGCTTCTTCTACGTCATAACATCTTGCGCACGGTGTTTCCAAATGAAGGGGGTCAACCTTTCCAAGTCATTGAACCCCATGTGTATCGAACGTTGCCGGTGACTGATCTACGCGATCGACCTGCCGCCGAAAAAGAAGAGCAAATCCACGATATTATCATGCAGGAAGCAGACAGAAGATTTGAGCTACAGCGAGGACCTTTGATTCAAGCCAAATTAATCGTCGTCGAGGAGGACCAGTTCCTTTTGCTGTGCACGATGCATCACGTCATTACGGATGGCTGGTCAGAGGATATTTTATTGGAAGAATGGTTGGCCTTTTACGAGGAAGCAGAGAGCGGGGCACGTGCGGAGTTGGCAGAATTGCCGATTCAATACGCTGATTTCGCAGTATGGCAGCGCGAATGGTTGACGGATGAAGTGATGGGCCAACAACTGGACTATTGGAAAGCGGAGTTGTCCGGAGAGCTTCCTGTCTTGCAATTGCCGCTCGATCGACCAAGACCAAGCATTCAAACCTACGCCGGAAGTATGCATAAGATGGTGCTGACATCCGAATTGCTTGAGAAGCTGAAAGCGTTCAGTCGGCAAGAAAATACCACCTTATTTATGACCCTGATGGCCGCTTACCAAGGCTTTTTATCCAGATATACCGGACAGACCGATATTCTGGTGGGCAGCCCGATAGCGAACCGACATGTAAAGGAAATCGAAGGATTGATTGGCTTTTTCGTCAATACGCTCGTCTACCGGGCGAACCTCCAAGACAAACCAACGTTCAAGGAATTGCTTGCCCAAGTAAAAGAAAAAGCTCTACAGGCACAGGAGTACCAGGATGTTCCGTTTGAAAAAATCGTAGAAATGCTGCAATTGGAACGCAATACAAGCTACTCCCCGGTATTTCAGACGGTGTTCACATGGGCGGAAATGACAGCGGATGTCTATCGCACGTCCAGTGGGCAATTAGAAAAAATGCCGGTTCAGATCAATGTGGCGAAATTTGATCTTCAGTTATCCATGGGTGAGTCTGAGGACGGTCTCGTGATGAACATGATCTACAACACGGATCTATTTGATCGATCCACGATTGAAATAATGACAGACCACTTTGCAAATTGGTTGCAAGAGCTTGTGAACGCACCGGACGTGCCGATGGCCTTACTAGAATTGTTGAGCGAGAAAGAACGTCACAAAATCCTCGTGGAGTGGAACGATACAGCAGTCGCCATTCCGGAGAATACATGCCTGCATGATTTGTTTATCGAACAAGCCAAAAAGACACCCGAACTCATCGCAGCTGAATATGGTAGTGAAAAGATGACCTATCAAGAACTGGATAGACGCTCTAACCAGTTGGCGCACTACCTGATTAGGCTGGGTGTTGGACCCAATACGCCTGTCGGGATATGTATGAATCGCTCCATTGAGCTTGTCATATCGATCCTCGGCATCGTAAAGGCCGGCGGAGCATTTCTCCCACTGGATACAGAGATGCCGCAAGCGAGGCTGGCGAAACTGTTGGAAAGCTCCAATACCAACATTTGTATATCTGAACCGGAGTTCATGAACCTGTTTGGACAAGCCACATATGTGAGATGTATAGATTCCCAAGCGGAAAAAGAAAAAATAGCAGGCATGCCGGAGGAGTTGCCGGAGCAAACCGTAAAACCGACAGATTTGGTTTCGATTTATTACACGTCAGGTTCGACGGGAACTCCGAAAGGCGTTGAAAACCTTCATTTTGGTTGGGTAAATCGCATGTTATGGATGCAGCGACAACATGGCTTGGAGCAAGGCGAGTCTGTTTTGCAAAAAACAACATTAACATTTGATGATGCGGCTGTTGAGTTTTTTTGGCCATTGTCTGTAGGGGGACGGATATCCCTCTTGGAACCATGGCTCCATCGGGACCCTGAGGCGATTATCCAGGCTGCCATTCACTATCAAGTTGCGTGCATTCAATTTGTACCGAGCATGCTCAATATGTTTGTGGACGCCCTAACGCCAGAAGATGCATCCAACTTGCACAAATTAAAAAATGTCATCTCCAGTGGTGAGGCGCTTTTACCCGAAACAGTAGGCAAGTTTTTTAAAAAGCTAAATGCCAAACTCCATAATACGTGGGGGGCCACAGAAGTATCGATCGACTCCACCATTTACACATGCTCACCAACGGACGTGCTGGAAAAGGATTGTGTGAGTGTAGGCAAGCCGATTGATAACAACAGAGTCTATGTTCTTGACCAAAATAGGAAGGCTGTCCCAATTGGCGTCATTGGCGACCTTTATATTGGTGGACTTGGATTGGCCAGAGGCTATCTGCATAATAGCGAGAAAACCCAAGAAGTATTTATGGAGAATCCGTTTGTACCAGGGGAAAGAATATATCGAACCGGCGACAAGGGGTACTTCCTGCCTTCGGGCAACATTAAATTCGTAGGCAGACAAGATAATCAAATCAAGATTAGAGGCATGCGGGTTGAATTGGGTGAAATTGAATCCACATTAAGCAGGCATCCGTCCGTTCGTGAAGCAGCCGTTATTTCTGTGAAAAACGACAGGTCAGCTACGGAATTGGCTGCTTATATCGTGGGGGACGGGGATGTAAACGAATGGCGGGCATTCCTGAAGGAGCATTTGCCTGCTTATATGATTCCAGCTTATTTCATGAAGTTGGATAGCATTCCTAAAACTACGAGTGGAAAAATTGACCGAAATAGACTGAAATTACCAGTGGTGAAACCAAGCGATTTCTCGATCATCGAGCCGCGCACAATACCAGAGGAACTTATACACTCCATCTGGTGCGATATATTGCAGGTGGATCAGATTTCGATCAAGGACTCATTCTTTGATAGGGGTGGACATTCCTTATTGGCTACGCAAGTCATTTCCCGCATGCGAAATGTTTTGGGGATGGACATACCTTTGCGCACGATATTTGAGTTTCCAACCATTGAAGCGATTGCCGCTCGTATATCTGAGATCAAGCAAGGCAGCGAGACGAATACCCGCATCCATGAAGTATTACACGTAGAAAATCAGACAGACGTCTCCTTATTCGAAGTATCCCACGGGCAAAGACGACAATGGTTCCATGCAAAATTCAGTGACCAAGAAGCAGTAGGAGGGGTTTACCTCTTTGAAGTAGCTGGTCCCGTTGACAGTCATTCTCTGCACAGGTCTATGGGCCTCATGTTTGAACGTCACAGAATCATGCGCACGACGATTATCGAAAACGAAGGGCAATTGTATCAAAAAGTGCATGACGACCTTAAGGTGGAGAATGAGTTTGTAGATTTGTCTTCATTATCTGTGATGGAAGGCGAGCAGCGCATCCAAATGGATTTGCAAGCGGCTCTGTACAAGCCATTTGATTTTTCGCGAGAGTCTTTCTTCCGGATGAACTTGTATCGACTCTCATCAACGAAGCACTTCTTCATCTTGAGCGCGCATCATATTGGATTTGATGGCTGGTCGTTAGATGTGTTTATGAGTGATCTGAGGGGCATTTATCAGCAAGTAAAGAGTGGTACGCAACAGGAGTTTGCCAAACCATTGGATTATATGGATTACACCTTGTGGCAGCAAGCACGATTGCAAAAGGGAGAACTGAACCGACAACGGGACTATTGGTTAAAACAACTGCAACAAAATGTAGATGCACCGTTCATACCGCGAGAGACACATTCGTTTACTCACGACAACCGAATTTCAAATGTAGCCTTGCTTCCCCTTGAGCAAGTGACGGGACAATCGCTTTTAGAATTGACTCGAATGGCTGGTGGTACCGTCTATACGAGCTTGCTTGCGGCGATCAACATTTGGCTGTCGCTCCTCACAGATCAAACCATCATAACTGTCGGATCGACATTATCTGGTCGTACTCAGACGGATCTAGAAGGAATTATTGGTCCGCTAATCAATCCGGTCGCTATGCGTACAGACTTGTCAGGCAACCCGACTGTATTGGAAATGATGAACAGAACAAGAGAAACCGCATATGGTGCGTACGAGAATCAAGAGTATCCGTACGATTTGGTCGTAGAGGATCAACTAGCTGTCACAGGCGATAAGAAGAGTTTGTATTCTATTGTTTTTATTGGACAACATGTCTCGAACAATCAGCCTGAATCAGATGAAATGACCTTTACGGAATGTCCGTTACGTCGTTATCTGGATGAAACGATTATCCAAGCATATGAAGGCAGTCACTTTGTTCAAGACGATCAATTGGATATGATGTTATTTTTGTCCACGCGTCATGACCAACTGACGTTAACTGCCCATTACAACACGGAAGCATTCAGCGAAAATGCCATGGATACGTTACTGGATCAGCTAAAGCATGTCATTGGCCAAATGATTGACAATCCAATGCAGCGTTTGTCTCAAATAAACTTGGTGGAAGAATATGATTTCAATGAACTATTCAGCTAACTAGTTTATGGCTGTTGGGGCATGCTGGTGAGAGCCGCATGCCCAACCATTACGCTGTTGCGTATCGGGGAGACTACGAATGATGGATAAAACTTTTATCAAAACCATCCCTCTATCTGAGGCTCAAAAAGATTACTATCTACACTATTTGGTCTATCCAATGAGTCCATATTATCAGGAGCAGTATCTGTTCCACTTCGAAAGTCGATTGGATGTATCGGTTACGATCCGTGCTCTTTACGAAATCGTGAAACGCCACGAAATCTATCGTTCCATTTTTGTTTTGGAAGACGAGCCCATCCAAAAAGTATATAGCGAGCCCGTATTAGATTTTGAACATGTGTCTGCCACTACCTGGGACGACACGATGATTAGAGAATATTGTAATCAGGAGTTCAGCAAGCCTTTTACGCTGGAAGAAGGGCCGTTATTCAGTTGCAGATTGCTAGATTATAAAGAAGGCGGCAGTATTTTATGTTTCAAATATCACCATATCTGCTTTGATGGGTGGAGTGTTTCGCTCACGCTCGATGAATTTACGATGATCTACCAACTACTGATCACGGGCAATGATCACGAGTTGCAACCACAAAAGCACCAATACGCGGACTTTGTGGAGTGGGAACAGGATTACATTGCCAGCCAAGAAGGCGAAGCTGCGAGAGCTTTTTGGAAAAAGAAATTGGGCGGAACTCTTGAGAGGGTAGAAGTACCGGCAGATAAAAAGCGACCTAGTACCCCTTCGTTTACAGGGGGGATATCGTTCTTTACGTTTACCCGCGAACTTCGGGATGAGCTGATTGCTTATCATAAACATCACAAATATCCTACGGATGTCATTTATTTATCCCTTTTTAGTGCTTTTCTTTATCGGATAGCTGGGCAAGACGACATCATTGTTGGCGTACCGAGATACGGCAGGCCAAAAAGAGAGTTTCATACGATCATGGGACCGTGTATGGTGATGCTTCCCCTGCGAATCAAAATTCCTAAGAACAGCTCGCTGCGTGAGTTGGCAAAGCTGATTCATGAAGAGTTGTCATTATGTTCACAGTATCAAAACTATCCCATCTCTTTGATTACAGCTGACTTGCAATATGAGCGTGATAAAAAATATGCTTCCTTTTTTTCAACGGCTTTCGTCCATCAAAAAGCGATTAAGCAGGATGCAGCCATTATGCTGGGCAATGCGCAAAATACTTTTGATAGCCATGGTCTTACCGTAAGCACCTATCCAATTGGCAAGGATGTATCCCAGTATGATTTATGTTTGGTCGTTGAAAAGGACAACGATCATGACATATTGGCGGGATTCGAATACAATTCGGATATTTTGGATGAAGAAACCATTGCCAAATGGGTTGCTGACTTTGAATGCACCAGTCTTTCACTTTTGAGAAATGACTGCGAAAACATCCCTGCACATGCAGGCAAGCCCGTTGATTGGATGGAGAGTCTTTCCGCTCTACCTTCCCTCAAAATATTGCCGGAGGACGTCATCCCGCTTACTACCGACCCAATAAAGTTCGAGCAAGAGGCGTTTGAATGGGCATGCTTGCGGGAGACTGGGATATCTCATCTGGCTGAAGTTTGGGATACCTCTCCCTATGCGATATTCATGACCGTATTTCTCATACTTTTGTATGCAGAAACTGAGAAGGAGGATTTGGCTTTGGCATTTCGTGCGGGGTGGGACGAGAGCGAGAATGTCCCAAGCGCCTTTCTTTTACGAGCTGATCTGTCAGGCAATCCACTACTTGGCGATTTGGTTTTACAAATACAAAGCAAGTTAAAAGAAGCCCATTATCATCAAGCGTCCTTTCCTAAAACACATGAGCCTCAACTCTTATTTGAAAAGAGTAAGAATAAATATCCCTCCACGATTGATTTTCAATTCCGCATCCATGAATCTAACGACCACATAAATGGCGCCATTACCTATAAATCGAATGTATTCAAGAGGGAGACTGTGCAACGGATCTGCACCCAATACGAATACTTGTTGGAAAGTGTGACAGCCGAGCCGCATCAAAGAATCCGCGAGATTGTCAGTCATCTGAACAGCCAATTCCTGACCAGTGATGATTTTGAACAATTATTTCTGTAGCGAAAGAGGTGCACTGGCTTGAAGCATTTAACAAAAGAGAACGTACTGGAAGTCATAGAGCTTTCCATGGTGCAAAAGCAATTATTACGTCCTGACAAGATTACAACCATGCGCTACCTCATCGAGCACCGTCTCGAACCGGAACGCGTTCAAGAAACGTGGAAGGAATTAGTCAGCCAGACGCCGGTGATGCGAACGGTTTTCCGGCAGCTCAAAAATAAACATGTACAAGTCGTATTGAAGGAGCTACCCATTCCCATTGACTGGCACGATGTACGGGAATTATCTCCTGAACAGCAGGAGCAAGTGTATCTCTCTACACTTACATCCCATCAGGAGCCCATTTCGTATGAGGAGGGGCCATTAATCCGGGTATCGATTTTGCAGATGGACGCCAACCAAGCCATCCTCATCTGGACCCATCATGCATTATGTATGGACGATGCCAGTCGCGAGTTTCTTGTAGCGGAATGGCTGAATCGGGTACGGGGTAATCAGCCATCTGTTGACCAGCGGGCCTCATTCAAAGAGTACGTTGCTTGGGAGTCGAGCCAAGATGGCTCCAAAGTTAAAAGCTTTTGGGCAGATCAATTCCAAGGCTATGAAAGCGAGACTGTGTTTTATCCAGTGCAAGGAGCACAGAAGGAAGCAAGTCATCCGATCAGTTGCAACGCTGTTCTTTCCGAAGCGTTAACCACATCCATCAGAAGCATGGTATTCGAGCAGCGTGTATCCATTGAGGCATTCTTTCAGGCTGCTTGGTTCTTGCTGGAGAATATGTACAGTGGCGAGGACAAGCTGGTCATTGGCGTTACCGTTTCTGGCAGACCTGAAACATGGAAAGAGGCGAATTCCATTATTGGGCCACTGGCTCACAGCCTGCCTGTTTTCCAGACCGTGCAAGCAAATCAAAAAGTGCGTGATGTGGTAAAGGAAGTCCAGGAAAGCTGGGAACAACTACAGCAACATGAAATGGCCACACTAGACATGGTCCGTAACTATGCAGGCGTCCGAGAAACTGATTCTATATTTGGAACGACACTGACGATACGGAATGGTGCAGAAGATCACCAGGAATCTGCCATGCTTTATCGCGGCGGCCTCCAAACAGTGGAGATAGTGGTGACGGTCGGGCAGTTCATCAAGATTCAAATTTTCCATATGAATGCGTCCTCTACGAGCGATTTGGAACGATTGCAGTCCCATTACATCCATATGCTCGAGCAAGTCTGCTCAGAGGCAGACAGGAGCATTAGCGATCTGAACATCGTGACGGATGAAGAGCAAGAGATCATGACGAAGGTGATGGGGAATTTCGCCACGTCGAATCGTAGTATGGAGCAATTTGCGCACCAAATCATAGAAGAGCAGGTCAAGCGTACCCCTGACGCTATTGCTGCTATCGATGAGAAGCAATCCATCACCTACCGGGAATTGAATGAGGATTCGAACCGATTGGCGCATTGGTTGCGAAGACAAGGTTTTGGCCGAAATGATCTTGCTTGCCTATTTGCAGAGAGAAGCATCGACATGCTGATAGGCATTCTGGCTGTGCTGAAAGCAGGAGGGGCTTATGTCCCGCTTGATACAACCCATCCCGATCAACGACTCCTTACGATTCTTGATAACAGCAAGGCGAAGATCTTACTGACCGAGGCGCGTTTCCAAGCGCGCAGCATGACCTTGGCAGACAACTTGGACCACAAGCCAGTCGTGTTTTGCCTGAACAAAGGGGACGGGTCAAGCCCGGATATCTCTTCCTTGCAAACATCGGATACATCGAATCCAGAGATCATCAATACGCATGATGATTTGGCAAACGTCTTTTTTACCTCAGGCTCCACTGGTCTGCCAAAAGGGGCAATGATCGAGCATAGCGGCATGCTGAATCATCTATACGCCAAAATGGATGTCCTTGGACTGAATAAAGACAGCATCGTAGCGCAGAATGCTTCCCATTGCTTTGATATATCGGTGTGGCAATTCCTGGCTCCCTTGATGGCAGGGGGACGGCTGGTGATTTACGACAACGAGACGGCAACTGATCCGGATGCATTGCTCCAAGCCTTGAATCGAGACGGTGTCACCGTGATTCAGATGGTACCAGCGATGATAGAAGCATTACACAATGCTGCACTGACTCTTCCAGCGGAACAGCATGCGTTGCCACAATTGCAATACATGATTTCTACCGGAGAGGGATTGCCAGTTACCCTGTGCAAAAAGTGGCAAAGCCTGTATCCCGATGTGATTGTAGTGAACACGTATGGAGCTACGGAGTGCTCAGATGATACGATGCATGAAATCATTGATCGTTCGTATGCGCATGATGATTATCCTTATGTGGCCTTGGGAAGCTCGATCGCCAATATGAAGCACTATGTGCTGGATAAATGGATGCGTCCCGTTCTGGTTGGTTGCGTCGGGGAAATCTACATTTCTGGAACTGGCGTAGGGCGGGGGTATCTCCATGATGCCAAACGCACTGAGCTAGCATTTTCACAAAATCCATTTTTGCAGGGTAGAAAAGAACGGCTGTATAAAACAGGAGATTTGGGACGTTATTTGTCTAATGGGAGACTCATATTTGTTACGCGGGCAGATTTTCAGGTAAAAGTACGCGGACATCGCATAGAGCTCGGCGAGATAGAAAATGCCCTTTTACGGCACACGCTGGTGAGACAGTGTGTAGCGGTTGCACGGGAAGATGAACATGGGCAGAACCGAATTGTTTGCTATGTGGTCATGCATGAACAGCAGAGTGAACATGAGCTGCAAGCCTATCTCAGAACGATCTTGCCGGAATATATGATTCCAGAGCGGATCATGATTCTGGATGCGATGCCACTGAATCGCAACGGAAAAGTAGACAAAAAAGCATTACCGGAGACAGACGTGATTCAAAAGAAGCCAGAAGCATTCGTCGCTCCGCGCAACGATCTGGAACGAAGCTTGGCAGCTATCTGGCGTACTGTGCTAAACATAGAGGACATTGGGATCGACGATGACTTTTTCCAGCTTGGCGGGCATTCTATGAAAACCATTCAGGTTCGCTTGCGCATGAAAAGAGAGCTGGGCATAGAAGCTACCATCAAGGACTTATTCGAGCATCGAACCATTCGGGAGTTATCCTCTCTGTTTCATCACGAGGAAGACCTGTCCACAGGTGAGCTCCATGCGCAACATGATCGATCAACGATCCCGAAGGCAACAGAGCAAGCGTATTACCCGGTGTCACATGCGCAGAGGAGATTGTTTTTCATTCAGCAGCTAGAGCCTGAGAATACGGCTTATAATATGCCGACGATCTACCATATCACGGGGCCATTGAAGGAGCGTATCCTACATCAGGCACTCGGGTTGCTGGTGAAAAGACATGAAGTGTTGCGAACAAAATTCCTGTTAAGAGACGGACGCCCCGTTCAACAGGTGCTGCCGAGCAATGACTTCACCTATGCATTTGTCGATCTTACCAAGGAGTCAGAAGCGTCGAAGCAAGAAGCGATTAATCTGATTATCCAACAAGAGACGGAAACCAGCTTTGATTTTGACAGGGATACTTTGTTCCGGGTGAAGTTATGCAAGGCTGCGGAAGAAAAATACGTATTGTTAATGAACATGCATCACATGATCAGTGATCAATGGTCATGGGGGATATTGATGAAGGATTTGGGCACCATCTACGAATCCTTGCATCAAGGGATAGACCCCGAATTGCGGGAATTGAGCATCCAGTATAAAGATTATGCAGTCTGGCAAAATCATTCGATTCATCATGGAGAGCTGGGGGAATCAGAAGCGTATTGGCTGAAGACATTCGAAAAAGAGATTCCCGTATTGGACTTGCCGACAGATTTCCAGCGACAGCCTGTACAAACGTATTTTTCGGCAACGGAATCTTATCAAATTCCGGAAAAAACGTTTAGCCGTATGAAAGAGATTGCTCAGCAACATGATGCATCCATGTTTATGGTGATTTTATCAACAATAGGCATTTGGTTGTCCAAGTTGACCAATCAACAGGATATCATCATCGGTACTCCGGAGGCTGGCCGGAACCACATGGATATTGAACAGGTCATTGGATTTTTTATTAACACACTCCCTTTGAGACTGGAAGTCAACCAGGAGCATACCTTCATCGAGGCGTTGCACGTTTGGCGCCAGCAAGCACTGGAGTCTTACATGCATCATGAGTATCCATTCGATAAATTGGTCGAAAAAATTAATCCGGAAAGAGATGTTAGCCGCAATCCTATTTTTTCTTTTATGTTCCAATATATCGAAAAAACGGAAGAGGAAAATAAAATAAATGGCTTGGAAATGACAGCTGTTGAATCCTATAATTCCATGACGAATTTCGATTTATCGCTCGTATGCATGGATATAGAAAACGGAGCGGGTTTGACTGTCGAATATCGCACGGATTTATTTAAGTCAGAAACGGTTCAACGGATGCTCACATATTTGGGCAACATCATCGAACAGGTAGCCAATCTACCAGATATTCATTTCAAGCATATCGAACTGTTGTCAGTGGAAGAAAAACAGGCAATGATCTCAGTATATAAGGAAGTTTCTTTTACCAATGGGGATGAGCATAGAACGATCATCGAGCTATTCGAGGAGCAAACAGAGAGAACCCCGGATCGCATTGCTCTCGCTTTTGAAGAGCAAGAACTGTCTTATGCAGAACTGAATAAACGGGTGAATCAGCTGGCGCGGACATTGGTAGCTGAGGGCGTTCGTGCAAATCAATTGGTGGGGATCATCGCAGAACGTTCCATAGAGATGATTGTGGGCGTATTGGCGATTGTGAAAGCGGGTGGAGCCTACGTCCCCATTGACCCTGATTATCCGGAAGAGCGTATACGGTACATGCTGGAACATTCGGGAGCAGAAGTGTTGCTGCTGCATCAATCGGTACGCAATAAAGTGAATGCTGACAAAAAAATGATCATGCTTGACGATGAGGAGTCCTATCACCAGGAGAACACGAATCTGGGGTTACCTGTTCAGTTTGATCAGCTTGCCTATGTGATATATACATCAGGCACTACGGGAACGCCAAAGGGAGTCATGATTGAACACCGACAGCTTCATTCGCTTGCGCAGGCATGGAAACAAGAATACAAGCTGGACGAATTCCCCGTCAGGAGTTTGCAATGGGCAAGTTTTTCTTTTGATGTGTTTACCGGTGATTATATGAGATGTCTGTTAAACGGTGGGAAACTGGTTATTTGCCCGAAAGATGCGAGAGTGGATTTGGAGCGCCTTTACCACCTGATGGAAAAGCATGAGATTAATCTGTTTGAATCGACTCCTGTCCTGGTGATTCCTTTCATGGACTATCTCTATGAAAATGGGCTCAACCTAGACTTCATGAAAATATTGATTCTTGGCTCGGATCAATGCCCGTTACATGCCTTTCACAAGCTTGTCGATCGATACGGAAGCACGATGAGAATCTTAAACAGCTATGGAGTGACAGAGGCTACCATTGATTCCTCCTATTATGAAAGAGATAAACAGCAAGATTACAAATTTTTGCCGATTGGCAAGCCTTTGCCAGGGGTGAAGATGTATATTCTGGACGCCAATCTTCATGTGCAGCCTGTGGGTGTCTCAGGAGAACTGTATATTGGTGGCTTGGGGGTAGGAAAAGGATATTTCAAGCGGCCAGATTTGACGAATGAAAAATTCGTTCCCAATCCGTTTTGTATCGGCGAAAACATGTATAAGACAGGGGATATGGCTCGATGGCTCCCCAGCGGAGATATCGAATTTTTAAGGCGATTGGATAATCAGGTGAAAATACGTGGGAATCGAATCGAATTGGAAGAAATCGAAGCGGAATTACGAAAAATGGGCGATATTCGCGACGCGGTCGTTATCGCAAGAGCGGATGAATCTGGGCAAAAAAGGCTGGTTGCATTCTATGTAGCTGCAAAAGCCGTGGAATCGAACGTATTGAGAGAATCGTTGCGGAAGTCGTTACCGGCATTTATGGTCCCATCCCATTTTGTTCAGCTAGATGAAATACCAGTAACGCCGAATGGAAAGATTGATCGAAAAGCGTTAGTGGATATCAACATCGTCTTGCAGAGTGATATGGAATATGTGGAGCCCCAAACGGACACCGAGAAGTTATTGGTGGCTGTGTGGCAAGACGTTTTACATGAGAAAAAGATTGGGACTTTGGATCATTTCTTTGAACTTGGTGGCGATTCTATTAAATCGATTCAAGTTTCATCGCAATTAGCAGCTTTGGGATACAAGATGGAGATTCGAGATCTTTTCAAATATCCAACGATCGCAGAACTGAGTACAAAACTGAAACCGATGAATCGAAAAATTGACCAGAAGGATATGGAAGGCGTTGTACCGCTGACCCCGATTCAGCATTGGTTGATGCAAGAACATAGTCAGCATCTCCATCACTATAACCAATCTTTTGTGTTCTACCGCAAAGAGCGGTTTGATGAGGAAATGGTTCGCAAAGTCGTCGATAAGCTCGTACAGCACCATGATGCACTACGAATGATTTTCCACCAAACCGAGACTGGCTATGAGGCTTATAATCGAGGCGTCAACACTAGCGACATGTATAGCCTGGAGATTTGGGACTATCTAAACAAAAATGAGTCTGAAATCGAACAAGCGATGGACTTGAAATGCAGTGATATTCAATCGAGGCTGAACATTTTTGATGGCCCATTAATGAGGCTTGGGTTATTCCAATGCACGGATGGCGATCACTTGCTTATTGCTGTTCACCATTTAGTCGTAGATGGAGTATCATGGCGCATTTTAATCGACGATTTCAAAACAGCTTATGGGCAGCTCCTCCGTAACGAAGAGATTCGTTTACCTTTAAAAAGTGATTCCTTCCAATTATGGGCGCAACAATTGAACGAGTATGCCAATAGCAAAAGGCTCGAGCAAGAGCGTGAATATTGGAATCGAATCGAGGAGAGAGACACCCAATCGTTGCCAACGGATTATGATGAGCAAAAACCGCTTCGGAAAACAACCAGGACGAAAACGGTCACGATGGATCAGCAACAAACCGAGGAATTGCTAAAACAAGCCAATCGTGCCTATCAGACAGAAATCGATGAACTTTTGTTGGCTGCTATTGGAATGGGCTTTAAAAAATGGGCAAATATCGATCGCGTCGTCTTGAATATGGAAGGGCATGGTAGGGAATCGATTCTACCAGATCTGAACATTAACCGTACAGTAGGATGGTTCACTAGTGAGTATCCAGTGATGGTAGATGTCGGGAACGAAATGAATCCGTCAGCTATTCTTCCAAAAATCAAAAAAGATGTGCGACGAATACCGCATAAAGGGATTCACTACGGTGTATTGAAATATTTGTCCGCAAAATCGCCAAGCACCACCATGAATGTACATCCTGAGGTCAGTTTTAATTATTTGGGACAATTTGATATGGATCGAAAAGAAAAGGATGACGACATTCAATTGTCCACATTCTCAGGTGGAGAATCCATGAGTCTGGAGCAGTCCCGGGAATGCAAGATTGACATTGAGTGCGTGGTGTTGAATGGAAGCTTTCACTTTATGGTAGCTTACAGCGAGGCACAATATAAAACGGAAACGATCGAACGACTTACTGCATGCCTCCAGGATAGTTTAAGGGAAGTCATCCAACACTGCATGATGAAATTGCGCAACAATCCTGACCACGAAGTCGCTGGAGAATGGGTAGATTTCGAAGCAGTAATAGACGGATTTTTCGACTCTTCTACGATGGATGATCTTCCTGGTGCAATAGCAGTGGTAGTCCAACACGGTCAAGTGAAAGTAAAGAAAGCTTACGGATACGCCAATCTATCAGAAAAAGTGCCTATGAGTGCAGATGAAACCGTAGTCAAGGTAGGTTCGATTTCCAAACTTGTAACAGTCGCTGCCATTATGAAGCTAGTGGAGCAGGGTCTAATTGGATGGAACGAGGATGTTCAGCAATACCTCGATGTTGAAATACCGAGAAGGGCTGAGGGCCCACTCACGGTAGAACATTTACTCAGTTACACAACAGGGTTTGACTCGCCAGACGCGGGAAATGATCAAAGCTATAATTTTGGCGGGCGTGACTCCCTAACGTTACAAGAGTATATTCACCGCTATATGCCAACCGTGATTTACAAACCTGGCGAACAATATGGAAATGAGAATTTTGCCTTTATGCTGGCGGGTTATCTTGTGGAAAGAGTTACGGGAGTTTCCTTTGATCGCTATGCAAGAGAGCATTTCTTTACGCCTCTCGAAATGACAGACAGCAGTTTTCTACTCCAACCAGAATTAGAGGCGAAAATGGCCACAGGCTATGATCTGGAAAATCAGGCCGTGCAAAAATACGATTTCAGCCCTGCAATCTCACCAGACGGCAGCATGCTCTCCACAGGGCACGATATCGCCACATTTATGCTGGCTCTCTTACATGGAGGCGCTGATAGCAAAGCCAAAATTTTAGAGGCAGATTCGTTAGACAAAATGTTCTCCAGTAAATCAGTACCTCATCCAAAAGGAACATATACAGGGTATGGATTTACAGTAAAATTCCACCCAGAATACGTACATGAGAATATTTTGGCGAAGGCAGGCGAGGTCATAGGCTTTAACTCCTTTATGTGGTTCCTGCCAGAAAAACAAATGGGAGTCTTTGTTAGTACAAATAAAAGTCAATTCAACAAAATAGAATTTTTTGACTATTTCATGAAGCGCTATCGTCCTGCGGAAGCGATCATCATGTAACCAAATCATATTCGTGTAAACGGGGGGCCACTATGAGCATGATAAAGACTAGTTCCATTAGTCGTTTTCCTAATACGAATGACGTAGGAATCGGTGTATCTATCGGTACTTTTGGGGAACTTCTGCAGGGGATTCTAGAGGAAAATAATCTGGATTTTCTGGTGACTTTGCCTATCAAAAATGCATCCTACGCTACTTTTTATTCGATTCCAACCCTACAGGAGATCGTCATCGTGCCACGCTCCAAGCAAAAATCAAAAAGGTTGGTGGAAAAAATCATTCAGCATTATGGATTGCCGGCAGGTGGAATTTTAGAGATCAACTCTGAACTTCCGGTTGGAAAAGGCTTGGCAAGCTCATCAGCAGATTTGGTGGCTGCCTCCAGAGCGGTTGGAGATTGTTTCGATATAAACATCGAGCCTTCCTTACTAGAGTGGTTTTTGTCGAGTATTGAGCCGACGGATGGCGTTATGTATGAGGGTTCTGTTTCTTACTATCATAAAGAAGTCAGATTGCGAGAATACATCGGGGAACTGCCGGCATTATGCATTTTAAGTATTGATGAGGGAGGAACCATCGATACCGTTGAGTTCAATAAGCAAACAAAGCCCTATACCCAAGAAGAAAAGATGGAGTACAGCGTGCTGTTACAAAAAATTACGAAAGCGATCAGAGAAAGAGATGTCCACACGATAGGTGCCGTGTCGTCCAGAAGTGCGATCTTGAATCAAAAGATTCTGCCCAAAAAATTATTGTCGGAAGTCATGGAGATCAACGAGAAAATTGGAGGATTAGGTACTGTTGTGGCACATAGTGGGACCAGCCTCGGTATTTTATTGTTGAAAGAAGAGCCAGACTTCTATCAAAAGCTGGAACTGGGGTATAGATGGTTAAGTGAATTGAATAAAGAAGTGCATGTGTACCACACATAGAGGATCAGATCCAAGAGATGGCTTCTGGCATGCTCGGAAGTCATCTTCCCCAAAAATTGATTTCGTTTGTATTGGGAGTGGATTATCGAGATGGAACAGCCAGTAAGCGTTAATGAAAAGGTATCTTTTCGGGTGTTACTTGGCTTGAAAAGTTATCGCTATTTAATCTTCTCGCAATTTGTCTCGAATATGGGAGATGGAGTGTATCGATTAGCGCTTATTTGGCTAATGAAGGTTTTGACGGAAAGTCCTTTGTTAATGTCGATTTTATTGGCAGCGGAGACCATCCCATTGATCATATTCGGATTGTTCGCGGGAGTTTTTGTTGATCGAGGAAATAAAAAGAGGATCATGGTCGTTTCCCATTTATTAAGAGCTGCGCTCCTATTATGTATCGTTCTGTTGTTCTTGTTTAACATGCTGCATCCTGCTGTACTGATCATCATTGCCGTTTTGCTGACCACGGTCAGTGCCTTCTTCAGGCCAGCACTCACGGTAGCGATACGGACGCTGGTTCCCGAACAACATATGACGCAAGCCCAAAGTTTATCGCAGATGATTCAAACGATTGTCGGGTTGGCGGCTCCGGCATTGGCAGCGGGGTTGATCGCGTTTGGAATGGAATATGCTTTTATTTTGAATGTCGTCACCTATTTGTTAGGTGCACTGATTATTTTATGGATTAACGAGAGGGAACTGGTCATTTCTTCTGTCAATGAGTTTACAGCGAAGATGATCATGACGGATTTGAAGGATGGAATTCATGCGATTACAAAACATGATTTTTTGCGAAACTGCATGATTTATTTTACCATCCTCAATTTTTTGACCGCTCCAGAAGCGATCTTGCTGCCACTGGTCGTTACTAATGTTACCGAATTGGCCATGCTCGAGATCAGCTTTTTTATCGGGATTATGCTTGGGTCGCTATGTATTAATTATTTGAATCGATATGATGCGATTATTTACATTTGCTGCGGCATTAGTCTGTTCAGTATCGGAATCGGAATGTTTGCGTTTGGCATTCCACTTGTATGGCAAGTCATATGTGTATTCGTGAATGGCATAGGCTCGGCATTCGTCAATATCAAAATGAGTACGTTGATCACCTTGATGGTGCCTAAGGAAGTCTTGGGAAGAGCATCGAGCTTGATCAGTGTAATGGTTTTGTGCGCCATGCCAGTCTCCGTCTTCCTGGTAGGTCTGACTACTGGTCTTGTTTCCATCTTTACGATATTTGGAATGATTGGCGGAGCGGGACTTCTCGTTGTGGTTCTCATGTTGATGAATCCACACTTGAGAATGAAAAAAGAACATCACTACGATTATGCGGAACAGAAATCAGGGGGAATCTCTCTTTAGTGCAACTCCTAGTTGGATCGTTACTCAGTCGGAAGCGAGGTGTATTTTTTGCATGAGTGTAAAATTAACGGGCAGAATTGCTTCGACACCAAGCCGCCTCTTGCATGATGAAGTATTGGAACCACAGTTCAAATATGAAGTCGATCACTTGTTGCCTGGGTATATTCAGATTGAATTCGCCATGCTTTTGGAATATGTCAGAATGGGCTTGATTACACGACAGGACGCTTTGCCTATCGCACAGGCACTTCAGGGTGCTACACCAGAAACAATAGCTCCTGACCCTGGACGGAACATGTCTGATATCTCTTTTGCCCTCGAGCGATATATCGAAGGTTTGCTCCCGAGATCAGTACCGTGTTGGCATATGGATCGCAGCCGCAATGATGTTCAAGCGTGCGCCCAAGCAATGTTTGGTCGTGCGCAATGGCTGGAGACGATGGGGGAATTGGGACAGCTTATTCAATCAATGCATACACTGGCTGTTCGATATCGTTCGGTTCCCATGCCAGGATATACGCATTACCAATCCGCACAAATCATTACCCCTGGATTCTATCTTTCCTCTATTAACGGTGAATTTTTGCAAGCCATGAATCGATGGATACAAATCTATGACGATATGAATCAGTGCTCGCTTGGGGCAGGGGCCATGGCTGGGGTAGAACTGCCGTGGGACCGTCAACGGTTGTCCAAGCTGCTCGGGTTCAGACAGCCTCGAATGAGTGCGTTGTCGGCGGTCGCGTCTCGGGAATGGGTTTTGAGGTTGGCAGGAGAACTGTCCACCTTCTCAGTATTGGTCTCCCGGTTTACAACGGATTTGATCCAATGGGGCAGCAGCGAAATGAACTTCCTCCAATTGCCGGATGAGCTTTCCGGAATATCTTCTGCCATGCCACAGAAAAGAAACTTTCCGATCCTGGAGCGTATCCGGGGGAAGAGTGCGCATCTTACCGGATTTTATATGGATATGGTGCTAGGTCAGCGCAATACAGCTTTCACGAATTTGGTAGAGACGTCCAAAGAGGCAGGCACACATCTTCTGACGTTGTTTCAACAAACCAAAACGTTGCTGCGCCTATTAAAAGCGGTGATTGATCATTTGCAATTCAATGAGGATCGTTTGCTCCATATATGTAAACGGGACTTTTTTGGAGGATTTACTCTTGCGAATTTGTTGACGTTGGAGCATGAGATTCCGTATCGCACAGCCCAGGTAATCGCAGGCCGATACATCGTTAGCGCGTTGGAACACGGTGTATCGCCGGAGCCAGGAGATCCACGGCTACTCGATGAAGCTTGCGCGGAAGCTGGCTTTCAAGTATCGGATACGGCTGCGCTCCTCGCTGCTTCCTTCGATGTGCAGGGGGGCTTGTACGCGAAGAAATCAACGGGCTCCACGAACCCGGAAGAAGTACAGCAGATGCTGAAGGCACAGAGGGAGCATGGAGAGAAGCTGCAACGGGAGTGGCAAGATCGACAAGGGCAATTGCAGGCGATCGAAGAAAGGCGGGAGAGGGTAATGAAGAGGCTACTTTCTGGCAAGCGAGGAAAGGATGTGAGCGTAGATGCGGTATGAACAGCTGGCAGATACAATCGGGGATACCCCTCTGGTCAAGCTGAGGCTTGATGAAAGAGCAGTCGGTTCTGTATATGCAAAGCTCGAGTTAATGAACCCGTTCGGTATGAAGGATCGCGTAGCTAAGCAATCGGTCTTGGCAGCGATACAGTCAGGAGAGCTTCAGGCGGGCATGCCAATTATCGAAAGCTCGTCAGGAACGTTGGCGTGTGGCTTGGCCTTGGTTGGGCGCCAGTTTGGGCATGACGTACACATCGTGACTGATCCGAGAATTGACCCTATTACCTATGCCAAGTTGACTTCGCTTGGCTGCCATGTTCACGTAGTTTCGCAGATGGGGAAACAAGGATGGCAAAGCGCCAGACTGGAACGACTCCAAGAATTAATGAGGGAGTATCCAGGAGCGTTCTGGCCTCGACAATACGAGAATCCGGAAAATCCGCGTGCATATGCTGCGCTGGCATCCGAGTTGATGCAAGACCTCGAACGAATTGACGTGCTTGTTGGTGCAGTCGGCAGCGGAGGCTCCTTGTCCGGGACAGCCAGAGAACTGAAGCGTCATTGTAAGGATCTGCGCGTCGTGGCGGTTGATGCAGCGGGGAGTGTGATATTCGGACAGCCCGATCAGCCTACGCGACTACAAGGTGGCTTGGGAAACAGTTTGGTCGCCAAGAATGTAGACTTTTCCGTGATCGATGAAGTGCATTGGTTGAACGATGCGGAGGCATTTGCCGCTACGCTGCAGTTGGCCCGAAATGAGCATATTTTTGCTGGTAACAGCTCGGGTTCCGTGTACGCCGTAGCCAACTGGTTAGCGAACCAAGTCGGGAGTGAATGCAATATCGTGGCTATTATGCCGGATCGAGGGGATCGTTATATCGATACGATTTATAGCGACTCTTACCGAGAGAGCAAAGGTCTGATGCAAATGAACCTGCCAGATACGCCACAATGTGTGGAACCAAAGACAGTCGTAACTAGTTGGTCCTATTCTAAATTAATGGGGATGTATCCGAATGAACAAACACTTTCTGTTCGTTGAAGCGAATACGACGGGGACAGGTATGCTCGCTATTAAAAAGGCGCGCGAATTGGGGTTTACGCCCGTATTTTTCACAGAGAAGCCTGAACGTTATCATGGTTTAAATGAGTTGGAATGTCACGTAGTCGTGACAGATACGAATTCTCAAGCAGAGCTGACTGACAGTGTAGCACAAGTGATTAAGGAAGGCAGAGAGATAGCTGGAATCATGTCGACAAGCGACTATTACCTCGAATCGGTAGCCAAGCTGGCCCGAAAATTCGGTTGGACAGGCAATTCGCTGGAGGCGATTGAGGCCTGCCGCAATAAAGCGATATTTCGCGAGAAGCTTCAGGGGTATCAAGTGTCTCAGCCTGAATTTGTGGCAATAGACTCTATGGAGGCATTGATGGAAGCGCGCTCTTCCATTTCTCTGCCCTGCGTGGTGAAGCCAGCTGATGATAGCGGGTCGAATAACGTACGGCTGTGCTTTAGCTGGGATGAAGTGGAGCAAATGGCAACGGAAATTCTTGCGATCAAGTACAATGCGCGCGGCCAGGAAACAGCCCGAACAGTTCTTCTGGAGCAGTATGTCGAGGGTCCTGAATTTAGCGTGGAGACGTTCTCATGGCAAGGGCAATGCTTTGTCATCGGCATTACGCAGAAACGGTTAACGGGATATCCATTTTTCGTGGAAGCAGGGCATATTTTCCCTGCACCACTGTCGGCAGAAGAGAAGCAGAAGATCGAGCGAACAGTGGAAAGGGCGCTAGCGGCGGTGAACTACCAGTTCGGTGCTGCCCATACAGAAGTGAAGTGGACATCAGCAGGTTGTGTTGTCATCGAAGTCAACGCAAGGCTTGCCGGTGGAATGATTCCAGAGTTGGTTCGCCGTTCAACGGGGATTGATCTGCTTTTGCAACAGATTCGGTGTGCGGCTGGACTTGCGCCTGAATTGTCTCAAACAATCGAAGTGCAACGATATGCAGGCATTCATTTTCTCGTGTCTGAGAGTCAGGGAACCTTTAGCGGGATACATGGAATGGATACCGTTCGAAACCTACCGGGGATTGCTGAAGTAGCGATTCATGCGAAAATCGGGCAAAATGTCCAGCCTCCGCAAAATTTCTCACATCGTCTCGGCTATGTCATCGTGGAAGGCAAGCATTACAGCGAGACCGCCGAGCTGATCCAACAGGTAAATGACAACCTAAAGGTACAAGTAGGTCAGCAATTGGAGAGTGGGGTATGAAACCGTTGATAGAATTGAGAAGCGATACATTCACTTTGCCGACAAGTCAGATGATGGATGCAATTCAAGAGGCGGTACTCGGTGACGATGTGTATGGGGAGGATCCTACGGTTCGTCAATTGGAGCAAGAAGCGGCCCGGAAGCTGGGCAAAGAGGCAGCCATTCTCATGCCGAGTGGAACGATGGCCAATCTGGCATCCTTAATGGCGCATTGTCCTCGTGGCTCGAAAGTAATTGTAGGCAATGAGACCGACATTTACATCTACGAAGCGGGTGGCGCGGCTGTGTGCGGTGGCATTATGTACGAGCCGATTCCGACGCAACCAGATGGAAGGTTGGACATCGCTGATATGGAACGGGTCTTTCCGTTGGAGCCAGAAGATCCACAATTCGCATTGCCCTCCCTGATCTGCCTAGAAAACCCGCATAACCGGATGGGGGGACGTGTCCTACCGCTGTCTTATTTGGAAGAGGTTCGTGCATTTGCAAACGAAAAGGCTGTGCCCGTTCATATGGACGGTGCACGCTTGTTCAATGCGGCAGTTGCTCTTGACGTGGATGCGGCAGAGATTGCACGTTATGCGGATTCCGTGCAAATATGTCTGTCGAAAGGGTTGTCAGCACCGATTGGTTCCCTTGTCGTGGGAACTGAGGACTTTATTCAAAAAGTGTATCGTCTTCGCAAAATGCTGGGTGGTGGTATGCGCCAGGCTGGGATTATTGCAGCGCCAGGTCTGGTTGCCTTGCAGCAGATGACGGATCGATTGGCAGTCGATCACGCAAACGCCCTTCGTTTGGCACGTGGTCTGGCGGAGATTCCAGGAATCGTGACTCATGTGGAAGATGTAGAGACCAATATTGTGTTCTTCCGGATAGAACACCCAATCCATACGTGGCAGAGCTTCGTAGAAGCAGCGCAAGCACATGGTCTGCGCGTAGCTGAGCTCGGTCACGGCAGAATTCGCGCGGTGACTCATTCCGGTATTGAGACAGCGGATATCGACAAGGCGCTAAGCATTGTACGTGAACTGTTGCAGTTCCAAACTGTGTAGAGCAGACCTGTACGCTCCCTCTTCATTTGAAGGGGGATTTATTATGAAGGTTTATAAAAGAATATAAAATCATCTGATTTTTTTAAATATTTTAAAGGGAAAATATTTTCAAATAACAGAAAATTATTTAATATTAAAAAGACAGGCCTTGGTATGTATTACCCGTTATGGAAAAGGCTTGAAAAACATTTGAAAGAGGGGGATATGATTTGAAAAAAGGGAGAGGTTGGTTGAAGCCGTTGGCGTTGCTCTCGTTAACCGGCGCGCTGTTGGTCGGTTGCTCAAGCGGGAACAATGCTTCGCCAGGAACTGCAACACCAGCACCAGCAAAGAAACCGGTGGAGCAGGTAGCTCCTCAGGCGACCAGTACGGATGATGAGAAGCCAGTAGACGGTGGAACGTTCACGCATTCTACGACATCCGACATCGTCACCATCAATCCGATTTTCGGAAATGACACGGCATCCGGCGACGTTATGGAGTACACCCAGGCGTACTTGTACAATCGGAACCCGTCATTTGATTTAGCGGTTTACCCTTGGTCCCTTGCAGCTGAGCTGCCGAAAATAAGCGAAGATGGCCTCACCTATACAATCAAGATGAAGAATAATGCGAAATGGTCGGATGGAACGCCAATCACGGCAGACGACTTGATATTTACCATTAATGCCATCAAAACTCCTGAGACTGGATCACCAGAAATTACGAAATACGACAAAGTTAAAGAGATGAAAAAACTGGATGATTACACCGTAGAAATCAAATTGGCTCAATTGTACGCTCCGTTTGCTTTTGGATTAATGCAAAAGTTGGCACCAGCCCACGTGTTGAAAGACGTACCGTTTAAAGAATTACAAGCACATTCTTACGGAAAAGATCCAGCCAAGACGCCAACTTCAGGACCGTTCAAATGGTCAGAGTGGAAACAAAAGGAATTCCATGTGCTAGATGCTAACCCAGATTACTGGGGCGAAAAGAAGCCGCATATCAAAAAGGTTGTGTACAAAATCTATGCGGATCAAAACACACAAGTACAGGCTCTGATGAAAGGTGACGTTGACTTGGTAGATTCCATTCCTGTCACGCAGCTCGAAGCGGTGAAGGCGAAAGGAACGATCAATATCTCGACGGAGCCAGGTCCTAGCTATGAATACTTTGCCTTCAACTTCGACAAGAAGAACTTCCCGAACAACTACGGGTTGTTTGAAGGTCAAAAAACGCGTCAGGCCATTGCCCACGCAATCAATCGTCAAGGTATTATCGACAATATCTTGAAAGGAACCGGAAAAATTATGGATGCACCGTTCCTGCCAGGTACATGGGCAGACCCGGGCGATGCAGCAGTCCATTACGAATATAGTGCAGAGAAAGCAAAACAATTGCTGAAAGAAGACGGATGGGTAGCCGGGTCAGATGGAATCCTTGCCAAAGATGGCAATCGGTTCTCCTTTGAATTCATTTTCAACTCGGGGAACAGTCGTCGTGAACAGGCAGCAGTTGTTATTCAGCAAAACCTGAAAGAGATCGGAATTGAAGCGAAGCCAAAAGCATTAGACTTCTCGGCTCTTGTCGATCAGTATGCCAACCCTGGTAAATTCCAGGTTCTGTTACTCGGATGGCAATTGTCTGACCCGGATCCAGATGGAATTTCTACTTTCGGGAAAAAGGCATTCCCGCCTGGCAACAACGCTGGCTGGTACGACAATCCGAAGCTGGATGCACTTTGGGAAAAAGCTGTATCCACGGTTAAACAAGAGGAGCGCGCAGCGATCTATAAAGAAGTCGGAAAAGAAATCTCGACGAACCTGCCATACGTATTCATGTATCAGTACGGAACGCCACGAGGCATGACTTCTCGCGTCAAATATAAGGATGAGTTTAAACCAGTATCCATGATTCCATATGGGGAGACCTTTGGCTTCCTGAACTGGTGGATCGACGATACCAAAAAATAAGCTCGGCTGGTAGCGGTTAGCAAAATGAAAAGGGGGAAGGGCAGCCTTATGTCCCTTCCCCTTTCAAACGAAAGGAGGATGCTGATTGACTGAATATTTAGTACGCCGCGTACTACAAGCCGTGCTTGTTTTATTTTTGATCACAGTGGTTTCGTTCGGACTCATGCATGCAGCACCCGGAGGACCGCTAAAAGTCATGCTCTCACCGGGAATGTCTCCTGAAGCACAGCTCATCCAAATGAAGAATATGGGGTTGGATCAGCCAGTCTATATTCAATACATGAAATGGGTCGGTAATTTGCTGCAAGGAGATTTGGGCCATACCTTTAAAAATAACGTTCCTGTTGGTGATATTTTGTGGCCGACGGTTTGGAATACGTTTGTGCTCATGTCTGTAGCGTGGGGGCTTTCCATGCTGATCGCCATCCCGTGGGGGATCTACAACAGCACAAAACAATACGGTTTATCTGACCAGATCGCCTCCATCGTTGCCTATCTGGGATTCGCGATGCCGACCTTCTGGTTTGGGATTATGCTACAGCAGTATTTCGCGATGCAGCTGAATCTGCTCCCACTATCTGACATGTACACGATGGGGAAAGAGGGACAAGTAAGCGACCTCATTTTGCACTTGATTCTACCAGTTACGGTGTTAACACTGGTGAACATCGCAGCCTATGTCAAATATACACGCGCCAGTATGCTGGAGGTTTTGGAGCAGGACTATATTCGGACGGCACGTGCCAAAGGGATGAAGGAAAGACGCGTTATTTTCCGCCATGCTCTGCGGAACGCACTGATTCCTGTTGTGACGATCATCGGATTGGATTTGCCGACTCTGGTAGCAGGTGCAGCATTGACAGAGAGTGTATTTAACTGGCCAGGCATGGGGCGCCTGTTTGTGGAAATGGCTGTAGCGCGTGAGTATTCTGTGTTGATGTCGATCACGTTGCTGATTTCGCTTATGGTGATTATCGGAAATCTGTTGGCAGATTTAATCTACGCACTAGTTGATCCTCGCGTACAGCTTGGACGAAAAGGAGGCAAGGCAGCATGAGTCAAGTGCAGCTTCAAGACGACACTGTGGTCGAACCAAATAGACCAAGTGGACAATTACCGACGAATCCTGTTGGTCAAAAACCTCCTGGGCTCTTTGCAACAGCGGGCAAAAAGTTTATGCGAAATCCATATGCTGTTGGTGGGCTGATCGTACTGCTGTTTTTTGTTGGGATTGCTGTGTTTGCCGATTGGGTTGCACCGCATGATCCGGCAAAGGTTGATTTTATGATTACCAATCTGCCTCCTGGAACAGAAGGGCATGTGCTCGGAACAGACGAGCTCGGTCGTGATATCTTGTCCCGCCTCATTCATAGCAGCCGGGTGTCCATGCTGGTCGGCTTCAGCGTTGCTTTTGCTGCGGTTGTCATTGGGACGCTGATTGGAGCGATTTCTGGTTATTTCGGCGGCTGGATTGATACTTGCTTCATGCGTCTCGTGGACGTGATGAACTCCATTCCGAGTCTGTTCTTTAACATTCTGGTTCTGGCTCTCTTCGGAGCGGAATTTATCTACATGATTCTGATTTTGTCGCTGACGAGCTGGACAAGTGTGGCACGTCTAGTGCGCGGGCAGTTCTTGCAGCTACGGGAAATGCAGTATGTAGAAGCAGCGAGAGCAATTGGCGTTTCGCACTGGGGCATTATTACGCGTCATCTGGTACGCAATGCAATGGCTCCCATCATTGTGTACGCGACTCTCATGGTTGGTTCGGCCATTCTGTCAGAGTCAGGTCTCTCTTATTTAGGCTTGGGGATTCAACCGCCTGAAACAAGCTGGGGATTAATGCTCAGCAAGGCACAGGAATTCATGCTGGTCGATCCTTTGCAAGCACTTTATCCTGGACTTTGTATTTTGCTCGTGGTGCTAGCGGTTAACTTCGTTGGAGACGGCATCCGCGATGCATTCGACCCACGGAAGAAAAAGAAGAACCCGAAAAGGAGGCTGAACAAGTGGAACGCAACATCCTCGAAATAAAAAATTTGACCACTTGCTTCTTTACGGATGACGGCACGGTCAAGGCCACGGATCGAGTGAGCATCAACGTTGGCAAAGGACAGACGGTGTGCTTGGTAGGGGAATCCGGCAGTGGAAAGAGTGTGACGTCACTTGCGGTCATGCGACTGATAGATTATGCGGGCGGATTTATTCAGAGTGGGAATGTCATGTTTCACGGTCAGGATCTGGCGGCAAAGAACTTGGATGAAATGATGCACATTCGCGGGAACAAAATCGCGATGATTTTCCAAGACCCGATGTCGGCTCTCAATCCGGTGTTTACGGTAGGCGATCAAATTGCGGAGAGCTTGATGCTGCATCAAAATATGAACCAGTCGGATGCGTTCAAAAAAGCGATCGAGATGCTTCGTCTGGTTGGGATCCCAGCTCCGGAAGTACGAGTGAAACAGTACCCGCACGAAATGTCTGGTGGGATGTGCCAACGTGTTGTCATCGCGATGGCCTTGGCCTGCAAACCGGAAATGCTGATAGCAGACGAGCCAACTACTGCTCTTGATGTAACGGTTCAGGCGCAAATTTTGGATTTGCTCAGACGGCTGCAAAAGGAATTGGGCATGTCGATTTTGCTGATCACCCATGACATGGGGGTAGCAGCAGAGATGGCGGATCGTATCGCGGTGATGTATGCAGGAACGATTGTGGAGGAAGGAACGGTCGAACGGATATTTGACGAGCCCCGTCATCCTTACACGATTGGCTTGCTGCAGTCCATTCCCGGATTTGAAGGGGAGCGCGGCGGAGAATTGTACACCATCCAAGGCACCATCCCGAGCATTACCCAATTGCCGACGGGCTGCCGTTTTCACCCACGTTGTCCGCATGCGATTGACAAATGCCGGAAAGAGGAACCCATCTTGCGTGAGGTTGTTACGGGACAACAAGTGGCTTGCTGGCTGAATGAAGATGTCGGCAATCACTTCAGAATAAATCAGCGTGCCAATTCAGTCGCTGGAAGCAAAGCAGAGGTGAACCGCCAATGAACCGGGAATATTTGATCGAAGCAAAACAAATCAAAAAGTATTTTCCGATCAAGGCTGGCCTGTTGAGCCGTGTCATCGGTCATGTAAAAGCCGTAGATGATGTATCTTTCGGAATTCGGCCAGGGGAGACATTCGGTCTCGTAGGAGAATCCGGCTGCGGGAAGTCGACGCTAGGGCGTGTTGTGCTGAATTTGCAAGGGGCGACGAGCGGAGAAGTGCTGTTTGACGGAACCAATATTCATCAGGTGAACAGACAAGAGAATTTGAAGCTGAGACGGGATATGCAGATTATCTTTCAAGACCCGTTTGGTTCGTTGAATCCACGATTCTTGGTAAGTGATATTATTGGAGAGCCGTTACGGGTTCATCTGCGTGCATCTGCAAAGGAAATGGATGAACGGGTAGTCGAGCTGATGAGTCTGGTGGGGCTTGATCCTTCGAGGAGAAATCGGTATCCGCATGAGTTTTCTGGAGGACAGCGGCAACGGATCGGTATTGCACGGTCGATTGCCCTCTCGCCACGGTTTATTGTGGCGGATGAAGCTGTTTCTGCACTGGATGTGTCGGTACAGTCACAGGTTTTGAACCTGATGATGAAATTACAAAAAGAGATGGGGCTGACCTATCTATTTATCGCGCATGGTCTGAATGTGGTACGCCATATTTCTGATCGGGTAGGCGTGATGTACTTGGGGAAAATGGTGGAGATTGCACGAACGGATGACTTGTTTGCACAGCCAATGCATCCGTATACGGCGGCATTGTTGTCGGCGATTCCGAAGCCTACTCCGCATCGGCGACAAGAGCGGATCGTTCTGCAAGGGGATGTACCATCTCCGGCCAATCCGCCGTCAGGTTGTCGTTTTCATCCTCGTTGTCCAATGGCGCAGGAGAGATGCAGCAAGGAGATTCCCGAGCTGATTGAGGTAGGCCAGGATCGACAGGTCGCGTGTCATTTCCCTTTAGCATAGAGAGAAAGAGCCACCCATGATGGGTGGCTTCTTCTATTCTCAAAATAACTCGATAACGGTAATGCTGACATTGGCTGTTTGGGGAGGGAATGGTTCTGCAAAAAAGACTGTTCCGCTGATTGCCGCCACGAGGTTAAGGACACTGGGTGCCTCAGCAGGAGCTGTTATGATAGCGGAATAGGTGGAGGCTTGGGGTGCTTTCGCAATAGTCGTATATCCAGAGCCTGGAACAGGAGCTCCATTCAGTGTGAGAAAGATGGCAGGAGGTGTGTTGTTCGTCATATTGACAGAATGAGTGACAAAGTAAGTATGACCACCTGCCAGTACGATATCAGGTGAGCCCGGAACATGGGTGATATTTGTTCCCGTTATGACGCCGTTGTTACTGAGGGCGACAGGCTGATTAGCGACGGTTGTTATAATCGTAGTCAAATTATAGACATGCGCGCTATTGGTCAGTTGTGGTCCTGTAACGCCAGTGGCTCCGGCTGTTCCAGTAGCTCCGGTTGTCCCAGTAGCCCCGGTTCTCCCAGTGGCTCCTGTAGCCCCAGCTGCTCCTGTAGCCCCAGTAGCTCCTGTAGCCCCAGCTGCTCCTGTAGCCCCAATGGCTCCGGCTGTTCCAGTGGCTCCGGTAGCCCCAGTAACCCCTGAAATCGTACGAAGAATAGAGGGAAGCTTTTCCCCTTCCGCGTTAATGACATGACCTAACGCCAGCTCTTCTATAGCAATAGAGGACAATAGCATATTAATCGCGTCGTCACGGGTGAGTGTTATGGTAGGAGTAATATTCGGCAAATTTGCTTGTGACACGGTTCTCCCTCCTGGAAATCATAAATAGAACTCGTCCCATTGTTCCTATATGTTTGATATATAATTTTCCAAAAATTACATATATATCTAGAAAAAGTAGGTTTGTTTTGGTATACATAAATCAGTGTTGTCGGATTGTATCGGAATGGGGGATATCTTCGCTGTGGCTATATTAGGCTATGAACGGGAGGGACGCATGGTGCAACATAAAGGGAATTGGATCATCACCATTGCGATGACATTATGTCTGATTGTGGTTCTTGGCTTTGGCAATCAACAAACAATGGCGACTGCGCCAACGAAAAAGCCAGTGATAAATGTTATGGGCAGCGATCCTGTCAATATCAATTCAGGTCGAAGCTTTGTCACCGTTCAAGGAGAGTGGATTTTTTATAACAACGATGGCTTATACAAAATCAAAAAGGATGGAAGCTCCCTTCAAAAGTTGAGTAGTGACTGGGCCGATAATCTGAATGTGGTAGGGGACTGGATTTACTATACGCGCAATAAGCCTAGGAAAGAAATCTATCAGCTTGAGATGCCCGCTTACGATATCAATGATACGTATGAAGATGTGACGGAGCTCATGAAAATCAAGACAGACGGCAGTTCGAAAACAGTCATCAAAAGTGGAAGCCTTGCGGAAGGGGATCGCAATAACGTATATAGATTGTACGTAGTGGGAGATATCATCTACTACGCAGATGGTTATGGTCCTTTGTACAGGATGGACACGAACGGCAAAAATCAAAAGAAGCTGCTTGATCAGTATGAGGAAGTTTATTTCTATCAGGATTGGATTTTTTACACCAATAAGAGTGGTCAACTATACAAAATGAAGCGGAATGGAACGCAGAATAAGGTAGTAAGCAAAGACAAAGAACTGACCCTTGTCGGTCTTTCTGGAGATTTCATTTACTACACAAAATGGGTAAACGATAAAGGCGTCGTCGATGTTTATAAAATCGGACTAAAGGATGGGAAATCCGCTCTCGTCAAGAAAGGGTTGCCTCCAGCAGAAAATCCGATCATCGTCGCTGGGAAGTATCTATACTACATCTCAGAAATAAAGGACGCACATACGGTAGGCAGAATGAATATGACGGACGGCAAGACAACCCCGCTGTATCCATTAGGTAGCATTTCCAGTCAATCGATAAACATCGGGGGAGATTTCATCTTTTTTTACGACTATCAAGCCTCCGATCGTGATAAAAAAGATGTATTCAAAGTGAAGATGGGCGAAAACAAAGTGGAAAAGGTAACCCCAAAAGCGAAGTAAGGATAAGAGCCACCCCAAGACGGGTGGCTCTATTGTTATGGGCTAATTCCTCGGGGCAAGAAGCTGACTTCTTTTTCTCTCCCACTTCTTGTACAGGAGCACGGAGCCAAACAAGAATGTAGAAGCGATGAGCGCACCTACAGGCAACATGACCACCATTTCATCCGGAAAGACAAAAGGAAGCAGAGGAAAAGCGTATGCGGCTGGGACACGCATGCCGACGATTCGTAGCAAAACAAGCATCAAAATCATGTCGAGTAGCGTGACAATCACCCACGAATCAATGGCAAAGTAGAGCAAAGTACCAACTGTAGCCGAAATGGTTAAAACCAGGCCGAGCTTGAAGGCCATCTTGCTGTTGAACATCGGCTTGTGAAGCGATTCATATACAACGACGAGAATGGGCGGAATAACGGCCAGTTGTGGGTAACCAGCTATCCAACATAAACCAATCCACACGAATATCAAAATCAAGAACACGAGCATATACTGATACGGTATCTTCACTTTCTTCTCCAGGCCGCCATTCAGTTTGAAGGCGAGAACGCCGAGCATGATGATGAAGGAAAGCATGACAACGGAGATCATAAATGACCATTCAACGGCATTCGTGACCAGAGGTAATAAGCCAGTGGCAAGGGATGGTCCAAAATTCGATTGGATGATTCGTAAAAAGAGCATCATGAGTACAAGTGTGATACTTACTTTTCCAAGGTAAGGCAAGTCTAGTTGATTTATCGCAAATCCGATTGCAGCTGTAATCGACGGAGCCACAAAAATTTTAGAAGGCTGTCTGATCCATCCCGGTTCTCGGTATACCCATATGCCAATCGCCATCGCTGCTATTTCTGGTAGAATCACTTCGGGATCATCGAGTATGACGGAAGCCGCTACCATGAGCAAGATAAGCGCTATGGCAATGATATAGGAAAGAATGGTTTCATTCTTCGGTATTACTGAATTCATTCTGACTAACTCCTTTTCGTTCGGATTATCCTTTATTATGGCAAGGATTGAGGAAGTCAATTGTGCCAATGGGAGCAACATTGTCCGTAACAAAATCGTCACTAACAGTGGAAAAGCAGCACCCAGAAGAGGGTCTAAACAAAATCAAAACGGCATAAGGTATGGGGTATTAGCAAGATGGATGGAAGGTCATGATGAGCATTTCGTGTTTGATAGCGGTGAAAAATGGGCAGACCAATAAGGGAGCATTTCGTTACGAATTACACCCAGTATACCGATAGGGGGAACGTGCAATTGTTGAGTTCATTTAAACCACTGAAGAGAATTGAAGAGAACAGCAAGATTGTACAGCAGACGATACAGTACATAGGAAATCAAAAAGTCAGTACGATTACGATAGAAACGCCTAAAAAACTACCTAAATGTAGGTAGTTTTTTCCTATTTGTAGAATCTAAATAAAATGTTAAAATAATGTAAAACTTTACCAGAAGGAGAGGTTAGAGGTGCTAAAGAATCTCATGCAGAGCAATGTAAAAATTGTTTTTTCTGTTCTTGGCATCTTGTTCGTTCTGGTCTCATGGCTCGTATTTGAATTGTTAAAAGGTTTGCTGCCAGATTTGATAGCAGTCATACATAAGTGGATGTTTCAACCGATCGAATGGCTGTTTATCCTAGCACCGCCACATGAGGAAAACAAACTAGCTTCATTAGGCTCTGTCCTAGGCTTGTCTATCTTGTATTCCGCCATTTTGGCAGGAATGGTATTCATCGTTTTGTTCATCTGCGATAAGATCAGAGGGAACGAGATCGAGTTCCAGATGGAAGTGAAATATTGTGAGAAAGAATTGGCCAATGCGATTTACAGTTTGGATGGCAGCGGTCAATCAACAGCTATTATTAATGCGAATGCGATCACGTTTATGAAGGCATTTGAAATGGAAGTAAAGACGATTTATGGATTGAAACCGGACGAGCTATGCTGTTACTGGATCGTACCTACGAATAATGACAAGCAGTTTGAAGTGTTTTACTTAACCGAGTTGAAAGATTTCGACACGGTACGAACTCTATTACTGTCTTCGATGCTTCAAGAGGATTGCCGAATTGCCGATAAACAAGTAAAGGGACGTATTCAAAACACGGATATTGAACAATTTGCGATTGTAAAAAATTTTGGCAAGTTCAGGCTTGGATTTGCGGTCGCTGTTTACAAGAATGACACATTTACTCCCGAAAATATGCAGGAGTTCGAGCGGTTGACTACGTATATGTTATTATTAGGATTTGTTACCAAGTTTGTGAATAAGGTCAAAACCTTAAAGAGAGCTAGTTAGGAGTGGGATACGATGAAATTAGCTGAGTTCTTCGCGAAAAGAGGCAACGAAACTGCTGTTTACTCGAAAAATCTCTCTTCCAAGAAGAAGATTCCCAACAGCAAATTTACTCCTGGCTTCGCTAGCTTAAAACAGATTGTAGATGAGCATAGTCCGAATGAGCGACATGATAATAAAGTGGTTGGAGGAAAATGACACTGCCTGTGCGCAGTGTTATTTTTTGTTTCGAGGTACTTAGGATAGAGAAAAAGCCACCTGATGAGGGTGGCTTTAGTTTTGGGAGATCTCTACACTGTGTTTGCTCTTTTTGTGGGACCATATTAGGACAGGGACCAGCAACAGTGATATAGCTCCTCCGGCAAGGGAAAGTATTGCGTAGCTGGCATTGGCGACGACCATACCAGAAAGGGCTCCACCGGATGCACCAGCCAAGGCAATCAAGACATCAACCGTTCCCTGCGTTTTCGCACGAGTAGCGGGCTGCGTTGCATCCACGATGAGTGCTGTGCCGCTAATTAATCCAAAATTCCAGCCCAGTCCGAGCAGCACAAGAGCCGTGATGAGTAGCGGCATCGAATCGGCTGGCGCAAAAGCAGCAGTCATGCTGGCTGCAAGCAGTATGACACCTGAAGCATAAGCCATTGTGGAGCGACCGATCTTGTCAACGAGTACACCCGTCAAAAGTGAGGGGAGGTACATCGCACCGATATGAAAACCAATGACGATGCCTACTTCAGAGAGACCATGTCCGTGGTGCTTCATATGTACAGGTGTCATCGTCATAATGGCGACCATGACGATCTGCGTCAAAATCATGACGGTGGCTCCCACGATGATTCCCTGGTTGTTGCCTGCAAGCTGATTCTCATTCAGAAAGGACGGCGAGCTCTGATCCACTTGTTGTGCTTCGGCGATTGCTTTCGAAACGATGAACGGGTCTGGGCGAAGCAATACCCAAAAAACGAGACCAGCGAGGATAAAGGCTGCGGCACCCAAGATGAAAGGACCAGCCAGAGCGGGGACACCGATGGATGTAGCGAATCGTCCCATGACTTCCACCAGGTTTGGTCCTGCAACGGCCCCGAATGTAGTGGAGACCATGGCAATACTGACGGCAGTCGCTCGCTGTTTAGGCTTTGCCAAGTCAGTGCCTGCATAGCGGGCCTGCAGGTTAGTAGCGGTGCCAGCCCCATATAGAATTAAGGAAGCAAACAGAAGGACAATACTGTTTGCGACGGCTGCGATAACCACCCCAATTGCGCCAATACCACCGGCTAAGAACCCGCTAGCGAGACCCAAACGGCGTCCAAAGCGTTGAGAGAGTCGACCCACCAGCAATGCAGCGATAGCAGAGCCAAGCGTGAGTAATGCGGCAGGGATGCCTGCAAGACTTTCTGAACCGAGCATATCCTGAGCGAGGAGAGCCCCTACGGTGACACCTGCCGCAAGACCTGCACCGCCGAAAATTTGTGAGATGACGACAATCCAGAGCGTTCGTTTGTATAGTCTTTGCTGTTTATCTGGGGAGTCGATGTAGCTTTGTAAATCTTCAGGTTTGAGTGACATCTGATCCACCTTTCTATGGAGAGAAAGCTTTCAAGAAGTTATGAAATTTCAGTCATCCCTTCCTGTGGAAAGGATTGGGGAATTTGCATTCAGTATAGTATTGGCGACGGGTAAACACAAGAATAATCCAGCTTTATAAGCACTTTGCAAAAGCAAAAACACCGGACATTTTCTATCCGGTGTTTTTCGTTTATTTTCCTACGATAAGCAATAGCTCACGGAGGTTTTGTATGAGGATTTGATTTTCTTCCAGCGTACCTACACTGATTCGAATATGCTCCGGTAACCCCCAAGTGTCTCCGTAACGCAAAATGATTCCTCTTTCCAGCAGCTCTTGATAAATCCTACCTGCATTTGGCCCCAATTTTGCGAAGATAAAATTAGACATACTCACGGTATAAGGGATATTCATTTCATCGAATGCATCATACAGCTGCTTGCGGCCTTTGGTGTTTTCCATGAGGGATTTTTCAAAATGCTCCACGTCTCCAAGGGCGGTAATTGCGGCTGTTTGTGCCAAAGAATTGACGTTAAATGGCTCTTTTACTTTCAGGATTTTTTGGATCACGGATGGGTGAGCGACGCCAAATCCGACGCGAATACCGGCAAGGGCGTAAATTTTTGAGAAGGTTTGCAAGACGAGAACAGGGTATCCTTGGCGGACAAATTCAATACCACTTGTGTAATCGTCAGCCGTTGCATAGTGACTGTAAGCAGCGTCGAGTACCACAAGAATCCCATCTGGCAGTTTGTCTAGTAATGCCGTCAAGTCCTGACGAGTCAAATAGGTGCCTGTCGGGTTGTTAGGGGAACAAAGGTAGATCAGCTTTGTTCGATCCGTAATGGCTGCCAAAATAGCAGAGACATTGAAGGCATAATCGGCCTCAAGCGGAACCGTTTTGATGGCAGCCCCCATGAGATGTGCCCCGAATTCATATTCACTAAAAGTCGGTGAAGGCACGACGATTTCGTCCTCCGTTTCCAAATAGGTTTCCGAAATGAGCTTGATCAGTTCGTCACCGCCATTCGTGACGATTAAATGCTCCGTACTTAACTCAAGATGATCAGCCAAGTGCTCTTTCAGCGTGGTTGTATGGGCATCGGGGTAACGATGCAGCTCCGGGATCGCACCGAGAATGGCGCGGATAATTTTAGGGGATGGGCCGAGTGGATTTTCATTTGAGGCTAATTTAATGATATGAGAGAGTCCGTACATTTTCTTAATCTCCCAAATCGGCATTCCAGGTTGATAGGATTGTATCTTTTCTAATGTTTTTCGCGATTGTGTCGTGGGCAGTTGTTTCATCTATATGGCCTCCAAAACTTCATGGTAGCAACACTGTAAGTGAAATCTCCAGCACTGTAACCAGCCAATTCGCGAAAGATGAAACAGACCAATTACGAGGAAGGACACAAATTGGATGGTTCATAAAAGTCAAGATTGGATCATGAAGGAAGGAGCCGCTTATTTTATAATCAGCCCAGAAACAACACTCATTCAAACAACACGGAAGGATAGTGAGGTGGGAAAAATGTTGATTCAAGGGCAAACGCCGCTCTTCAACGGGCTGAGAAAGCATGCCCAGAAGAATCCAATCCAATTCCATATACCCGGTCATAAGAAAGGGAAAGGGATGGATCCTGAATTTCGATGGTTCATGGGAAAAAATGCACTTTCCATCGATTTGATTAACATTGAACCATTAGATGATTTACATCAACCAAAAGGAATTATCAAACAAGCGCAGGAATTGGCTGCTGAAGCCTTTGGCGCTGATCACACCATATTTTCTGTTCAAGGTACGAGCGGAGTCATTATGACCATGATTATGGCGGTATGTAATCCCGGCGATAAGATCATCGTGCCACGGAATGTACACAAATCTATCATGAGCGGAATTGTTTTATCGGGTGCGACTCCTATCTTTTTACATCCAGAAATAGACCCTGTCTTCGGGATCTCACATGGAATCACACCGCAAGCTGTGGAAAAAGCATTGGAACAGCATCCCGATGCAAAGGCAGTTCTAGTCATCAATCCAACCTATTTCGGAATTGCTGGTGACTTGAAGAGTATCGTTCAAGTTGCGCATGCCAGAGGAGTCCCTGTACTCGTAGATGAAGCACATGGCTCACATGTTCACTTCCATCCCAAGCTCCCACTATCAGCGATGCAAGCTGGTGCAGATATGGCAGCAAGCAGTATGCATAAACTAGGAGGCTCTCTGACGCAGAGCTCGTTGTTGAACATTCAGGGAAATCTCGTTTCGATTCAGCGTGTACAAGCTATCTATAGCATGCTCACTACGACATCCACTTCCTATTTACTGCTCGCTTCGCTCGATGTGGCGAGAAAGCGGTTGGTGACATCCGGGAAAGCGCTATTGGATCAAACGATTCAGCTGGCAAACGAAGCACGAGCTCAAATCAATAAAATTAATCATTTGTACTGCATTGGGAGAGAAATTATCGGGACAAATGGAGCGTTTGCTCATGATCCGACCAAGCTGGTCATCTCGGTAAAAGACCTCGGTATGACGGGATATGAAGCTGAAAAATGGCTTCGTGATCGCTATAACATTGAGGTAGAGCTATCTGACCTGTACAACATCGTTTGTATTATCACACCAAGTGATACGAAAGAAGATTTGCAAATCCTCGTCTATGCCTTGGAGGAGCTGGCTGCCGGGTCTGAGGATCAAGGAAACAGAAAAATTCGCCCGAAAATGCAGCTTCCTAAAATACCAGTACTGGCTGTCACTCCGCGCGATGCATTTTACGCACCGACAGAGATGATTCCTGTCGAACAATCCGTGGGAAGAATCATCGCGGAGTTTGTCATGGTATATCCACCAGGTATTCCGATTTTTATCCCGGGTGAGATCATTTCGGAAGAGAACCTCATCTATACGAAGAAAAACCTCGAGGCAGGTTTACCTGTACAAGGCTTTGAAGACCCTACGCTACAAACCATACGTGTCATCAAGGAATAACCAAACAACCAGGCATTGGAGGAGAATTTTATGAAACAATATCTCAGCTTTTCGGAAGAGGTCAGACACGCACTTGATCATCAATTACCGATTGTTGCACTAGAAACGACGATTATCTCCCATGGAATGCCTTATCCGCAAAATGTAGAAATGGCGAATGACGTAGAGCAAATTATTCGCAATCATGGTGCTGTTCCGGCAACGATTGGTTTTATGGACGGGCAAATCAAGATTGGTTTGAGTGCGAGTGAGCTGGAAGAATTCGCGACAAACAAAAATGTGGCGAAGGTTAGCCGCCGGGACATTCCGTATATTTTGGCCTCGAAAAAAATAGGAGCAGCAACCGTATCGGGGACGATGATCGGTGCTGAGTTGGCAGGCATTCGCATGTTTGCAACAGGTGGAATTGGCGGTGTTCACCGTGAAGGGGAAGTGACGTGGGATGTGTCTGCTGATTTGACGGAGCTGGCAGAGACAAATGTGGCAGTCGTATGTGCGGGCTGCAAATCCATTTTGGATATCGGAAGAACACTGGAGTACTTGGAAACGCTCGGAGTACCTGTTGTTGGCTATCAAACAACGGAGTTCCCGGCTTTTTACTCCCGCCACAGTGGATTTGATGTGTCTGTAAGTATGGATAAGCCAGAAGAGGCAGCTGCGATGCTGGATGCTAAATGGCAGCTCGGCTTGAAGGGCGGAGCGGTGATTGCCAATCCGATCCTCGAAGCGGATGCCATCCCTTACGATGAAATCGAAGCGATTATTCTCCAAGCGATGCATGATGCGAAAAACCAAGGAATCACTGGGAAGCAAGTAACGCCATTCATGTTAGCGAATGTAAAAGAACGAACAGGCGGAAAAAGCCTAGAGGCGAACATTGCTCTGGTGAAAAATAATGCAAAGCTCGCTGCACAAATTGCCGTTGCGTTAAACCGTAGTGAATCATAGGAGGAAAGGCCGCCTTGGGGTGGCCTTTTTCTTTTGCTTACTCAAGGGTTTGTAATAGGAGTGAATGGCTTCCTTGTGCGGGGAATTGATCTTAGTCCTCCTGCTTCAGACAAAGAAGGGTTTTTTTATGTCTAAAAAGTGTCTGAAATGTAGCGGATTATTGAACATGGTTGGTTGATCCACTTTGTCATTGGCTGGTGACACTCCAGTGGTCCGGCTTTAAAGTAAGACTTGTTTCAATAGTACCCCGTGCATGGTGATAGGAGATGAGGACAAGGACATGAAGACGTCCAAGACAGTACGCTGTATGTCGTTTTTGTTCATGTTCATCCTGCTGTTCTTGACGACCGGTTGCGCTGATAACTATATCGTGCTCGATCCGAAAGGACCCATTGGTGAACAGCAAAAGGACTTAATGATTTTATCCACGCTTTTAACGTTAATTGTGATTGTTCCTGTATTAATTCTTACTTTTGTCATTGTATGGCGATACCGTGACAGAGAAGGACGAAAGGCGAAGTACACGCCTAATTGGGAACACAGTACGAAACTGGAAATCATTTGGTGGGGCATTCCCATCATCATTATTACGTTAATTGGGATCGTGACAGTTCAGTACACGTATTCTTTGGAGCCATCTAAACCGTTGGAATCCGAGAAGAAACCGATCACGATTCAAGTGACGAATTTGGATTGGAAGTGGCTGTTCCAATATCCTGAACAAGGCATTGCCACTGTGAACTACGTGCAATTCCCAGAGGATACGCCAGTACGCTTTGAAGTGACATCTGACGCCCCGATGAATTCATTCTGGATTCCACAGCTTGGCGGTCAGATTTATGCCATGTCCGGCATGTCTATGACTCTCTATCTGCAAGCAGATGAGCAGGGTGAGTACATGGGATCTGGTGCGAACTTTACCGGTAAAGAATTTGCGAAGATGTTCTTTACAGCGAATGCGACTTCCCAAGAAGACTTTGATCAATGGGTGAATCAGGTGAAAAATACTTCCCCTGAGCTGTCGCTGGATGGTTACAAAGAGCTGACCAAACAAGGAACATCGGATGTACGTTATTTCTCTGCTTTCCCTGAAGGATTGTACGAGATGACTGTGACTAAGTATGCTGCTTCACACAACCACGGCTTATCTACGAGAGTGCAACCGCCAGCGCGGGTGAAAGAATAGTCGGTTGAAATTGAAAGAGGGAGGAGAGAGACAACGATGTGGGAGAGTGTGAAAGAATTCGCCTCTGAATTTTTCGTAACAGGCGATCCACTTATTTACGGTGCGGACGTCAGCATTGTGCTCAGTATGATCGCAATCGTATCGGTGCTGACTTACTTTAAAAAATGGGGATGGCTCTGGCGCGAATGGCTGACAACTGTCGATCACAAGAAGATCGGTATCATGTACATTCTCGCTTCCGTTCTCATGCTGTTTCGAGGAGGGGTAGATGCTCTCCTGATGCGGGCTCAGCTCGCCATGCCTGATATGCAGTTTTTGAGTGGGGATCACTACAACCAGATTTTTACGACGCATGGCGTTATCATGATTCTGTTTATGGCGATGCCCCTCATGTTTGGTTTGTTCAATGTCATCGTGCCGCTGCAACTAGGTGCACGTGACGTAGCGTTTCCGTTCCTGAATGCGCTCAGCTTCTGGTTGTTTTTCTCAGGGGCGATGCTGTTTAACTTGTCCTTCGTCATTGGGGGTTCCCCGGATGCAGGATGGCTGGCTTATCCGCCGTATTCGGAGCTAGCCTTTAACCCGGGACCAGGTCAGGATTTCTACATTTGGGGGATTCAGATCTCAGGTATTGGTAGTTTGATGACCGGGATTAACTTTATTGTGACGATCTTGAAAGTGCGTGCTCCTGGTATGACGTTGATGAAAATGCCGATGTTTTCCTGGTCAGTTTTGTCGAGTTGTATCGCAATCGTTTTCGCATTCCCAATCTTGACTGTTACATTGGCACTGCTGTTTATCGACCGTTATTTGGGTGGACACTTCTTTACCTTGGATGGCGGCGGTAATCCGATGATGTACATCAACTTGATTTGGATGTGGGGTCACCCGGAAGTTTACATTATCGTTCTGCCAGCGTTCGGGATTTTCTCCGAGATCGTTGCGACGTTCTCTCGGAAAAAGCTGTTCGGTTACAAATCCATGGTGTTCGCCATGATCATTATTAGTGTTCTGTCGTTCCTCGTATGGGCGCACCATTTCTTCACAATGGGCTCCGGCGCGGACGTCAATGCCTTCTTCGCGGTCACGACGATGTTGATTGCGATTCCGACGGGTGTGAAAGTGTTTAACTGGCTGTTTACGATGTTCCGAGGAAAAATTACGTTCGAAACGCCGATGCTGTGGACGGTTGGGATTATCCCGAACTTCGTCATCGGTGGGATGACGGGTGTTCTTCTGTCCGTAGCACCTGCTGACTTCCAATATCATAATAGCTACTTCCTCGTTGCCCACTTCCACCAGGTAATTATTGCGGGTGTCGTGTTTGGATTCTTCGCGGGATTGTATTACTGGTGGCCGAAGATTTTCGGCTTCAAGCTGAATGAGCGTATAGGTCGTTGGGCTTTCTGGCTGTGGAACATCGGGTTCTACCTGTGCTTCATGCCGCAATACGCGCTGGGCTTGATGGGAATGACGCGTCGTCTTTATTCGTACGGCTGGGACAAAGGTTGGTTCGAAATGAACCTGGTATCGACGATCGGTGCCGTAATCATGGGTGCTGCGTTTCTTGTCCAAATTTGGGATATTGCACACAGCATCAAGCACATGAAGAGAGATACAACAGGAGACCCATGGAATGCCCGTACGTTGGAGTGGTCGATTCCTTCTCCAGCTCCGTTCTATAACTTTGCCGTAATGCCGCAGGTAACGTCTCAAGATGATTGGCATGAAAGAAAGCTGCGCATCGAGCAAGGCTTGGAAAAGCCGGCGAAAGTAGAGCTGGAACCGATTCATATGCCGAAAAACTCCGGTGTTCCAATCGTGATGTCCATGTTCTGGTTCTTTGTCGGATTCGGTTTGATTTTTGACTGGCTATGGATGGCCGTCCCAGGGTTTATCGGTGTACTTGCGTGTATGGTTGTTCACTCGTTTAACTACGACACGGACTATTACGTCACGGTGGAAGAGATTAAACGTACAGAGGCTGAAGCAGGGAGGGTGATTACGTAATGGCTAATGTGAATGCTGGACATCATGATCATCATCCAGACCAAGAGGAATTGCGCACGTTTGCCTTTTGGATCTACCTCATGACGGATGTAATCTTATTCGCTACCTTGTTTGCGACGTATATCGTACTGCAAGGAAATACGGATGGTGGACCAGGTCCAAAAGATTTGTTTCAAATGAATGGTATTTACGCGAGTACGTTTATTTTGCTGACCAGTAGCTTTACGAGCGGTCTTGCCATTCTCGCGATGAATAAAGGCAATCGTCTTGCTTTGATGAACTGGCTGGGAGTTACCGTGTTTTTGGGAGCATCCTTCTTGTTCTTAGAAATCAACGAGTTTATACACCTCGTAAGCGAAGGGGCAACGATTAGCACGAGTGCATTCCTGACCGCTTTTTACACGCTGGTAGGAACGCATGGCTTGCACGTGGCGCTTGGAATAGGGTGGATGATCATCGTCATCATGCAAATCGCGAAGCGCGGCATTACACCCGTAACGAAACGAAAAGTAAACATCATCAGCTTGTTCTGGCATTTCCTTGATATTGTTTGGATTTTCGTCTTCACCATCGTGTATGTGATGGGGGTGAATTAATTGAGCAAGCAATCTGCACATGGCACGACAGAACAACACGGCGGTCATGGTTCCCTGAAATCGTATGTGATCGGTTTCGTCTTGTCGCTTGTACTCACCATCATTCCCATCATGGCCCTAGAGAATGGTTGGATGGATAGCGATAAGCGAATCATCATCTATTTAGTAGCGGCTCTGTTCCAGTTTATTGTCCAGTTATTCTTCTTCATGCATCTGAAAGAAGAGGATAAACCAAGATACAACTTGATGTCGCTTTTACTCGGGTTGTTTATCGTATTCCTCATCGTGATCGGCTCCATCTGGATCATGATGTATAACATGGTCGCACTATAATGACGTAAATTAAATCGGGGGTAGGGAGATGCTAGCAGACTGGATACAGCTCACCAAGCCCCGCATTCTTCAACTCAATCTGGTAGCGGCATTCGGCGGGTATTGGGTAGCGAGTAAGTGGGAGCCGGATTGGATGCTTTTGTTATGGCTGATGATTGGTACCACACTCACAATGGCTTCGTCCTGCGTGTTAAATAACATTTGGGACTGGCAGCTTGACCAAAAAATGACCCGTACGAAAGACCGGCCACTTGCTACTGGACGACTGAAACCTGGGGGCGTACTGCTGTACGCCCTGGTTCTCGGTCTTGTGGGAGAGCTGGTGCTATTTTATAAAGTCAATGCGCTAGTAGGTTGGCTCGGATTATTCGGGATGTTCGTATACGTAGTCGTTTACACGATGTGGCTCAAAAGAACGTCCACTTGGAGCACGTCCATTGGTGGAGTGTCCGGGGCCATGCCGCCTGTGATGGGGTATTGTGCCTATACGAATGAGATTGACGCAGGAGCGTGGCTTTTGTTTGCTCTGCTCTTCTTGTGGCAGCCTGCTCATTTCTGGTCGCTCGCCATTAGACGTGTAGACGAGTATACAGCGGCTGGATTTCCTCTTCTCCCGGTAATGAAGGGGATCAAGCGGACCAAGCTGCAAATGATTCCGTACGTAGTGTTGCTATTGCCAACGGTAACGATTATGTATGTGTTGGGTTACGTAGGGATTATCTTTTTCGCTGTTTCCTTCCTATTCGGAATGGTATGGATGGGGCATACGATTATTGGGATTGTGTCGGAGAATACGGAAAAATGGGCGAAGACGAATTTTTTCATCTCAATTAATTATTTGATGATTGTGTTTGTGTGCATGGTAGTGGATACGGCAGGCCGTCCCTTTTTGTAAGGGATAGTCATTCCCGTAGGAAGGGTAGGGAGTTCCATGAAAGCTATCAGGTATCTAATGATCGGTTCTCTGTTCTTGCTCGTAACTGCATGCGGAAGTGGTGCAATAGAAGAACAAGCAGAAGTTGCAGATGCAGATAAAAGTGCGATGAAGCTATACAAAAATAATTGCATGAGCTGCCACGGTAACGACTTATCCGGTAGGGTGGGTCCAGGCTTGCAGCAAGTTGGCTCGAAAATGACAGAGGAAAAACTCGTTGAAATAATTACGGTCGGCGCAAATGGCATGCCTGGTTATGAAAATGTACTCAGCGCCGAAGAAATCGGCCAGTTAGCGAAGTGGCTCTCTGAGAAAAAGGAATAGGAGAGGGGCGGTACCATGAAAAAAACAGCTTGGTTGATCATGCTCAGTATCCTGATGGTTTTGGTAACTGCGTGTGCTCCAGCAAGATATGATCTAAACAATCCGGTTCATCCATTTGCGTATACGGATCAGGAAGGGAAGCCTTTCTCTTCAACTGAAGTAGAAAATAAAGTATGGATCGCCAACTTTATTTTTACGTATTGTGGAACCGTCTGTCCGACGATGACAGCAAACATGGCCGAATTGCAGAAAAAAGCAAAAGAAGCGGGTCTGGATGTGGAGTTCGTCTCCTTTTCCGTCGATCCAGAAAGAGACACGCCAGAAGCATTAAAAACGTATCTCAGCAAATTCAATGCCGATTTCTCAAACTGGCACGCTTTGACGGGCTATACGTTCGAAGAGATCAAAACGTTTATTCTCAAATCGTTTAAGACACCGATAGCCAAGGACCCGAATTCCGATCAAGTTATTCACGACACGCTGTTGTATCTGGTCGATCAACAGGGGAATCTGGTTGGTCGCTATGATGGGATGACGGACGTGCCTTACGATAAAATTATCGAGGATATTAAATTGTTGCAGCAGTAGGGGAGACCCTCGGATACACCGAATAGTAGGAGAACAAGCGAATTTCTCTAGGAGAGCAGGGGAGGTCAATATGTCTAATCCGCAACAAAACGTTCGAGTTGCTGTTGTGCAAGCTGCTTCTGTCATCATGGATAGGGAGGCAAGTACGGAAAAGGCTGTTTCACTGACACTGGAAGCAGGAGAAAAGGGAGCGAAGATCGTTGTTTTTCCCGAAGCTTTTATCCCGGCGTATCCAAGAGGCCTTACTTTTGGGACAAAGGTAGGCAGTCGTTCCTCAGAAGGTCGCAAAGACTGGTTTCGTTATTGGGACAATTCAATTGTCGTCCCGAGTGAAGAGACAGACAAGCTCGGGGAGGCAGCGCGCAAGGCTGGCGTGTATCTCGTCATTGGTGTGATCGAGAGAGACAATGAAAATAGCGGCGGCACCTTATATTGTTCCGTCTTATTTTTCGGACCTGATGGTGAGTTGCTCGGCGTGCATCGCAAGCTGAAGCCAACTGCATCCGAACGGTTGATTTGGGGCGAAGGGGACGGAAGTACTTTGCCGGTATTCGATACTCCTTACGGTAAGATCGGGGCCCTGATTTGTTGGGAGAATTATATGCCGTTAGCGCGAGCAGCGATGTATGCAAAAGGCGTTCAAATCTATATCGCACCTACAGCTGATGCAAGGGATGCATGGCAAGCTACCATCCGCCACATCGCATTGGAAGGCAGATGCTTCGTCTTATCGAGCAATCAGTACGTAACAAAAGATATGTATCCAACTGATTTGGCCTGCTACGACGATCTTGCCTCTTCGCCAGACGAGATGAGCAGAGGTGGAAGTGCGATTGTGGGGCCATTGGGTGACTATATCGTCGAGCCTGTTTTTGGTCGGGAGGAGATTCTTTACGCTGATCTGGACATTCGCGACATCGCTTATAGCCAATTCGATTTTGATGTCGTTGGACATTACTCGCGACCGGATGTTTTTACATTGTTGGTGAATGAAGAGAAAAAAGAGAATGTGAAATGGATGAAGTAGGACATTTTGCAACTAAATAGTAATAGACCTCCATTTGCTATAAAACGGTGGAGGTCTTTTTAAGTTGCTGTAGTGGAGGCGAAGCGCATTTCCAGTCTACGCTTCAACCTACGCCCTGCAAGGGGGGAAGACTGTCCGCACAGAAAGAAATGGCGGGAGCGCTTCAAACGTAGAATTTTCGAAGAAGCATTTCATAAGTGAAGCTGAAATTCCCCGCCATTTCTTCCTGTGCTGGGATGGGCTCCAGAGGCGCTTGGACTGGAAATGCGCTTCTCCTACGTAGCTTTGGCAAAGAACTTGAACGTGAATCCAAGGAAGTAAATCAGTGGTATCAAGCTCCTCTGTTCTAACACGCAAAACGCTCTAATAGCCTGAAATAAACAAAAAATGTATGAAAGTCCTGACACATGTTTGGAAGGAGACCGCCCGAGCGTAGAGAGGATACAGGCGACTGGAAAACATGTGTCAGGGCTTCTCCCGACCACAATAGTTAGCGGACCACCATCTTTAGGTCAAAACAGCCTTCAACGCAGCCGCAAATTTAGTGACACCAAGCGTAATTTCCTCTTCTTTTGGTCGCGCAAAGGTAAAGCGAATGTAGCCGGAGTCTGAGCCATACACACTGCCTGGCACAAAAACGACGCCTCTGCGAAGGGCTTCTTCAAATAATTGGTTGTCGTTCACATCCGGGTTAATTTTACACCACAAGTGTAATCCGCCTTGGGGAACGGTGAAAGACAGCTCATTGGGCAACTCTTTTTGCAGTGCCTCCACAAGCAAATCTCTTCTGTACTGTAAATGCATACGTAACCGCTCTAAATGTGGCAGGAAGTTATCGGAATGTAAAAACTGGGCCGCGATTTTTTGTGGCACCACACTCAGGCCAAAATCCATTTGTTGGCGGGCATCTGCCAAACGTTCGACAACGGAATGAGGAGCCACCATCCAACCGACTCGTAAACCGGATGCAGCAATTTTGGAAAAGGAACCAATGTAGACAACGGAGCCAAGCTGATCCAATGATTTGAGTGGCAGTGGAGGCTTGCCGTCATAGGAAGTCAGACTGAAAGGATCGTCCTCGACAATCGGAAGACCGAGTTCGCTTGCTACATCCAACAGTTGCGCGCGCCGAGTGGGATCAAGACAAATCCCTGTCGGGTTTTGAAAAGTAGGATTGATAAAGATCATCTTGATTCGATGCTTTTTATACAAGGCACGAATATCTTCTGGATCGATTCCGTTATTGCTGACAGGAAGGCGGAACAGACGAAGGCCAGCAGATTGAAACATAGGCAACGAGTAACAATAAGAGGGATCTTCGATGGCAACTGCATCGCCTGGTGCAAGCAGACATTGGGTGATCAAATACAGAGATTGCTGAGAACCCGACGTGATCAGAATGGAAGAGTCGGTTGTCTGCACATTCCGGTATCGTGACAAATACGAGACCAGCTCTTCACGCAATGGCGTAAAGCCTTGTGGATTGTCGTATCCCAAATATTCAGTGAAGGGGTTTTCCTTCATCTGGGTACTGATTTCCTTGCCGGGTGAGAGTTGGGAAGACAATTCACCACTCGCAAAATCGATGAGGCTGCTGTCTTTTTGCAAGGCTTCTCTGATCCGCCGCAGATAAGACAAATTCGGGAGAAATTGACCACCTTCTACATATCGATGCCAGTTCGGTGTATGCTTCGGAGTTGCCTCCCATTTATTTTTACTCACACGAGTACCGCTTCCTGTTCTGCTTTCGATGATGCCTAATGCCCGAAGTTCCTCGTACGCTAAAATAACAGTGCTTCGGTTTACTCCTAATTGCTCAGCCAGTTTTCTCTCAGAAGGGAGCAGGCTCCCAGGGGGGAACTCTCCATATGAAATTCTGCGTTCAATCTCATCGGCTATTTGGTGGTATAGTGTTTGACTGCTCGACCGATCAGGCTTCCAATGATAATCACAACCTTGCACATATTCATTGTTTGTTATATGGGGGGAATCCATTTCATCATAACATTGTTAAGAAAAATACATGTGACAAAATCGTTCCAAACTGTTGAACATGGATGGGTAAAAAAATCATGAATTAGATGGTTCCAGTTCCGAATAGGTTTCCATCTAATGGTGATGAATACTCGTGATGAAAATAGATAGATTTTTCTTGCAAAGAGAAAGGGTGTGTCAATCCGATCGAGAATGAGTAAAGACATTATATGGGAATAGGGGAAAAGAGGAGTGATCATCATTGAGTAATTTGACGTTACGGTATTTGAAGGTTTTGGTTGTAGCACTGTCCGCAGCATTTGGGACGTCCATTTTCTTGGGGAATCTTATGGACTACCATTCCAATTATCAATTTGTTCAACATGTTCTGTCCATGGATACCACGTTTGAGGGTAACGCACTTATGTGGCGAGCGATTACTGATCCTACTGCTCACACTATAGCTTATATCGGAATCATCATAGCGGAAGGGGTGTTCTCCCTTTATGGTTGGGTCGCTACAGGAAATATGCTGCGTAATGTAAAGAAGGATGCGAAAACGTTCAATAACTCTAAAACATTCGCATACATCGCATACATGGTTGCTTTTTGTATCTGGTTTTTCGGATTTGCAATTGTGGGCGCAGAGTGGTTCGCCATGTGGCAATCACAAGTATGGAATGGTCAGCAGGTAGCGTTTAACATTACAGAGGTGATGATTGGATTCGTGATTTTGGTTTCTTTACGAGATCGAGAATTAACGGATAGATAAAACAAGAGCCACGTTCCTTTGAGAGCGTGGCTTTTTGGTTTGAATCGCATTTTCAATCGGAGTTAAATATGCGAGGGAATCACGAACGTCGGGTTATGCTGGTTCAAAATATCTTCCATTCGCTGACGCACAGTCTCTTTATACGAGGGATCTGGCAGAATGTAAAAGCGATTGCTCTTGATCGCTAGGAAGGTGTGATCAGCTACTTCTTTCGGAGAAATTCCTTGCTCGACACCTGAACGAATGAACTGGTCGATGGCGGTGGTCATCGGTGAGGGCTCCACAATATCTCCTGGTTTGCTGTACTCGGCTGGACGATTGCGATGGGCGTCACATATTTGCGTCTGAACAAAGCCGGGGCATAAAACGGAAACTCCGATTTTGGCTTGAATCATTTTCAATTCATGATAGAGGGTTTCCGACAGACTGACTAACGCATGCTTGCTTACACGATAAATACTATTCCCTGGTCCGGACTCAAGGCCAGCGAGAGAGGCGGTGTTCACGATGTGGCATTCAGTCCCTTGTTTTAACATCATGGGTACGAAACTTTGTGTAGCGTGAATGGCTCCCCACAAGTTCACATTCATGACCCATTGCCAATCAGCGAGGGTACTTTGCCAGATTGTCGAGCCTGCCCCAACCCCTGCATTGTTGAACAATAGATGGACAGCACCGAGCGAGTCTAGCGTTTTCTGTGCAAGCTTCTGGATATCTTTTTCTTTGCTTACGTCCGTTACAACGGCGAGGACAGTTGCTCCTACTGCCTTTAACTCCTGCTCTACTCGTTGAAGTGCTGCTACTTCTACATCAGCAAGAACAACCTTCATCTGCTCCTCAGCACAGCGCATTGCCAATGCGCGACCAATACCGCTGGCCGCTCCGGTAATGACCGCTACTTTGTTTTCAAACTGATTCATGATAGGCCCCCCTTAAATTTACGCAAACAAACTTAATTATTGTTTTGATTATAATAGACAATTAAATAAAATGTCTATTTTTATTTGTGTGCGAGTGCAATCAAGGATACTGCGAGCATGTGGTGAAAAAAGAAGCATATATTTTGTTGAGACTGGAAAAGATGGGTGAGACCAATATGAATCGAATCGGAACGCAGCATCGGAGCGTCATAAAGAGCTTAATACCTCCTACGGCAGAACTAGTGGTCATGCCAAAGCCACACGATCAACCAGCCGTTATCGTCGCTGATCTCGATGGAGATAAGCATCAGGAAGTAGCCTGTGTTTATCGCAACCAAGGAGAAATGTACGTCATGATTGCCAAGCAGGATGAGAATCGCTGGCATCCAATCGGCAATTTCAAAGGACAAGGCTATACGGTTTCCGAATTATTGGCTGCTCCCATTGTCAACGCCCAAATGAATAGCTTATTGATCGGGTGGCAAATAGGCGGGGTATGGTCGAATATAGATATTTTGCAGTGGACAGCGAATGGATTTATGCACATGCTCCATCAGGAGACACGGGCAAGCAGGGTTGAGGTAGAAGATATGCCGGGGGTTAATGGAATGGATGGCAACGCTGAGCTTGCGCTGTGGCTACATGATAGCGGAAGAGCGTTTCAAGTAGAGGTGTATAGGTGGGACGCAGGAAATTTGGTAATCGCAGATGATGTCTATCCCTATTATTTTCAGAAGATCGTTGCCTACTATGAGTCTGTTCTTGAAGAGAGTGATGCGGCGAGGTATTGGTACTACCTAGGGGACGCGCAAAGAAAAGCAGGGATGCATGCTCTGGCTCTTCAATCCATCGAGCGAGCATTGCAGTTTCCCAATCCGTATCCTTCTCGGGAGGCTTTGCTTCGTTGGAAGAAAGAGTGGGATAAAAGGTAAAAAAGCACCCATGAGAGGGTGCTTTTACTTTATGAGGGGGAAGCGTTGTTTCCTTATTGCACTTTATAAGACATCAAGATTTCTTGTGCGAGCGGCTTCCACTCTTCCATTTGTGCCTCGGTGCAATTGAAAGTAGTCATCAGCATTTTGCCGTCAAGCTCTGTAAAGAAAATGAGGTTGTAAATTTTCGTATCAGCAGCAGGAGTCAGCAGTTCGAACACACCAACGTTTTTCCCGTTGATTTGGATTACTTCATCGCGATACCAGGTTGCATCTTGGTACATGTTGGAGAACGCTTGTTTCATTGGATCCTTCATGTCTTTGAGAAGGCTGTCTTGAATAGGTGTTTCTGTATGACTAAACGCAATGTTAATGGAACCTTTTTCATCGGTATAAATCAAGGAAGGACGATTTTCCATTGGGTATTTTTCTTTTGCCATCTCATCAGACATGACAGTAAAGCCTTTTGGAATCAAGATTTCCACTTTGTCGTTCAGAACTTTTTTCGCTTCCAGCTTGTCGTTTGTAGCTGGCGCTGGTGTAGCCGAATCTGTCTTTGGCGCATCAGTTGTTTTAGCGGCTTCTGTGGTTTGTGCTGCATTTTGCTCAGCTGGCTTAGTATCAGCTGGCTTGTTTGAACAAGCAGAGACAGCCAACATGGAGAGCAACAAAGCTACGGATACTAGTTTTTTCATCTGAATAGATCCACCTTTTTATACATAATTGGAAAACTACGGAATTTCCTTTCCGATTCTATCATGGGGTGTATAATACTGGGAATACGAGAGGTTAATTGTGAAAATTCGAACAATACCCCTTCTCTCTTACATACTCAAGGGTACTAGGACTAAATACACCTATTAAAATAACTGAAAAATGGGCGTATTTTCCTATTTTCATATATTTTGTGTCGTAATATAGCAGTTGCGAATCTTCTCTCCCAAATATTGAACCGCAAAACGGCCGACACAAGACAGAAACATCGTCGGACAAGGAGTACCATTGTCCGATGAGAGCACAATGACTTGCTGAAAGCCAAAAGCACGGCACCATTCGATCACTTTTTTATCGGCTGACTCTCCCTATGTATACTAGCGATTTGCTAAAAGGGATGATCGAAAACATATGTTTTCAGGGGTTTGTGTCACAAGCTGTGCATGACGAGGATCGTAACAAGTGAACAGCAATCAACGAGTCGAAAGGATGAACCGACATGAAAAAGCAAGCACTTGTTACTGCTAGCATGGCAGCACTTCTTCTCTCAGTGGTATCCCCATTCGGGATCGCACAAGCTCAAACCAACATGGTAGTCGCTGCGAATAAAGCGCAAGCGATCACTTTTGATCAGCTCGTCAAAGAAATGGACAAAAAACAACCCGTTTCCATGTACATTGAATCCACGCACATATCGAAAGCGAAGCAGGGCACCGAGACCCAAAAGGCAAAAACATGGGATAACACGATCAAAGGAGAATGGAGAGAGGAAATCTCAGACGGGAAAAGGGTTCAGCATGCCGTAGGAAAGGCAGGACAGGTGGCGGCGTATCAAGAAGGCGGCAGAGGATTTGTCCACTCCGCAACGATTGGCCCATACGATAACGAAATCAACAAGACGAAGCGAGAGCTCCAGCGCTTGAAAGTGGCGTTGCCAGATTCGAAGGTGACGATCACCTTGAAGGAAGCACAACTGTTGAATCGGGCCGTGTATCAAGTCGTCAAAAAAGAAGATGCGAAAATTGATGGCAAGCCTCACCATTACCAGGATGACTTGTGGATCGACAAAGAAACAGGGCTGCTGCTCAAACGCACCTTCACCCACAATCAAGCACAAGCATTTTCGTACAACGTAGACAAGGTGGATTTCCACCCTGCATTTGATGAGAAAACATTCGAAGTGAGCATTCCAGCGGGAGTGGAGCAGAGCAAGTTTTCCCCTGAGGTGGAAAAGGTAGTAGCTGAGGTGACCCAGCTTTTCCCAGACACTGCACAGTTTTCCGATTATGATAACTATGGTATCGAAGGTAACTGGCAACTCCTGAAAATGTTTGAAGCACAAAAACAGGTGTACAGTCCGACTCCTCGAGCAGAAGCTTTCGTTATCATGGAAACCCGTACAAACGAATTGGGTAAAGTAATGATCCAAAACCCAGCGTGGGTGTCGAAAAAGCTCCCTGCCGAGAAGGTGGCAAAAGAGAAAGCGGCCGTTTTCTTGAAACAGTTGGTGGGCGATCAAGCAAGTCAGTATAACGTAGAGGCAAAGGTAGAGCGGGGAGGTGGCGGTGCCATTTTTGAAGACTACGACTATGGATTTGTGACAGCAGAGGTGGCGTTCCGTCCAGCCAAAGGCAAGGGAATCACGATCTCCGTCGATGAAGCAGGTCGTATCGTAGGCTTTCAGTATATGGATGAGTAAGGAAACGACAAAAAGCATTCGGAATTCGAATGCTTTTTTACGTGGAGCCAATCGTTGGTTTTACCCGATAAAACGAATAATCTCTTCCTTCGTTTGTCTGGTTTTCGCACGTGGTTCATTTTTCCGGTAGCCAAAAGCCACCATGCAGGCGACGCCGAAGCGTTCTCTGTCGAGGAGTCCCTCTGCCGCAAGGATATCCTCGACCTTTTCTTTTGCAAAGCCTTCAATGGGGCAGGAATCAATGCCGATCATGGCAGCAGACGTCATCATATTGCCAAGCGCGATGTAGGTCTGTCTGGATGCCCATTGGAACATAACCCGCTCGTCGTCAAACAGGGCGAAATCGTTTTTCAGGAAGTGATCGTAGGCAGAGCCTTTTTGCTGTACGACGTTCTCCGGCAAGTCCTGCGTGTCTTTCATGATATGTTGGATATACTCGGAATCAGCGGCCATTTCTTGTTTGGTCCGCGCAAGTACGATGACAAAATGGCTTGCGGTAGGCAGTTGCTTTTGCGCACCCCATGTAACGGGTAGCAGCTTTTCTCTAAGAGCTGGATCTTGCAGCACGAGGAAGTTCCATGGTTCAAAGCCAAAGGAGCTGGGCGACAGGCGAGCCGTCTCCATAATAAAATCAAAGTCTTCAACCGTAATTTTTTTAGCTGAATCAAACTCTTTGCAGGCATGCCTGAATTGATAAGCTTCTATGATTTGATCTTTACGCATGATGTCATCCTACTTTCGAATAAGTTTATGAAACCGTTGATAGAAATTGGGCGACTTCCTCAATGAGGGTCTCTCCCTGTTCCCACGGCACTAAATGTCCAGAGTTGATTTCACGATAGCTGGCTCCTTTTAAAAGTGTTTTACAAAACTGATCATACCGAATACACTAAAGAAAAGTAAGTACGCACTTTTTCGGTTAATACTTACGAAAAGGGAAGTGAGAGGGATGAAGAAGAGGCCATCGATGATGTACCTGTTAAATGGCAAGGAATATCCTTGCCCGATCGAGCTTGCCGTCTCGGTTTTTGCGGGAAGGTGGAAAATATCGATCATTTGTCAGCTACTCCGAGGGAAGAAAAGGTACGGTGAGTTAAAGAAAAATATAATCGGTGTGAATCATAAAATGCTGGCAGAACAATTGCGGGAGTTGGAGGAAGCAGGAATCGTCAAGCGTGAAGTGTATCCTGTCGTTCCGCCAAAAGTAGAGTACGAGTTGACCAAGCTAGGGCAAGGCTTGGGTCCAGTCATTGATTATTTGCGAGAGTGGGGAGCTCATTTTCAAACAGATACTACAGGAGAGTCTCTATCTAGTGCTCATGGGTCATGAATAATGCCACCACCTGAAAGGGTGGTTTTTTTTATTTTGTAACCTCCTTGTGGTTTTTCCGACTATTACATAGGACAAAAAACAAACACAAAATTCCTCAGGAGGGAACAACTGTGAAACATACAAAGAAATTGGCAAGCACGATTCTAATGGCAAGCCTGTTGGCGACAACTCCGCTATGGCTGAACACCCAACGATGACCGTACAAGCTGCGACCAATCAAGGGCAGGGAGTGAAGCTCTCATCAGCAGCAGGCTGCAACGAAAGCTACTTCTGGTTTATACGGTGGACACGATTTCAGGCTTTAGGATGGATGCAGTAACAGGAAAGGCATTCAAATGCAAGCATGCTCCATCCATTCCGTTTTATTAGTTAATTATAAAAAAAAACCTCCAATTTATAGAAAAAGTTAACATGTTACCAAAAATTCCCAATATTGTAGGTAAGGGTATTCTGGTAGTTCTGTATAGATGATCTGTCCATTCAGCCTATGTATGAATCTGGTGCAGTTCTCAACAGAATTTCCCGCATGCCATAGAAAGGGGGGCGATCTTCATGAATCTATAGAGGAACCATTCCCACAGGATAACCACTTCGAAAACAGGGGGAAGGTCTATGCAAAAAGGTTTTAAATACCTGTTCACGTCTGTTTTTTCTTTGATTTGTGTTTTGTACTTTCAAACGGATGTTTTTGCCGCACCCGCATACGATGGAGTTGTCAAAATGAAGCAACCGTCAGGTGAATCGTTTCAAGCCGTGATGCATGGAGATGAATGGTTCCATTGGGCAAGCACAAAGGATGGCGATGTACTTTTACAAGATCAGGAGGGGTATTGGAATTACGCTGAACTTACATCAGATGATCTGAAATCGACGGGATTAAAATATAAAATTGACGAAAAGCCTTCAGAAGCGGTAAATGAAAAAAATTTGATGGAATGGATAAATGAGTCCGACCCTCAAGCAAATAAAAAACAGGAGTTCATGAATGAGCTACAACAAGAATTTTCGGGATCGCCAGAAAATATTGACGGAAGTGTCACGCCAGTTTCAGGAAACCCAAAATTGCTTGTTTTGTTAATTGGGTTTACAGATGTTGATATCGCATATAGCTCCAACGATTGGAGCAACAAATTCTTTTCTGCAAATCAAAAGTCAGTAAAGCATTACTATAATGAAGTGAGTAATGGAAAAGCACAGATCACTCCAGCATCCGAAATATACGGTACGCAAAATGATGGAGTTGTGAAAGTCAGATTAGATTACGCTCATCCGGATACATCGGGAAAAGACATTAGGACGGTTATAACAGATGCACTGGATAAAGCGGATTCTGAGGTGAACTTTGCTAGTTTTGATACCAATAATGATCAAGTCATCGACTCCAAAGATGGCTTCTACATTGTAACGGTTCTTGCTGGTAATGAAGAGGCTAGTGGTGGTGCAGTGCCAAATATTTGGGCACATCAGTGGTATGCTCCCAACACCAATCATGATGGTGTTACAGTATCAGGTATGTATACGACGCAGGGTGAAAAACAATTTGGTCATATGGCAACGATGGGTATCACTGCTCATGAATTGGGTCATTCCTTAGGCCTTCCAGATCTCTATGGTGCTAATAATCATGTGAGTGGTCTAAGTATAATGGCAAATGGAACCTGGAATAATCTCCAAGGGGAAGAACCTGGAACTACACCCACTCATATGGATGCCTGGTCAAAAGTAAAATTAGGATTTGTAACACCAACTGTCGTAAATGCCACCAACAATTTTACGCTACAAGCCATCCCAAATAACTATAATGTTTTAAAGGTTCCTTTAAAGGATAATACGTATTTTTTAGTTGAGAATCGCGAAAAAGTTGGATATGATGCGAGCTTGCAAACAGATTCTGGTGGCATCGCGGTTTGGCACATTGATGAATCCATGAATAATAACACGAATGATCCTCATCCTTTCATTGACATAGAGCAATCCGTGAGCGAATACCAAGACCCATTCTATTACACGAATAATAATCATGCTGCTTCCTTTGGGCCAAACACCAATCCGAACAGTAATACCTACGCTGGAGAAAATTCGGGAGTAACGATTACGACGACAAGCACAAGTAATTCTGCCATGAATGTGGCAGTCACAGCAGGAGCAGGCAGTCTGATTCCGCAAACGAATTGGACGCTAAAATATGTAGACAGCGATGAATTGTACAATGAAGCCCCGAAAGCCTTTGATGGAAACAACAGCACGTTTTGGCACACAAAATGGAGCCCCGTAGCTCCAATGCCGCACGAGATTCAAATTGACTTGGGTGCAACGTATAGCATTTCCAAGTTCCGTTACCTGCCAAGACAAGATGGTCAAGTGAACGGAACGATCAAGAATTATGAGTTCTACGTCAGTAGTGATGGAGTGAATTGGGGGACAGCTGTAGCTACAGGAACCTTTGCAAATGATACGACGTTGAAAGAAGTCAGCTTTGCAGCCAAGACAGGTCGCTATATTAAATTGCGTGCCTTAAGCGAGGTAAACAATAACCCATGGACAAGTGTAGCTGAACTCAATGTATTTGGGCAATAATGAGAGTTTGGCACATTGGATGGATATTCGACTAACGAAGGTTGAGTAGAAGGATGAGGACACGAGCGGGAGCATCAGGTGAGGATGCTCCTTTTTTATAGTTGATTTTCATTATATTAATAAATACTTGAATAAAATTAAAGTTTTTATTAATATAATGAAAGACAGGAGGAGAGGCGATTCATGGAACGCGACGAAATTCCATCTTGGGTGTTAGCTCTGGACAAGGAAACCCTCGAATTTATCAGGAAGTTTATTATCAGTTCGGGCTCTCTCAAGGGTATGGCTGATGAATACGGTGTATCGTACCCAACAGTGAGGGCCAAGCTCGACCGAATCATTAAAAAGATCGAATTACATAGCAAGGAAGCGGAAGTAGAGTTCGTGCAAATGATCAAAAACCTGGTCATTGACGAACGGATGAGTTTGGAGGTAGCCAAGCTCGTTATTGAAAAATACAAACAAGAAAGAGATGAAAACAGATGAGTACGGGGATGATTCAATTTTTGGTTGGGCTCGGTATTGTGGGGATGCAAAATTTACTCGGCAGACTGAATCACGCTTATTGGGGGGCTATTTTCCCGGGCTTCTTTTTAGCGTACCTGGTCTACGGTTATATTACTGGTTTATTTAAAGAAGGCAGTGAACTGACACTGGTCTTGGTAGCAATTGGTGGCAGCGCGATTCTATCATTGGCTTGGTTGGCAGGCAGAAGAGCGATGAAGGCGAAGAGGAAGAAAGAGATGGAGAGAATGGAGCTGCTTGATTTGTAGTGACTGGAACCACCTGAATAGGGTGGTTTTTTGTTTTGATAATAGTAGCTGTTGTAGGGGAGATTCACGGAGATTAATACAATCTCTTCCCGTCTCAAAGTTGAGAAAACAAAAAACAGTCCCCACAGAATGTATTCCGCAGAGACTGTTTTCAAACTTCACACTTACTTCATAAATTTCGCTACCCCGTTATAAACCCAATCCGCCCCATCTCCCGCGGAGTGCTGAGTCAATTGCTCTGAACCGTTCATTTCTGCATACTGCTGTTCCTCTGCGGTAATCGGAATCATCCATAATAGATTCACAGGATCGCCCGCCATGAGCGGAAGTGGAATGGTCGGTGCATCCTCAGGCTTTACGAGCAGTATGGAGGAGAAACGGCTATCGACTTGACTGATTTCCTGGCACGGAATGGTGTGACCTTGTGCGAGGAAGGTCATATACGACCACGGCAGAGAGGTTTGGCCGCTGATGTAGGCCAGCAATTGCTGTTCGTTTTGGGCAAGCCATTTGGTTTCGCAGGCAAAGGCCAGTTCGAATCGGCGTAATTGCTCTGGTTCTTCTGTATACTGCTCGACTTTTGGCTGACGCAATATAGACACGCCGAGGGTCATTGCATAGGTAACGTCGCCTTTTTCGATGGTCACCAATGCTTTTGGGGGCCAATGACCGCCGTCGATGCCGTAATACTGTTTAACTGGGCCGAGAGTCGAGGTAATCGCGTCCATGAACTGCTGCTGGATGTCAGGCCAAGGGTTGCCATCCCAGCTCGTCCAAAAATGCTGGGCAGCCTCAATGCGGGCAAACATGGCGTTCGTTTCTGGTGTTCCCAGTGGAAAACATAAATGAGATTCTCCGGTGCAATCTCGCGCATACGAAGGATAGTGCGAGCCGTCCGGAGAAGGGCCAGCCCAGGCGGGAATCACACACAGCACCTTATCCTCATACAAAAGTGCCGCTGCATCGCCTTCCTCCAGCCAAACGATCGAGAGCTGTTCCGGGTCTAGCCTGTCTGCTCCATCCGGATGAGCGCAGCAATCGCGTGTAAGCATGGGAGCCTGACCATCCTGCATGGCCTCGAAATCGAGCGAGTCCGGTGCAGGTCCGTAATTTCTTACCCAACAAGAGCGAATGCTGGCATGCTCCTCACCGGGATAATCCCACAAATAAAAAAAGACGCCGTTCTCATCCTCTTCGACAAAAGCTTGAATCGGACAAATGGGAGAGAACTCCTCTAATAGGATGTTTTTCATAGGTTTCACCTTCAATCATCGTGGTAGATTCGCCGATAACTATAAAGATTTGAGCTTGATTAAACAGGGGTAGAATACCATAATTGACTATTGATTACAAAAAATTCAGCGCTTTGAAAATGTTTGCTCAGCAAAGGAGGTTGTCAGATGAATCAATGCACCATCTATGTCTCCATCCAGCAATGCGAGAAAGTCGTCGCTGCGATTGTCGAGGCTTTTCGTGATCAATTGGTAGAACTATCCGCAGACGAGTGGGCCGTGACCGTGACAGATAAAAAATGGTTTAGCAAGAGCAAGATCACCTTCAATCTTATGTGCGAGGATGATGACCAAGAAGAATTTCTCCAGATGAAAAAAGGGATGTACGGTTACTTCGCACAGATTGAAACGGCCCACGAGAAGGTCCAACAAAAGCTGTTGTACCAAATTACAGCGCTCAATGTGGCGGTAGGGATCGTAGCGAGCAAGGAATTCGACGAGAAGACGTTTGCGGCTATTATGGCGATTGCCGAAGAAGTGCACGGGATCGTCTTTCTCCCTACCGGAGACATGCTCGATAAACAAGGAAGGCTGATTCTCAATACGGCAGGAGAATCGGAAGTGGACGATTTTCTGGTGACGGTCAGCGTAGACCTGATCGATGGACATATTCAGCCCTCCCAGTCAGGAGATGCGCGCAAAGAGCGGAGCATCAAGCTATTGCAGGAGCAAGGCATTCCGTACATCTCGCATCTTCCTGTCATCGTAGGGGACGAGGATGCTGTCATCAGGAGCAAGGATGAGATGGTTCAGCGAGCGATTGCTCTATGTTTGATTGCGGTATATGCCGGAGGGATCGCTGAAAACGGACAAATCAAGGAAGAGCGGGAGTTCATCGAGGGAATTATTGAGCAGTTTGGCGCTGCTGAATTTTTTACGGAAAAAGAGAGAGACTTCTTGAATGATCCACAGCCAGACCGAACCGATATGATTCAGATGGCATGGATGTACGAATGCTACTGGGTACTGCTGTGGGCGCTCAGTTATGTGGAAGAACTCCATTTCCCAGATGAGATTTGTGATGTAAACACCGCGATTGACGCTCTCAGAAGCGCAGGTGACTATGACACCTTCTACGGCAATGCGGTTGTGAGAAGCAAACAAGAGATTCTCGACCAAGCAGATTTAATCTACCGCTATGACTGGGCATGCGTGGATGCGCGCATCAACAATCGCACGGTTGCGGGTGGTTTGAATGACGAAGTAGTCGTAGAAAGACACAGAGCATTGAATTGGCTGGTTCGTTACATGGAGGATGATTGGGATCATGTGTCGACGGATACATAGACTGTATTCACGAAAAAGTGGGGCACCTTGTGTGATCTTCTTAGCAGGAATGGGCGATAGCGGTGAGACATGGCAGATTGTTCAAGACCGTATCTCGCAGGAAGCGTCTACCTTATCCTATGATCGGGCGGGTATTGGCAGGAGTCCAGCGGCAGCGGTCGTCCCGCGAACTTGTCGCGATCTGGTCGAGGAGCTATACGATTTGTTGCAGGATATTGAGATGGAGGCGCCTTGTATTTTGGTCGGACATTCTTTTGGTGGTCTGGTCGCTAGACTGTTTGCTAGTCTATATCCGCAGCTTGTTTCGGGGATGGTTTTGGTTGACGCTGCTCCCGAATATAAGGAGCTCGCATATGAAAAGGTTTTGCCTGACAATTTGAGCGCAGCCAATCGAGAATATTACGAGAATCCGATGCGAAACAGCGAGAAGATTGATAAGATACGAAGCTACCAAGAGATCGTTGACTATTTTCGGCAAAGTGACATACCTGTCTCGATTATCACGAGAGGCTTACCGGACGTGTGGGACGAGGAATGGCCAAACGAGGAGATCTTAACCATCGAACAGCGTCTGCAAGCGGATTTCAGGAGACTTTCAACCTCAAGCAAGCAAAGAATGGCTACTCGCAGCGGGCATTATATTCATCACGATGAACCGGAGATGGTGATTGAGGAAATTTTGATCATGTTGAGGGGGATCAACACGTGAGCGATACAAGAACTCAGCTCATGAGAGATTTTCGTCAGTCGGACTCTATCAAAAAGCAGGCTTTGCGGTTATCGAGACACGAATTGCGGAATAGGGTAGTGGAAACGATCGCTATTATATGGTGAAAACGCTATAGAAGGGGTGTCGTTTACGATGGAACGGGGACGATAGATATTCTCAGAATTACTAGGACAGGTTTCTTCATCTCTACAAAGATGAAGAAGCCTGTCTTTTTATATATATTTGTGCAACTGAAAGATATCAGGAGATTATATGAGAGATCGATGGGGTCATGGTTTGTTGGTTTTTACATTCTTTGTTTTATCTTTATATGGTGTTGATTCTATCTTGATCTATGAGAAGTAAGTTTTATCATATAGCAATAAATTCAATACGTTATCGTCCTGATTTTGATATATATCCTTGAACCCAATAACAAGGAGGGCAGAACTAGATGAACAAGGAGGGCAGAAGTAGATGAACAAGAATGGTTACCAAACTGTAGATACTTCTAGTAAGAAGGTAAGATACCATGATCGTCTGTTGTATCAAACAATGCTTGGGGAGATTTGGGTGTTACCTAGGACGGTAACCGTCTCAAGAGGAGTATTCAGACTTGAGTTCGTATTTGATGACGATGAAGAAAAGCTTAATTTATTGGCGGGTGCTTCAAGAGTGACGAATGTCGAGGGTGAGGTAATCGTTTATTCATTCCCAATAATTGTGGAGGAGTGACTATAGTATCGTTATGAAGCAAAAGGAGGGATGCATTTGAATATATCACATATTGCAAAACTAACAGCCGCTTGCTCGATTGGATTTACAGCATTATTGGGGAGCCTCATTTTTTTATCCCCAAAAGTAGAAGCTGAACAGACACAAAATGCGAGCATTCAATCCCCTCTATTTAATCGATTAAGTACAGATGGAAAGTCCTATAGTGAATATATTGAAAAATATTCTCCTGTTATTTATCAAGATGTAAATGCTAATTACGATGAGAGAGCAGATTTACTATGGAAGCTATGGTGTGCCTGTGGCGATGGAAAAAATTAGTCACTCTGATTTCCTACGGTATCGTTTACATGATTCAAACGTAAAGCCAGGGCACGTTGGAATTGAAAACACGCCAGTTCGTTTATCAGGACGAACCCACCCAGAAGTATATATTTCTTCAAATGGAAGTACGGGCATGATGTGAGTGCTTTTACCGGTACCGAAGATGCTGGCAATGATGCGATTATTTATATATATGGCGGGAATCCATCTGGTGAGCCGAATCAATTTTCACCGAAATGGCAGCACACCTATCAATATGGAATCTTACCTATAGAGGAAATATGGAATAAAAAATATCAGTATAATAATACGCCATTTAAATCATTTGGAGTTTTTCCAAGTACAGTTGGAAACGGAAATGCAAATGCCCCGTGGAACTGGAATGACAAGGAGCAAAAAGAAGATGGCACTCTAGGAAGAGGAATCTTTTTCACGGACCCAGCCCATCTATTTGATATCGACTTTAATGGATTAGGAACATTTTCTCATGAATATGTGTACAATCCATATTGGACACATAAAGTGACAATTAAATCTGTTACTCCCAAAGCTTACAAGGACCCCGGAAATAATCTACCTGACATTTATGTTAATATTTCACCTGTAAATGGAGAGAGATATGTAGGAGAAAGAGTATGGATGAAAGATAATGCTGCTTTACATGTAGCACATCGTGTCAATTTTGGTGGTGACCAAAAAACAGCAAATAATGATTTGGAATAATATGCCAACACCATTCATATAGCAGTTTCTGATGATAATCCGCGATTGAAATTAGAAGTAGTGGAATATGACCCAAGTATATTAGACGCTGATGATAGTATGGGGTATATTGTATTACCGATAGACGAAGGTAATATTTCAGGAACAGCCGATACATCTTAAGCAATGATTGAATATGAGATTACATCGAATCCTTATTCCCAGTAACATATGAGGGTGTATATTTCTAAGCAACCTGAGTTTGGTATTCCTAAAGACTCAGGTTGTTTTCTTTTTTCTTACAATCTTGATTCTATCTTGATTTGTAAGCATTACCCTTCAATTCACAACGAGTATTCACAATATAAAAGCTATTCAAAATAATAAAGGGGGGGTTCGCTGGAAATGTTGTCTTGGCATTATGAAAAGAGGAGGGAAGGAATATGAATTTAAAGCATTTTAACAAATGTATAGCCATTGCTACGTTACTCGCGCAAGTTACGGTTGTGCTTCCAGCTACAACTTATGCAGAAACAGGAAATAAGAGAAACAATGATTCTTTAAATCCTGTAGAGAACCCAGCAACAGGTTTAGTAGGCTACTATTTTAAAGATAGCCAATTTAGAGATTTAGCTGTCATACAGCCAAATTCAACCAGTGAGTTGTATTTTCATCAAAAAGTAGAAGAAGAACTATCTACGCAAGAGAAGCAAGGTATTCAATCTGCACGATGGATCGGTTATATTATGTCTTCTCAAACAGATGAATATCAATTATCAACCTCTTCTGACGAAAATGTCATCATCCTGTTGGATGGCAATTCGATCATGAATCAATCTCCTATGAAAGACCATGTGAAATTGGAGAGAGATAAGTTGTACGAAATAAAAATTGAGTTTAGAGGTGAGTCTAATACGTTAGAAGATTTAGAACTTTTCTGGTCCACTCCTGATATAGAAAAGGAGAGGATTCCTGCTAAAAATTTATTCGCGCCAAATTTCTCAGAAAAAGCAGAGCTTCCCACAGAAGAATCCGAACATGCTTTACTTCCAAATGTTAGCTTATTTAATGACCATAGCAATTCAGATATCAATGTAGATACTGATGTCGAGGCAGATACTGATGTCGAGGCAGATACTGATATCGAGGCAGATATCGATGTCGAGGCAGGTACTGATGTCGAGGCAGATACTGATGTCGAGGCAGATACCGATGTCGAAGCAGATACTGATTCTGTTACGAAAGAGGAAGTTGGAAATTCTTTGAATTCTGATGCAAATCAACAAAAATCTAATCTAAGTAAAAATAGTGCAAACACTATGTTGCAAAGAATTCCAGTTGATTGGGAAGATCCTGTTACCGATTCTGATAGAGATGGTATTCCAGATGATTGGGAATTAAATGGATACACAGTAAGGAACAATGTTGTGACAAAATGGGATAATGCATTCAGTTCCCAAGGATATAAAAAATATGTATCGAATCCGTATAAGGCTCGAACTGCCTCAGATCCATATACAGATTTTGAAAAAGTAACCGGATATATGCCAGCAGCAACGAAATCAGAAGCTAGAGACCCCTTAGTAGCTGCATATCCAGCTGTTGGAGTTGTGATGGAAAAATTAATATTTTCAAAAAATGAAAATGTGACGGATGGTTCAAGCGGTTCAAAATCTATAAGTACAACGAAGACAGACACGAATTCAGACACGGTAAGCATTGGTGCGAAAATTGGTTTTTCTGATAAAGGGCTTAGTTTTGAATTTTCTCCTAGCTATTCCCACACTTGGACAACCAGTACCGCGGTACAGGATTCATCGTCCGAATCTTGGTCTAAACAAATTGGAATAAATACAGATCAAGCTGCATTTTTGAATGCAAATGTAAGATATTATAACACAGGTACTGCACCCATTTATGAGGTTCGCCCAACAACGAATTTTGTATTACAAAAAGCACAAGAATCTTTAGCAACGGTAAGATCTGGACCGAATCAAATAGGAAATAGTTTACCTCCAGGAGAGACATATCCAAGGAAAGGTCAAACGGCCATTTCACTCGATAGAGCAAGTGACACAGGAGTAGTGAGAATTTCCGTAAATGCAGCTCAATTGGATAGTATTCAAACACAGCATGAGACCATTGATTTAGAAACGACACAGAGTAGTGGACAATACGCCATATTAGATTCAACAGGAAATTCTGTTACAGATGCTAATAAGCAGTGGGATCCTATCCGATCTAATATTGATGCAACTTCAGCATCTTTCATTTTAGAAACGGGTAAGGAAACGCTAGAACGAAGAGTTACTGCAAGAGATATCAATGATCCGGAGGATAGAACACCTGAAATTACAGTCAAAGAGGCCATAAAAAAAGCATTTGGAGCTACTGAAGTAGGCGGTTTGTTATACTATACAGAGCAAGATACAGGTAAGAAAATCCCTATTCATGAAAGTGCCATTAATATTGTGGTGGATCAGAGAACAGAAACAGAATTTAATAGGCAATTAGATCAAATGCAACAGAAAAAAGTGTTTGATATCAAATTGAAAAGAGGCATGAAAATTACGCTTCTTATGCCTTTGAAGTATTATGATATGGAATCAACTACTGGTTTTAGTTATATGACTCATTGGTGGCATAGTGGTGGTTTTGCCCACACAGGATCTCATTATGGATCTATTAGCCCAGGTTCAACGGCATATCTAAATGAAAGTCTGAATTTAAAACCTTACACGTCTTATACAGTTCGTATGTGGATGAAATCATCATCAACAAGTCCACATAATGTTGGCATCCTTTTAGGGGGAGGGCAAGGTTTAAACGAAAGTTTTACCCTAACAGGAACAAGTAGCGAATGGAAATTATTGGAAATTCCTTTCAATACTAATAGTTCTCCAGAAAAATATAATGCACTGGCAATTCATAATACGGGTGGGACTGAATTATATATTGACGATGTTGCTATTTCAGAATGGCGTACAACAGAAAATCTTGTAAAAAATCATATTGTATCACGTTGGAATACTCCACAACCCGGATATTTTGACAGTGTAACGTTTTCTAAAGTTCCAAACACAACCGTACGTTACCAACTAGCTATAGATGGAAATTTGACGGGCATTAGACCTGCCCCTCAAGTAGATTCACAAGGTAAGCGAACGATCAACTTCAGAGATTTTATTAGTGAAAGTAGAATTTACGCAGGAAAACATATTGTCGTATATGCAGTAGATGAAAAAAATGACAATCTCAAAACAAAAGTGGCAGAAAATTGGGATCAAGATGATCAAAAAATCATGAATCAACTTCGACCTACTAGTATTTCTTATTTTTACAAACCGATTCATGCAGCTTATACCTTTGAAATACTGTCTGGAGCAAATGCACCACATGCGTTTTATAAAGTGATTAATTTAACAAAAAATACTACTCATGATTTGTGGGCTGTAGGACCAAATACTGCTGCATGGGCCGACTGGTTACCATACCATCCGGAAGATGAGTACGCGTTGGTAGCTGTGGTGGGAGGAAAAGAGTATTTCGTATTTAAAGACAAAGGGAAAAATATTGCTGGTGTTAAAGATGGTGTATGGCTATATGCGGACTCGAATTACCAAGGGAAAAACATAAGGGTTGATACTCATAATCCGAACATTGGTGTTTATTCCCCCATTAACATGAATGATTTGGTAAGCTCAGTTCGAATTGTCGGCTCATACGAAGTCATCTTATATGAACACATGAACTTCCAAGGGAGATCAATAAAGTTAACTGGAAATGCTGTGAACTTAAAAGATTTTAACTTTAATGACACAGCAACCTCTATTCAAATCTTTAAGCGGTAGTATACGCAGATTCCCTATAAAAAATGTTTTTTACCTCGGACGGGATGTAAATAGGAACCCCTGATCGCTATGAAACGGGATTCCTAGGACATTCCGTTTCTTTTTTAAAGCATAACATTTTCCATAAAGGGGACATTACTTTTAAGAAATCAACTCAGAATAAATAAAGGAAATTCATATGGATACCACTATAAGATCAATTCAATTCGGGCAAGTAATGATGATTTTTCTATTGTCTACTGGTCTAATGAATCATGTCACTGTTCTACCATTTTTATTAAGTTCAGCAGGAAGAAGTTCTTGGATCTCCGTTTTGGTTGCCGCTGGATTGATTTCCATATGGGTTCCACTTATTCCGTATATCATGTGGAATACGAACATGGAACCGTTATATACCTGGGTGCGATTACGATTTGGCCGGATTGTATCATTATTGCTCCTAGTTCCGGCCATGATTTTTGTGTTTCTTTTGGGAACCGTTACTTTGCTTGATACGATTGCATGGATAAAAACCATGATGCTACCCAATACACCCGTATGGTTTCTGGCAATTTGGCTCATTCTTGCTTGCGCATGGGCGGCAGTGTTAGGTTCCAATGTCATTGCCAGAGCCTCTGTTTTTCTTCTCCCATTCGTGGTCATCTTAGGTTTTTTTGTAAGTACCGCTAATATACCTCGCAAAAATTATTCTCACTTGTTACCGATTCTGGAGAACGGCTATACATCGATTTCACAAGGATTGATTTATATTTGCGGAGGCTTATTGGAAGTTGTTTTGATTCTATTCCTGCAACCCGTTCTTATCAAAACACCAAAAACAAGTAAACTCATCATTCTCGTATGGTTGCTCTGTGGTCTTACTCTTGGTCCTTTAATCGGGTCCATTGCTGAGTTTGGCATTGTCGAAGCGAGTAAACAACGGTTCCCGGCGTTTGAAGAGTGGCGATTGTTGCAAATAGGTAAGTATATTGATCATGTCGATTTTTTGTCAGTATACCAATGGTTGGCTGGAGCTTTCATTCGAATCGCTTTGGCCTTACTCATCCTAAAAAATATACTCCCTCATCGTTCTGTGAAAAGAAAAAATGGTACCGTTCTAGGGTTTGCATTTTTGATGTTTGTCATTACCTGCCTTCCATACAACGATAAATCATTCTATGATTTCCTAGCTCAGTGGTATTTTCCTGCTACAGTATGGTTTGCGCTTCTGTTCTCCTGCATTCTTTTTGCACTTATTGTTATAAGCAAGAAAAGAGGAGTGAATTCGGGATGAAGGAAAACTTCCTCGATAGAATGGAAGTACTTATGAATTCATGCGCTGACGTGCAAAAGCAGCAATTTTCCGATTATGGTCAGAGTGTGCACTTGTTTTACCAGGCGGCCTTAATCGATATGAAGCATTTCCGCGAGTTTGTTGTTCCGAGACTCATTGATCTGTTGGAAAAAGGCGAAGCAGGTTGGACAAGATTTCAGCACGAAATGGGTGCTACAATTTTTGTGCCAACTCTTGAAGATAGTGAGATTTCCGCCAATCTCTTTAATGGGAAGCTCCTCGTTTATTTGGAAAAGGAATCTTCCATAATAAGTTTGGACATAAGTAGAAAACCTGCACGCAAACCGGAAGAAACCCCTGTTGAACCTACAATGCGTGGGGCTCGCGACGGTTTCGTAGAGGAACTGGATACAAATATCGCGCTTGTGAGAAAGCGCCTATCTACGGAGAAGCTGAACGTGCAAATGTTTACTGCGAATGGCTTGCAGCGAACTCGCGTGGCTTTATTGTACGTTTCGGATCGTGTGTCCCCAGAGACTCTCGATGTCATTCGGAAAAGACTTCTAAGTCTACAGAACACAACTTTAACCGGGGGAAGTGGCCGATTAGAAGACCTCGTATCGGATTACCGTTATTCTCTTTTTCAATTGAATGACTATACGGGACGGCCAGACTTTGCAGCTGAACGATTGCTTCGAGGAAAATTTTTGCTAATTTTCGAGGGCACTCCGACAGTTACCATTGGCCCCTCTACGTTAGCTGATCAATTTCTCAGTCCTGAGGATTCATACTACCATTATATTGTTGCGACTGTCGGACGATTCATCCGCTTTATCTGTTTTTTCATTGCTTTCTTTACCCCGGGTTTCTATGTTGCCTTATTGACGTACAATCAGGACCAAATCCCGTTTCCGCTTTTGGCGACAATTGGTTTATCAAGGAACGGACTACCGATTCCAGCTATTGCAGAAATGCTGTTGATATTGATTCTGTTGGACATGTTCAGGGAAGCCATAGCACGCCTTCCGACTCCTATTGGTTCTACGATCACGGTAGTGGGGGGATTTATTATTGGTGACGCCGCATTAAGATCAGGAGTATTATCTCCAGGTATGACGTATATTGCTGCTTTTTCATTCGTTGCGGGCTCTACGATCGTTAATATCAGCCTTCAGGGGGCAGTTAGAATTCTGCGCTTGTTTGTTCTTATCTTCTCAGCATGGTTGGGCATTTACGGGACCATCTTGGCCCTTCTATTTCTCTTGTTGTATTTGTTGAATTTACATTCGTACGGGTCTCCCTTTTTCCCATCAGCTAACATTAATTTGAGAAATGGATTTCTCCGATTCATTCGACTTCCATTTTCTAAAAATGGATTGTCGGCTAGTAAACATTCTGAAGGTGGAGAATAACGATCATGAAAAAATTAGCGCTTGTCTTCGTTATTTCGTTCCTATTCACCTTTACTCTAGAGGGCTGTTGGGATGCCAAAGAAATCCAAAATCAAAATTATATCACAGCCTTTGGTGTCGATTACAAAAATGGATACATGGAGGCCTACGTCCAAATCTTGAACTTCGAGAGCACTGGTAAAACCGAAGGGCTGATCTCGCAAGCGAAGATATCGGTAGGTAGAGGACGGGGAGCGACGTTTCTTGACGCAGTGGAACAAATCGCGAAAAGTAGCCAGCGACGCGAATTCTGGGGACATGTATATGCCATTATTATCAGCGAAAACATCCTTCGAGAGGGAAAATTACCGGAAATCATTGAAGAGGTAACTCGTCATCGAGATATGCGGTATTCAAAATGGGTATTCGCAACAAGAGAGAACTTGAATGAGTTGTTATCTACCCATGCGCTGTTTGATACAAGTAACCTGGATAGCCTTTTGAATAACCCGCAGGATCAGTATCGACAAATTTCCAATGAACATCCACTCTACATGAATGATCTGATTGCGGAGATGAATGAACCGAATTCGACGGTATTTATCCCAGCAATTGCGCTTACTTCGAAGACCTGGACAGAGGATATGAAAGTGACTTCTATGCTTAAATTGAATGGACAGTTCATCATGAGTGGATATCGCTATAAAGGCTGGATTAGTCATAGTGAGGCAAACATGGGGCGCTGGACATATCGAAATTACAATCAATCTATCATAACAATCAAGCAAGATTTAAAGCCTGTAGCTACATTGGGCGTGAAAAGATCCGATTATGATATTCAAACTAAAGGGGTTCAGGGAAAGCCTCGTTTTGAGTTGGTGTTGTCTTTGACAGGGACCCTTTTTCAGAAGCAACAGGATATATCGCTTGACAGAATCGAGAAGCTTGCTGAACAAACCGTCGAGAAGGAGTTGAGGGAGTTTTACAATAAAGGCTTAGAGTTAAATGCGGATTTTCTTCAACTAGGAAGTCATTTATTTAAAAGCAATCCGAAAGAATGGAGGGAACACAGTGTTAATGGAAGCCTTCCGTTGAAACCTACAACCCTTGAAAAGGTGAATGTTCGAATCAATCTCACAGATGGACAAAGATATAAATTTCGAAGGTAAGAGGAAGTTAGCTGTCGGGAGAGGATTTGGAGCTTTCAAATATACTTATTTCAAAAGGAACCAAGGTCCTTTTCTTATAGAGAAAAGTGCCTTGGTTCCTTTTTGAAGGAATTCTGTAAATGCTCCTTGAGTATGTGAATGATCTTTATATTCTTTATTTAATCTTTATACGATTTTGATTCTATCTTGATTGGCAAGAGTTACTTTCTACAATTAATAATACATTTTCATAGCGTAATACTGCACAAGATCGACCTTTGTACGTCTGTAGTTTAATCGTAGGTTCGGTGGTATTTGCTAAAGGCTTGCAGAATCACCTAAGATCTTCCTTTGTTCCTATATTGGCGAGCATGCTATAGTTGGAAGTAATTGCCGCTAGTTCCCCATCACGTTCAAACGCAATCTTTTTGTAGGGAGTAAAAAATGAAAAAGCGAATACTGATTATAGAAGATGAGGATATCTTGCGTGAAATTATTAAAGATTATTTATTAGATCAGGGCTATGATGTGCAAGATGCAAAAGATGGAAAAGAAGCGTTAACTTATTTTCAAGAATATGAATTTGATTTAATTATCCTCGATATTATGCTTCCCGAAATAGATGGCTGGTCTGTTTGTAGACGTATTCGAAAGACCTCCAATATTCCAATTGTCATGCTGACTGCTCGGGTTGACGAAGATGACACGTTGCTTGGCTTTGAACTCGGGGCAGACGATTACGTAACAAAGCCGTACAGTCCCAAAGTACTGCTTGCGAGGGCAAAGCGTCTGCTGGACAGCCGCAGCCGCCAAGTTATTTCACCTCAGGACACATTATCTGTCTGCGGCATAAGCATTCACAGTTCTTCGCGTACTGTCTTTGTGGAAGGAGAAAATATAAACGTAACGTATACCGAATTTGAAATCTTAGCCTATTTGATGCTTAATCAGGGCATTGCTATTACGAGGGAACAGCTGATTATGAAAATATGGGGTTATGAATACGTAGGGGACGATCGTACGTTGAACACACATATTCGCAACATTCGTCACAAGTTGGGTGATAGAGGGAGACACATAACAACCGTTGTCCGGGTTGGCTATAAATTTGAGGTAAATATATGAGAATCGGCATCGTATGGAAATTGTTCCTATTGACTACCATCTTATGCATGCTCATTCTTGCAACCATTTATTTAGGACAAACAATCTTTTTTAAGCAATATTACGAAAATCGTAAACTGTATAATATTGAAACCAGCATCAAAAAATTTGGAGAAGATTACGTAAAGAGCGAAGGCAACGTAACTGCCATTATGAAACTGGAACAAGATTTTTACCGATCAAACAATGCACTAATCACTACGCTCGACAGTAATGGGAACTTACAGAACGTCTCTGACTCTTTCGTAGATGTTAAAATAAGCAATTCCCCATATAATAAAGAGCTCGCGAATACAGTCCTCAGGATCCCCCTCTACAATCTTGTTAAAGTTAATGAGGGGGTAGATCCGAATACGACCATACGTCCAGGAACAAAAGTCATGATTATAGCAATCAAGAAGAATAACTCTTATATTCCAATTAAAATACAAGCAAATAATAGCAGTTATTGGGGTAACGAGCTAATTTTGAAACAATTAAACCCAACCTCACTCAAGTTAAAATTTGCGAGCGATACGATGGTGATGCTTGACGGAATCATCGATAAAATCCAGGACACCACCGGAAATATTGATTCAAACTTTAAAAATACCGATATGTTGTTCATGGAGAAAATTAAAAAATTCCAGGCAAACCTCTTGCTCAATGAACAAAACCCAAGCCTGGTTTCGATGCGATCAACGGAAATGATATATGGTAATGTAAAGTATTATATGTTCATTGACTCGATTCAAGATAGGGATGGTTCGACCGTGTACGTGTGCGCGATTGCCTCACTGCAGCCAGTTGATGAAGCGGTTCAGATGATGAACGAATATTATGGTTACCTCGTTGTTTTAGCGATGTTGCTCATTCTGCTTGTTTCATTTTACTACTCGAAAAAAATCTCCCGACCACTGCTACAAATCAATAAAACCACCGAGAAGATCGCAAATCTCAATTTTTCCGAACTTGTGCCTATAGCCTCTAGTGATGAGATCGGTGATTTGTCAAAAAATATCAATCGGTTATCGAAGACGCTACACTCATATATAGAAAAGTTGCATCTGGACATTGAAAAAGAAAAACAGTTGGAAAGAACGAGGAAGGAATTTATTTCGGACGTCTCTCATGAGTTGAAAACACCACTAAGCATCATGAAGAGTTGTGTCTCTATTTTAAAGGATGGCGTTGCTTACGATAAGCGAGAGCATTACTTCGAAGCGATGGAAAAAGAAGTTGATAAGATGAACTTGATGATCGTAGATATGCTGGAGCTTGCCAGGTTTGAATCAGGTACCTATAAGATGGAGATGGATATTTTTGAAATCGATAGGGGAGTCGAGCAAATTTGTGAGCAATTATCACATAAAATGAAACAAAAGCAACTTCAAGTACAACTACAGCTTCCCTCCGTAGAAGTCATCGCTAATCAGCATCGCATAGAACAGGTCATTACCAATTTTATAACAAATGCCATTCGTTATACACCAGAGAGGGGACACATTTATATTTCGCTGATGATAGAAAGTGAATGGGTGAAAGTGAGTATTGAGAACAAGGGAGCTCACATCTCAGAAGCCCAATTGGATAAAGTATGGGACCGCTTCTATCGAGTAGATACGTCACGTAAGCGTGAGCAAGGAGGTTCCGGACTAGGGCTCGCCATTTCTAAGAACATTCTCGAACTGCATAACGTTCCATATGGGGTTGATAATACAGAAAATGGCGTTTTGTTTTACTTTTATTTGAAGAAGCGGGTTTAGTTGACCAATGCATGAATGGAAAGGGTTACTTCTCACACGTGCAGCCATGGTATTGACTCATTAATTTATCAGGCCGGTCATTTAGTTATTATCATTCGTTGTTAATAGTGTGAATAGTCTGTAAGATATGGTCAACCGTGCAATTCGCCGTACCATATGTAGCGCCTTTTATCCAGCTAACAAGCATAAGCATAGACATTTCTCTCTATTGTTTATTGGAGATTCATAGGCCCTGTACTCGTTGTAACTCGACCCAAATTAGGCACCGGACATGTTCCGGTGCTTTTTTGTTTACTTGACAACGATAAAACGATGCATCATTATGTTTATTAAATACCAAACAAAAAGATGTTTTGTTTATTGGTTTAGTCAATGTGAAGTGAGGGAGCAACCATGGATCGAGAAGAACTGAAACAACTGAAACAACTGTATAAAGAATCGAAAACGCAGGCCGGGGTGTATCAGATCAAAAACACCCAAAACCAAAAAGTCTGGATCAGCGCCACCCGCAATCTCAAGACGATGAACGGAAAGCTGTTCACTCTCAAAATGGGTTCGCATATAAACAAGCAGCTTCAACAGGAATGGAATGAGTACGGAGAAGAGGCATTCGTATTTGAAGTGTTGGAGGTTTTGAAAAAGAAGGAAGACGGATACTTTGATGAAAAGGATGCCCTGAAGAAACTGGAACAAAAATGGCTCGATCAGCTCCAGCCATACGGAGATCGCGGATACAACCAGGAAAAAAAGAAAGAACAATAATCATACGAAAAGAGGGAAAAGAAATGAAAATACCTACTACCTTGAACCATAAGCCTGTTGTGGTGTCGGATAACTATGAGCGCGTGGATGGCAGATTAGCCAGGAATACAGATGCGAAAGCACTTTCTCTGGGAGTGGTAGAGGGCAGCTCGAGAAGAAAGGTCGATCTATCAGCTAAGGTATGGAGATGCACAGGAGAAGAATGGACAAAACAATCGGAGGAACTGCCTCTCCATCGGGTTCTTGATATGTCCATACTGATTTGTCGGTCTTTGGCACACTTTCGCGACGCATACAGATATGAGCATTATTATGACCCGCAGGAGCCTGTCATCGACCGGGTTGCCTTGCAAGGGGATGCAATGAACGTGGCGATATGTACGGACAATGAGAGTCTTCATGAAGATATTAAGCTGTTCAGCCAAGCGCTGAGCAACGACGATGAGATGATCAGCGAGCGTCTGCGCGCCTTGTCAAAACTATTAAAAGATATGGGGTATTGAAATGTTTTCCAATGTTTATATTCGAACGATTATCCTCTCCCGTGTGCTGCTACATTTGGGGATTTGGATCCGGAATTATGCCGTTCTACTTTTCGTTAGTGAATGGACGAATAATGATCCGGTTTATGTATCACTGATTTCGGTTGCGGAATTCGCACCCATTTTTCTATTCGGCCTTATTGGTGGTACCTTTGCTGATCGATGGCGGCCGAAACGGACAATGGTTTGGAGCGATCTGCTGTCTGCCGTGTCCGTAGCGGCTGTGTTGCTTGCACTCACGAATGGTGGATGGATGGCACTTCTCATCGGAACCTTTATTTCCGCCAGCCTGTCTCAATTTTCTCAGCCCTCAGCCATGAAGCTGTACAAACGTCATGTGCCAGCTGAACAATTGCAGGGCGCGATGGCAATGTCCCAAACGCTTGTCGCTGTCTTTACGGTTTTAGGTCCGGTCATCGGCACGTTTATTTTCATACAGTTTGGAATTACAGTTTCCCTGATTCTGACAGCTATTCTGTTCCTAGGGTCTTCCTTTATATTAGCGACACTTCCCCGTGACGCGGAGGAACCGAAGTCTGACGATGCCGGCGGCTTTATAAAGGAATTGAAGGCCGGGCTGCGCTATATCGGGTCCAATCAATCCTTACGAACTCTCTGTTTAACTTTCTGCGCTGTCGGATTAGCGTCAGGTCTGACACAGCCACTTCAGATCTTTCTTGTCATCGAGAATTTGGGACAGGACAAACCATTTCTACAGTGGTTGGTTATGGCCAATGGGGCAGCCATGTTGGCAGGAGGAGCCATCATAATCGGGATGGCCAAAAAGGTGAGGCCACAGATGTTGCTCATGGTAGGCTTGCTTGTCACGGCCGTTTGTACGATGGGAATAGGCGCATCTACAATGATTTGGCTGACCATTGCTCTATTAGTGATCAGTGGTTTCTTTTTCCCTTGTATTCAAAGCGGAATCCAGACGCTACTTGTACGTAACACAGAAGGGGCGTTTATTGGCCGGGTATCTGGTACGATCACGCCTGTTTTTATGGGGATGATGGTAATTGGCATGTTTATATCCGGCTATCTGAAGGAGACGTTCTCGCTGGTTGCGGTATATGTGGTGAGTGGTGTTTTGATTATGATCGGTGCGTCGTTGTTGCTGCCTCTTCTTGTGGAGAAAAAGGGAAAAGATCAGAGTGGACCAGCGCTATGAGGGGAGTAGAAATGTGATGACTGAAAATGAAAAATATGATTTGTCACCCGAAAGACAGCTGACTGATGCAGAAAAAAAGCTTGTTTGGAAAAAGCCTTCCACTCATATGGTCAGTGAAGAAGAACAGCGCATTCGTAAAGAAATAAAACGTAACTGGAACCGCGGGGAAATGAAAATCGCCAATATATTATTAGAAGGTGACGCTGGTTCTGGTAAAACACAACTAGCCAAAGCATTATCGGCTAATTTCGGGCTGCCGTATACGAAAGTGACTTGTTTTGCTGATATGGATAAATCGGATATTATTGGCGCCATTTTGCCGGTCATTTCTTCTGAACGTTTAGAGAAAATGGAGCCTGCCGACCAAACGATATGGAAAGCATTATATGAAAGCGATGGGTTTCAAAGCATAGCTGAAATTGTAATGGATGCACTGGGGATTACACAGGAACAGGCAGCTTTAAAGATGAAGCAATTACTGAAGCTCGCAGCAGCGGAAAACACCGAGGGCGAACCGATTGAGTACCGATTTTACCCTTCGGAAATCGTCAGAGCTTATCAAAAGGGTTATCTTCTGGAAATCCAAGAACCAAACGTGATTCGTGATGCTGCGGTGTTAATGGCACTAAACTCTGCCTTGGAGCTGGATGGCAGCATCAATCTTCCCACCGAGATCATACGCAGGCATCCAGACTTCATAGCGGTTATCACAACAAACCGCAGTTATGCGGGAACCAGACCGTTAAACGAAGCGCTGCGTGACAGGGTTCAGCATACGGAAAAGATGGACCTACCGACCAAAGAAATCATGATCGAACGTGTAATAGCCAAAACCGGTTTTCAAGATGGAAAGGTGTTGGGTATTTTAGCGGACATGATTATGGTTTTAGACAGAACAGCGCGGGCCAATGCGATCAAGGGTGTGGCTGGAATGCGTTCCTTTTTCTACTGGGCAGATGCGATTGCCGGAGGAGCTTCCGCAAAAGAATCCCTTTATCATAAGGTCATCTACAAGATAACAACCGATTCGGAAGAAATAAAGCTTTTGGAAGAAGCACTAAAAAATCATGGTTTGTTTGCCAGCTTGGAAGAGGCCGAGATTGAACTAAAAAAAAACGAAAATCTGACGACGCCATAGAGATCAGGACATCGGGAGACATAGACGACACTGATTTTGGCAAAGACAACCATGGAGAGGAAAAGGGCATCGCATTGAAAAAATCTGCCAATAGTGACGAAAGCTCTTCCCGTGTCTCTGATGATTCAACCCATATGGAACGTGCAGGTTTGGGGGATGAGGGCTCTCCCAACTATCATCAGGCAAATCCCGAATCCATGTCAGAGGAAGCGAAACAAAAGGAACGCGATTTCCGTAAAAAGCTGAATCGCGACGCAAGAGAGGTCATTTCCGATTCGATTCATAAAAACGTAAAGCTCATTGTTCACCGTCCAGACTATGATGAGGAAAACCAACAGGAATATGCCCGGCTTTGTCAGGGACTCATGCCTATCGTGCAAGAGATTGCCAGAAAGACACTTCCGTATCTGGAACATGAGATCTCTTCCGACTTCGCGAGGAATCGTTACTATGGCAGCAAATTTCAAGCAGACAGCGTTGCTTACAGGGATTACAAGTATTTTGCCAAGAAACGTCCTCCTACGGAATCCCCCTCTCTTGTGGTTGGTCTTAGGGTTGATGAATCCGCATCTATGTCAGCTTATGGGAGATTAGAAGCAGCAAAACGAGCAGTGATTGCCGTATATGAATATTGTCAGCTTTGTCATATCCCCATTTTGATCTACGGCGATACTGCGGATGTTTCCAGATTGGAGCAAATGTCGATCTTTGCCTATGCCGACTTCGATAAAGCGGATGCTAATGATCGCTTCAGGTTAATGAGAATTCATGCGAGAAGTAATAATCGCGATGGAATGGCGCTTAGAATTATGGCGGAACGATTAGCCGCTTCCCACCAAAAGACAAAACTGTTGATTAGCATAAGTGACGGGCAACCGAAAGCAATGGATGACTATACCGGGAGTTATGCTGTTACAGATATGAAACAGACCATACAGGAATATGAGCGAAAAGGAGTCACATTTCTTGCAGCCGCAATCGGTCAAGATAAGGATGTGATAAGTGAAATCTATGGGAATGAAAGATTTTTGGATATTACCAATTTACATGAGTTCCCTGCAAAGTTAGTTCGGATGATCGCGCGGTATTTGTAATGGAAGCGCGGGCATCTCTCTATCTGTTTCGCATAGAGAGGATGCCCGCGCTTTATTATTTTTCAATATACGCGTATTTAAAGTAGGAACCGCCGAGAGGGAAGATCACGAAGTCCTTCACCTTGTCGTTTTTCACATAAGCATTGCCGCGGAAATGCAGCGGTGCCAGCGGCATTTCTTCCATCAAAATCTTCTCTGCATCGAACATCAGCTGCTTGCGCTTTTGCTCGTCGGTCTCATAGTAGCTCTTATTGAGCAGATCGCGGTATTCCTTGTTGTCAAAGCGAACGACGTTGTTGCCACCCAAGTCCTTGTACATTTCGAGGAAATTGATTGGATCGTTGAAATCGGCTCCCCATAGCCAGATGCCGAAGTCGTATTTGCCATTTTGGACATCCTCGTTGAACACTTTCCATTCTGAGGTGCGAATGTCAATGTCGACTCCAAGTGTTTTCTTCCACTCGTCCTGGAGTGCTTGAGCCAACTTCTTGTCCGTCTCTCCGGTGTCGTAGTAGTACGTAACTTTAGGGAATTGTGTCAGCCCGAGCTCTTTCATGCCTTCTGCTAAAAGCTGCTTGGCCTTCGCTACATCCTCTTTAAAGTAGCCGTCTGGATTCAACCCCATGGATACGGGAACCCAGCCATAAGCGGGCGGGACACCGGTCTGTAGGATGTTATCCACCAATTGCTGTCGGTCGATCGAATACGAAAACGCCTGGCGAATTTTTTTGTTGGTAAAAGGGGGCTTCTTTGTATTGAAGATAACGGCTTTGGTACCTGGGTTATCTGCGACGAGCAGCTTGCCTTCTTCTTTAATCTGTCCGATCGCATCCGGAGACAAGCCAAAGGAAGGGTAGCCTCCCCAGTCCAAATCACCATTTTCAAACATGGACAGGGCGGTGTTGTTATCTTCGATGATGACAATATGGATCTGATTGAGCTTGACGTTGGCGTTGTCCCAATAAGTAGGACTTTTGCTGAAGGTGAGCTTGGACTTGTGCTCCCACTTGTCCATCACAAACGGGCCGTTGCCGACAATCGTTTTGGCTTCGGTTGCCCACTGGGGGTTGCTCTCGATGGTCTTCTTATGAAGCGGGTAGTAGGTAGTAAATGAGGTCAATTCGCGGAAGAACGGTGTTGGTGAGCGCAAGGTGAAATCTAGTGTGTAGTCGTCCTTTGCCTTTACCCCGACGTCCTCTTGCTTGCCTTTTCCGGTGTAAAAATCCTCTCCCCCTTTGATATAGAAGAGCTGATACGCGTAGCCGGAAGCGGTTTTGGGGTCGAGATTGCGCTTGATGGCGTACTCAAAATCGTGAGCGGTAACAGGATCGCCATTGCTCCATTTGGCGTCTTTTCGAATGGTAAAAGTAAAATGAGTGAAGTCAGGAGTATGCGTGTAGCTCTCTGCGATGGCGTTGATCATCTGTCCTTGACGATCGACGCTGGTCAGTCCTTCGAAGCTGAGATTGATCATGTCCATGGAGGTTGAATCTGTTGCAATGCCGGCATCCATCGTAGACGGCTCCCCGGTGATGCTCCATTGCAGGACCATTGGCTCTGAGGTAGTAGGCTTTGCTGTTGCTTCCGCTGGAGGGGATTGGATATTGTTGGCGGGTTTCGAGCTACAGCCGACTGAGAGACTAAACAACAAAACAGCAGTAGAAATGCCTAGTAGCCACTTGTTCATACAGTCCTCCTGATGAATTATTTGAAAAATAAGAAAATTTATAGTTCCTCAAAAGAATAATGCACAGCAATCAGACAGTCATTCAACATAATGTATAAACATTCATCAGAAATCACGGTTACCTGTCGGAATAAATTCATACAATTTGTCCGTTACTTAAATAACGATTGATCTGAAGGAACAACAAAAGCCACCCGCAAAAGGTGGCTTTGTCATTAGGGAAGATCGTATTACTTGTTCATCGGCAAAACACCATCGCGCGATTTTCTCGTCCAAGGTGTTCCGAGATACGAAAGCGCCCAGCGATCAAGACCATACCAGCCCGCAACCTTCCAAGCCAGAACGAGCCAAGTGGCAAAAACAAAAAGAAGTGGGTTGGTGCTGACCGTTCCTGCGAACAGAAAGCTGACGTTCATCAAGCCGCCGAAAAACGCTGCGATCCCTGTCAGGCATCCAAGGATCAAGCCGAGTCCGACGAGTACCTCACCCCAAGCAACGAGGAAGCCGAACACCTTGGCATTTGGCAATACCATATTTTCCAGAAACCAAGCGTACCACCCCGTTACGTCCTTTCCTTCTGCTGCTTTTGCCAAGGAGCCTTTTACGAACCCTTGAATCGCGCCGCCAGCCGCATCTCCAGTCCAGCTATCGGACTGGACTTTTTTCCATCCCGCAGTAATCCATGCATAGCCGACATACAGTCTGATAATCAACCAGATCGCAGCCGATTTCGTGCTGGAGAACAGGAAGTGTGAAACAGGATTTTCAGGAATAATAATTTCGTTTTGACGATTTTGCATGTGGGTTTCCTCCTACATACGTTTTGAACATCTTTGTTCGAGCCGATTTTAACATAACAATTGGCGGTGTAGTGCGGTTTTGGGTATAAGTTCATACGGTGTTCATTGACACTATAAGCACGGTGTTAATGGTAAATCCTAGTGTATATATTGCCAAAATACAGTAAACTTATGAAAGGATTGACAAGTTAAGTTGTGGTAAATTATGTTAAGTTATGTTTAAAAATAAAACTTCTTGGAGCAGACTTATGAAACGAATGTGGATGTCTTTTCGTACTAAGCTTACCTTGATGATTTCTTTATTTACGATGCTGGTAGCCATTGTGTTGTCTATTATTGACTATGTTCAGTTCAAGGCGAATATTATTTCTGACCAAGTGGTACAGTACCAGCTGGTAGAGGATCATGTCACGAATGCAGTGAAGAATGTGGATATGGCATACGGCGTTTTTGAGAAAGACATGGAAAACCGCATGCAGCAAACACTGCAAGTGTTAACGAACAACTATCGGCAAAATCCAGCGGTGGAGACGTGGGACTATGCAGCCTTGCGTGAGCAGTATGGGATGGATATTTTCATCATTGACCGAAATATCAAGGTCGTTCATTCCAGCGTCAAAACCGATATTGGGCTTGATTTCAGCAATGCAGGAGCATTTACGGAGCTGTTGAAAAATCGGATCGATGGAAAAGAGTTTTCTGCCGATGGCATGGAGGTTTCCGTCAATACAGGTCAAATTAAAAAGTTCGCTTATCTCCCAACGTTTGACCAGAAGTACCTGTTTGAAGTCAGTGTGAATTTGCAGGACAGCTCTCTTTTCCAGACCTTTAATTTCTTGGCTGTTTCGCAGGCGATGACGGAGAAATACAACATGGTAAAAGACATTCTGGTCTTTTCTCATGATGGTTACGCTTTGGGGAGAACAGGGAGCGACGGGAAAGCCTTGCGGGTGATCGATAATCACTTGCCGATTTTTATGGAAGCATACCAATCACAAGAAATCAGAGAGTTTCATGAAAAAACAGAGGAGAAAGATCTCACTTATCGCCTCGTCCCGTATAAGCTAGGCAAAGATCCTAATGATCTCAGCCGATCACGTGTTATCAAGATTGTGTATGACAATACGGAGCTGAACCAGAAGTTGGCGGACAATCTGGAGTCTGTTGTCTGGAAGCTGGTATGTTCCGTGGCAGGAGCGTTGCTGCTATCCTTCCTGTTGAGTCGCTGGATTACCCGCCCGATTGATCAAATGAGGGAGATCATTACGCAGACGGCTCAATTTGATTTGCGGGAAAAAATAGCGGTGAACGAGCAGGGCACGCAGGATGAGATTGGATTAACGGCACAGTCGATCATTGTCATGCGTGAGCAATTGAGCGAGGTTGTGAGCAAGCTGACAGCCGTGTCTCGCTCGGTCGCTGAAAATGCACAGAGCGCGAAGCAATCTACGAACAAAGTAAGCGAGCAGTCTAGCGGAACCGCGGAGGCTACAGGCATCTTGCTCGCCCATATGCAGGAGACGATGGCGGCCACAGAAGAGATGAATGCGACCTTAAACGATATGGAGACGGTCATTCATACGATTACGAAAAGAACAGAAGAAGCGGCTGTGACCGCGCAGGATGTCAGCTCGCGGGCAACTGCTTTGCGGGAACATGCATTGGCTGCGGATAAAATGACGACAGAGCTCTATATGAATGTAAAGGCACAAACGGAAATTGCGATCACCGACTCGAAGGATTCGATGGAAAAAATCAACCTGTTGGCAGAGGCGATACTCACGATCTCTGAACAGACGAATCTGTTGGCATTGAATGCGGCGATTGAAGCTGCACGTGCGGGAGACAGCGGTAGAGGGTTTTCTGTCGTAGCGGATGAGATACGCAGACTGGCGACGCAATCGTCGGAGGTCGTGATTGATATTCAACGCATTATTCAGGTCGCAGGCGAATCTGTAGACAATCTGGCGACTCATTCGTCGAGCGTATTGGACTTCATCGATACGCGGGTCAGCCCTGACTATGATAGCATGATGGAAACATCGGAGAAGTACACTATGGATGCACACCGTTTCCATACGTTGCTGGCGGAATTCAATGCGTCTTTTGAAGAGTTGAATTCAACGATTAGCAATGTGGTTACTGTGGTGGAGCAAGTGACGAACTCTATGGAGAAAAGTGCCCACAGTGTGGAGGCGATCACAGAGCAATCTCGCATTATTGCGGATAACAACCAACAGGTCGCAGCTATTTCAGAGAGAAATGTCGGCTTGACGCAGACGATGGAAGAGATCGTGCATCGGTTCAAAATCTAAGAGGGTCCCCCTTTCTGGTGAAAACAGAAAGGGGGCTTTTTCGTAATACATATACAGGGAGGGTACTCATGAAAACCTTTATTTACATGGTCAGGCATGGAGAATCACCAAAAACCGAAGGGGACGAAAGAACACGAGGACTGACTGAAAAAGGTAGGTCAGATGCCGGTATCATTACGCAATTGTTGAAAGATGAGGGGATCGATGCGTTCATTTCTAGTCCGTATAAAAGAGCAATGGCAACCATAGAAGAACTAGCCCAGTCCGTAGGGAAAGAGATCGTTGTTTTAGAAGAGCTGAGAGAACTCGTTTTTATCGGAAATGATCAAATCATGGCTGATAATGAATTGTATCCATTAGTAAAGAAGATGTTTACTGAGCCAGACTTTTCGTTGCCTGGGGGGGAATCCATCACCATTTGTCGGAATCGTGTGGTAAGTACGTTGCGAAAAATTTTAGAGCAATATAGAGGGCAGAAAGTTGTAATCGGAACGCATGGTGCCGTTATGACATTGATGATGGGGTACTTTGACAGTCAGTACGACTTGGATTTTTTATGGACGATGTCCAAGCCTGATATTTACAAAATGGAATTCGAAGATGAAGTGCTCGTGGAAGTGAAGCGATTATGGAGGAACTGACTTCCTATAGGAAAAAGGAGGCTTTACATATGGATAGAAACGAGTATATCAAGAATGGTTTTGAAGCCCACTATGCGCGATATAACCAAGTGACAGAGGGAGGCTTTTGCAGATGGATGCGGCCAGGCGTCCCTGATGTCATGAAGGTAGCTGATATCGATGAGGAATGGTCCAGATGGAAGCTGGTTCCTTCAATCGTAAGTCACGATGATGTGGCTGCGCTCGAAGAAGAATTTGGGCTGAAATTTCCGGAGTGGTATAAAGTCTTCATTTCTACGTATCATCATTTTTTCGACGTCATCCCTGAACAAGGGATTGATGAGCCATTCGATCGTATTCGGGATATGTACAATCCATTGCTTTGCAAGTTAGGTTACCTTCCTTTTTCATGGGATACGGAGTACGGAAATATACGATGTATCGATTTACAAGAAAGTCCAGACGAAGAGAAGTGTGGAATCTATGAAATTGACCATGAAATTTTGTTTGAAATGGATGACGAAAATACGGATCGTAACAAACTGAAAGAATCACTGATCTTTTTGTATCCGAATTTCAAATCCTATTTTGATTACACTTTTTTAGAACGCGTATGACAAGGATGAAACCCTCTTTTCATGAAAACGAAAGGGGGTTTTTTGTGAGTTTTTTGTGAGAATCATTTGATACGCTAGGAGCCGACTACGAGACATGACTAGGAGGCGTGAAAATGGCTAGCGAAAAAGACAGAATATCAAAGCGAAAGGAAGGACATCTTCTGTTTCAAAAAGGATTGGCTACATTGCTCTGTTTCGTTCTCCTTACGTTGGGGATCGAGAATCCTGTGAGTGCTGTTTTTCCCGAGAATTTGGCTTTAGGGAAAACGACTACGTCAAATGGCAATTATGAACCACAGTTTTCTTCAGACAAAGCGGTAGATGGAAAGTTGGGCCCTTTAAATAGCTGGATCAGTAGTACAAAACGAACGGGATGGTTGCAAGTTGACTTAGGTGAGCCAACTGATTTTCGGTTATGGGAAGTATATGGATTCAATGATCGTAACATGGACTATTCCTTGCAAATAAGCAGTGACGGAATCAATTTTTCGGATATTCCTGATGCAAACGCGAAAGTAACAGGTAATCGAGAAAGCCAAACTTCTTTATTATTGTCAACTCCTGTAACAAGTCGATATGTAAGAGTCAATGTAACAGATACCTATGATGGATTAGCACCAGTGATTGGGGAATTGAAATTATTCGATGTCAAAGAGCCAGAGGCCCCGTTATATGTGAAGGCCACCTCGGAAAATAATCGTGCGATTGTAAGCTTCCAGTCTGGAAATCCAAACGGAAAACCAATCACGAGCTACACGGTTACTTCTCATCCTGGAAACTTGAAGGCTACTGGAGCAGAAAGCCCGATTACAGTAACAGGGTTGAGCTATGGAACGGAGTACACATTTACAGTCACTGCCACAAATGAAATAGGGGAATCAATTCCTTCTGCACCTTCCAACGCGACTACGCCTGTCGAAGCTACTCCATCCAAGCCAGTCCTGACACTTAGCCATAACAACTGGACCAATCAGGATGTCAAAGTAACGATGGCGGGCGAACCAGGAAATACGATTCAGTACAAGCTGAACAACGGCACCTGGCAACCTTACACTGACAAGATTACGATATCGACGGAGGGAATTACAGAGGTTGTCGCCGTACAGGTCAACGGTTCGCAAAAAAAGAGTGATGAGGAAAAAGTAGAGGTCCGCATAGACAAGACGGCGCCAGTTATCACGTTAAATGGCGATGAGACGATGACTATTTTCGAAGGAAGTACATTCACTGATCCTGGTGTAACCATCACGGACCGGGAAAGCGGTTTAGAGGCGAAAGTCGACGGTCAAATCGACTCCAGTCAGACAGGGACATATACGCTGAAGTACTATGTGAGAGATTCGGCTGGAAACATATCAACCGTTATCACAAGGACCGTGAATGTCGTGAATAAGCCGACTCCACCAACGCCACAGCCATCCTACTATCCGGTTTCCGAAGTAACACTGGAGGAAGAGGCATTCACGATGACACTCGGGGATGAGCCTGTCGGGCTGCATGCCACGATCAAGCCAACATACGCTTCCTACAAAACCGTAGAATGGACCAGTAGCAACCCTGAGGTAGCAGAGGTAGACAAGGAAGGCAACGTAACCGCGAAAAGTGCAGGAAAGACGACAATCACCGTAAGAACATTGGACGGGAACAAGACGGCAAACGCCAAGGTTACTGTGAAGAAAAAAGTAACCTTTACCTTGGAAGCATCACCAGAGGAACTAATGCTCAAACCTCAACAGTCCAAGTACCTCAAGGTGTATGTGATAGACGGTAAAAAGCGCAAGGATATTACGAAAGACAAAGAGACTACGTACAGCATCGACAATGATCTGATCTCTTTGAAAAAGGGACGCATTACTGCTGGCAAAACAGAAGGCGAATCCGTCATTACCGTTCAGTACCAAGGAGAGGATCTCACTATTCCGGTAAGTGTATCTGGATTGACTCTCCAATCGATTCAATTGTCAGAGGAAACGTTTGTGTTGGAACCAGAACAAAATAAGCAGTTGACCCTAACCGCTTCCTTTAGCGACAAGAGCAGTAAGGACGTCACAGAAAAATCCACCTGGACTTCGAGCGATCCTGATGTTCTGGAAGTGCTCGAAAACGGTGAGATCAGAACACTAAAAAGCGGAAAAGCCTATGTGTCTGCTAGGTACGACAATAAGTACACGCGTGTAAGAGTTTTAGTGCTTGATGAAAAAGCGCCGAATAAGTTAAAACTGAACCGTTCCACACTGCGTCTTTCTCCAGAAGAGAATTTTACCCTCCAAGTTCATGCCGAGTATGAAAGAGGGTATACCGAATTGGTTTCCGAAGAGGTTGAGTGGGTATCGGAAAATCCTGAGGTAGCAACTGTAGACGGTGGAGAAGTGACAGCAGTTTCCATTGGCAGCACGACACTGAGAGGAAGCTACGGCGGAAAAGAAGTAACGCTTCGGGTAACGGTAAAATAAAACGAAGAAAAGCCACCTGCTACTGGTGGCTTTTCGCTTTGATGACTATGATTCTATGAATCTTAGCTTATCAGGATTTCTGACAAAATAGAGATTACGAATGGCTCCGTGCTCGATATGCAAAAACACCACGGTGTCGATTTTGTCGTCCTGTTTGATCACAAAGCCAGTCTGGTTGTTTAAAGGTGCGAGCACTATAGAGAAATTTGGATGCTTCGAGAAGCTGCGCATCAAGCCAAGTAAGAAGGATGCCACGCGTTCGCCAGACAAGATCGGATGCAGGGCTGCGGTGACCTTGCCGCCGCCGTCCGAGAGCAATACTGCATCTGTGGCAAGCAGAGTGAGCAATGAATCGACATTTCCGTGCTCCAGCGCAGACAGAAAACGGCCGATCCATTCTTCGCCGAGCTCTTTTTCTGGGGGGAGATGAGATTCCTCAGGGTCAATCCCCATTTTCTTTTTCGCCCGACTAACGATCTTGCGGCAATTCGCTTCGCTTTTTCCAACCAGCTCGGCAATCTCGTCATATTGGAAGTCAAAGGCTTCTCGCAGGACGAACACCGCTCGTTCTGGGGGAGAAAGCCGCTCCAACAGGACGAGCATTGCGTAGGATAGCAAATCTTTGGTAATGACAGAATCATAGCTGTCTGCATCAGGGGTAGAGATGGGCTCTGGCAGCCATGGTCCAGTATACAGCTCCCGTTTTTTGCGGGCCGATTTTAACAAATCGAGGCAGCGATTTGTGGTCATTTTGCACAGGTAAGCCTTCGGTTCAAGCATCTGTTCCAGCGAGACATCATGGGCCTTCACGAATACGTCCTGCACGATATCCTCCGCATCCGTGGCCGAGCCGAGCATCTGATAGGCGAGGCGGAACATGAGCCCCTTATATTGTTTGTACAGAGCCTCCATGGCTGTGTCACTTCCTCTTGTGTCTTCGTACGTCCCTATTTTTTCCTATTTTATCATGCTGGCAGCATTCCAGGTGAACTGGCGAAGCTTCCACCCCAATTTCCCTGTCAAAATGATATCGAGTCCCCATTTTCTCGTCCAAACCATTCCGCGTTCAGGGCCGAGTCCGACGCAGTAAATGTCCATGTAGCTTTTGTGTGTGGGAGCAGGGGTTCCATCCAAGTCAGCTAACACAATTTTGCCCAAACGCATCGCCTGTCCGGAGGCTTCCTTGCATGTCATCGTGTCTGCTTGCCCGCTGGTTGGATCTACGATGCGTGCACAATCGCCAATACTGTACACCCCCGGCGTTCCCGCCACACGATAGGATTCATCGACGACCACCTGTCCGTGTGTGGTCAGTGGTACGCCCATACTGCGCAATGCGGGATTGGGTTGCAATCCGAGCGACCAGACGCATAGTCCGACAGCAATCGTACGACCACTGGCTAGCGTCAGCATTTCGTCCCGCTCATGAAGTGCCTTTTGACCATGCAGAATGGTTACGCCACCATCTGTGAGTGCACTCTCCAGCTTGTGCCCCATTTTGGCAGACCCTTCGGTAAACAAGCGATTTTGTGCGTTGATGAGATAGATGTTGACTTCATCAGGATGGATGCCGAGGTTCTTCGCTTCCTCGCGCATAGCGAAAGCCAGCTCCGCAGCGGTCTCCATCCCACTGATACCCGCTCCGGCAACGGCGATCGTCAACAATCGCTCACGTTCGGATGGCTGCTTCTCATGGACGGCTTGGCGCATGTTGGCAAGCCACTTTTCCCGAACCGCCTCGGCCGCCTCGACGCCCGTCAAAGCGATGCCGCCTTGTTCTGGCTCGGGTTGGCGAATGACGCTTCCTACTGCCAGGATGAGCATGTCGTAGGGCAACGCCTGCTCTTGGCCGTCTTTGTTCCGGAATAAGAGGGTCTTCTCCTTCCCTTTGATCGACGTGACTGTACCTTGCACGCATTCGACGCCCTCTGGAAACAGACTTTTTAGCGGAATCGAGATATCTGTTTTGCCAGCAGCTGGTTTGAACAACAGGACTTTGCGAAGGTGATGAGGCTCTTTATCGAGTAAGATGAAGCGGATCGGGCGTCCTTTGCACGTCTCGCGAACGGCTTTTAGTGCGTTGATACCTGCGTACCCGCCTCCGACAATCACACATGTTCGTTCTTTCATGCCAATCAGCTCCTCGTTTGGTTTGACCATATAACGAGCGAGGGAGCGATTGTGTGACACACCGCAAGAGGAAAATGTCGAAGAAAATCGAATAGGGATTAGATGGGAAGATAGACATCTGAGTTCGTAGGAGGATTCCAAGCATGTCATACAACATCTACACTTTCGCACAAAGATCGGATTTAAACGATCAAGCTGATGCACTAATCGAAGCAAGCTGGTCTGCCTTCATGCTGAATGACGAAGTGGCTAACGAATATTACGGTCATCTGTATGACTGGTTCTCTTCTTATCAATTCATGCTGACGGATGAGGCTGACAAGGTGATGGCTGTAGGAAATGCGATTCCATTTTATTGGGATGGCACTACGGAAGGGTTGCCAAAAGGCTGGGATGATGTCTTTCTGCAAGGGATCGAAGACTACCGCCAAGAAAAACAACAACCAAACGCGTTATCGGCACTCTCTATCTCTATCGATCCCCACTATCGGGGACTCGGTCTGAGCAAGCAGATGGTTACGGCAATGAAGGATATCGCTAAGGAAAATGGCTTGGCGTACGTGGTGGCACCCGTACGTCCATCGCTCAAGCACAAGTATCCGCTCACGCCAATGGACAAGTACGTGCAGTGGAAAACGACCGATGACGCTCCGTTTGATCCGTGGGTGCGCACACATTGGAAACTGGGAGCGACGATCATGCAGGTGGCGCCGGAATCCATGCTGATCAGAGGAAGCTTGATGGAATGGGAAAGCTGGACAGGAATGAAATTCCCCGAGTCCGGTTCGTACATCATTCCAGACGCATTAGTTCCCGTGCAGGTTGACGTGGAAAAGAACGAAGTCATATATATCGAGCCGAATATTTGGATGCAGCATTTTTTATAATTCAAAAGGTTTGGTTTTTGGAAAAGGAAGAACGAACAGCGAAGTAGCCGTTGTGGAAACCACAGCGGTTTCTTTTTCATTTCTGTCACCTTTTTGCTGTGGGACGGATCATACCTAATAGCAAGCAATCAACGGACGAGGTGAAAGGGTTGAACGAAGCAGAAACAATGCCAGTGAGTCTGGAGGTTACACGGGAAGCCAGACTGAAATGGCTAATGCAGCAATACGGGGAGAAGATTTTTCATCTGGTGAGTCTCACGGTGAAGAATCATGCCTTGGCGGACGATATTACCCAAAACGTGTTTATCAAGGCATATCGGCATCTCGATCAGTTCCGCGGGGACGGACAGATCAAGCATTGGCTCTACAAGATCGCGATGAATGAAAGCAAAAAGCATTTTCGGTCGTGGTCGTTCCGCAACATTTTTCCGACGATGGATGATCATCTTGGCGACCTGATGGATCGGCAGGCAAACAATCAGGTAGAAGAAGAGATTTTAAACCGGGTGAAGCGGGAAGAGGTCGTCACGTACATTCAATCCCTCGCACCGAAGTACAGGCAGGTCATCCTCCTGCATTATTACGAAGACCTATCGATTGCGGAAGTGGCGGACATTCTCGCGGTTTCGCAGGAGGTCGTTCGTACGCGTTTGCATCGAGCCAGGAAGCAATTGAAGGAGACCATGTCGAAGGAGGTAAAAGGATGAGCGACGATCGCATGTGGAAGGAATGGAGTCAATCAGCAAAGCAATCCGTTCGTGAGAAATATCCGTTTCATTTGGGAAAATTCGAGCAGGAAGTACTCACAAAAATTCAGCGTGAGAAACGTCGCCGTCGCTTGCAGGTAACCTCTTGGGCAGCCGGAGTGGCAGTTGCTGCGACGATTTTCTTCCAGATTGCACAGCCCTTTGATGGAAGCTTGTGGGGACTGACGGGAGCAGAGAAAGGACAGGAATCGTTTGAATGGATCACGCCCGATGAAGGTTTCATGCATGCTTTGAAAAATGGCTATCCGATTCTGCCTGAGGTGAAATTGGAGAAGGACGGTCTTGTTTATCAGATCAGGGATGCCATGGTCGATCACAGAAGGATTACGTTTACACTGTTAATCTCCGGTGAAAAAATGGAGGAGATCGCTCGGATTCCGGACGAATCGAAAAGAAGCGAGATGCTCTATGGGAGTCTTCGTGTAGATTTGGGGGAGCTGAAAGAAATCGGTCATGCTCCGAAAGATTTTCAAGTAATCGATGGTGTGCATTATCTTATCATCACACCGAATTACCGAATTGACGAGAAAAAAATGCAGGAGTTCATGAATCAGACGAAGCCCGTTCTGCCTGTGCAAATTGTAGATATGCGCAAGAAAGAAGTTGATGAAGTGGTAGCCGAGCTGTTGCTGCCCCTGCCAAAGTCCGTCACTGTAGCAGAAAAGGTAATTCAACCGGACGCAGAAGTAGATGCTGTGCTAGAAACAGACAGCCTGTTGACGAGTCTGAAAGTAAACCAGATCATAGCTTCTCCGACTGTGATGGAAGCGGAGCTAGAAGCTACTTTGCAGGATGGGTTCGAGCTGTATCGCTTGGAGAATGTGAAGCTGGTAGATGGGAACGGAAAGGAATATCCGGCAATGGATGACCGATTCAATGAGAATCTTGAACGGCTTCGAGGTGGCGATGCTATCAGGGTTCAAGGCAGCGACAAGTATACCATGCAGTTTTTTCCATCTCTTTTCTTTGAAGACGTACCTGAAAAACTCGAGCTTCGATTCGACGAGGTATCTGCGAATAAGACCATTAGAGAAAACATCGTGCTGGATCGGAATGCCAAATCTCCGCAAAGCATTCCATTTGGCAAAAAGACAAAGTTGAACATAGAAAAGGTGTATTATGACAAAGGTAAGCTTTTCATCGTCATCCCGAATAAGGGACCGGAAGAGATTAACTTGCGTGTAGATGGTCAGTACTACAAGGATTTTGTTGTCGCAGAGAACGCTGAGACTGTTTCAATTGTCTTCGAGGTACCCAAACAGGATACGTATCAGCTGGAGATGAGCGGACTTGTGTTTGAGAGATTCCCCCTTAGAGGAGTGATACCTATTACGCAATAAAAAAGCCTTTGCACGAACCAGGATTTCTGGTTTTGTGCAAAGGCTTTTTGCTGTGTTTCTACACCCAACCGAGTGCCCTTGCCACCTGGGCAGTCAAGAACGTTACTCCGATCGCAATGGCTAGAGGGATGAGTGCGGAAAGCACTGTCCATTTCACACTTTTCGTCTCTTTGTAAATATTGAACAAGGTTGTGCCGCAAGGGTAGTGAAGCAGCGAGAACAGCATCATGTTGAGTGCTGTCAACCAAGTCCACCCGTGCTGCAAGAAGACATCCTTGATATTGTCGATCCCTTCCACATCAACCATGGCACCGGAGGACATATACCCCATCAGAAGAATCGGCAGCACGATTTCATTAGCGGGCAAGCCGAGAATAAAGGCCATGAGAATATAGCCATCGAGACCAATGATTTGCGCGAACGGATCAAAAAAGGCAGCCATGTGGGCGAGGATGCTATCCCCACCGACATAGATATTGCCTAATATCCAAGTGATGATACCGGCAGGAGCGGCTACAATGACAGCCCTTTTTAGCACACTCCATGATTTATCTTTGGTTGCAATGAGGATCGTTTTCCAAATCTGCGGACGGCGGTATGGGGGCAGCTCCAACGTATAGTGTGTAGGTACTCCGCGCAAAGCTGTTTTGGATAGCGTCCAGGAAACGGTAAGAGTGATAACGATTCCAAAAAGTACCATACCCATAACAATGAGAGCAGTAATCAAAGATTGCCAGCCACTGGTCGCGCTCGTTGCCATAAACAGTGAAGCCAATAGGATCAAGGTTGGCCAACGACCATTGCACGGGACGAAATTATTGGTCAGAATCGCCAGCATTCGCTCCCGAGGAGATTCGATAATCCGGGTTGAAAGGATGGCAGCTGCGTTACAGCCAAACCCCATCGACATGGTTAATGCCTGTTTTCCGTGTCCGCCAGCATTTTTAAACAGACGATCCATGTTGAACGCGACACGCGGCAGATATCCGAAGTTCTCGAGCAGGGCAAAGACTGGGAAAAAGATTGCCATCGGAGGAAGCATGACGCTGATAACCCAGGAGGTACCGCGAAAGAATCCGAGAACCAGAATCCCGTGCAGCCAATCAGGTGCATGTACAGCTTGAAAGCCAGCAGTTAGATACCCCTCGACAACACCGAACATGTCGGCAAGCATTCCGGATGGAACATTGGCACCTGCGATCGTGATCCAGAATACAGTGCCTAAAATCGCCAGCATGATGGGGTAGCCCCATATTTTGGACGTCACGATTTTATCCAGTTTGTATGCGTTAGACAGCTTTTGCTTGTCTTCGTACGTCACGGCTTCCTTACAAATGCTGCGACTAGTGCGGTAAATGTCACTCACAATCGTGTCCCGAATTTCACTTCCTTCCACTGAGGTCCGGGCCGCGGAAAGAAGCGTATCAAGGGAATCAGACGGATTAGTGGCAAACGGTTCGGCCATGGGTCAAAGGCTCCTTTCTTGCAGTTGTAGCCGGATCTGGCATGCGCTCTCTCAAGGTTCGTAACAAACTTTCATCTCCATCTAACAACCGCAGAGCAATCCATCTTGTCGGAAAACGGCTACCCAAGGTTTTCTCGATGAGCGGCTCCAACTCAGCCAGCTTGGATTCGATCTGATCACTGTAGGTTATCTGTACAGGATTGGGCACGATGGTTCCGTTCGCTACTTTCTCCACCTGATCGAGCAAATTCTCGATCCCGATTTGATTTCTGGCGGAAATGGCGATACAGGGAACGCCTAATCTTTGTGAGATTTTTTCCAGATCAATACGAATGCCAAGCCTTTTCGCCTCATCGATCAAATTGACGCATACGACGACGCGAGGGGTCATTTCCAACACCTGCAAGGCCAAATTGAGATTCCGTTCCAATGAAGTTGCATCCAGTACCACAATGGTGACGTCAGGTTGCTCGAAGATAATGTAATCTCTCGCCACTTCTTCATCCGCCGAGTTGGAATACAAGGAATACGTGCCTGGCAAATCGATGATCCGAAAAGCCGTATTTCCCCGTGAGAATTCTCCCTCAGCCATTACGACTGTCTTTCCTGCCCAGTTTCCTGTATGTTGGCGAAGTCCCGTCAATGTGTTGAATAATGTACTCTTACCGGTATTCGGATTTCCTGCCAAGGCAATCGTGTAGGAAGTCATTTTTCGTCACTTCCCACGTACTCCCCGAATATAAGGGAGCTTTCTTCTTTGCGCAGGGCGATGATCGTGTTATTTACCCGAAAGGCAATGGGATCGCCGAGCGGACTTTTTTGCATAACTTCAACGATGTTGCCGGGGACGAAGCCGAGATCCAGCAATCGCCTGCGCAGTATACCCTGAACGTCAATACGATCCAGGCAGATGTGGCTACCAATCAAGGCATCAGACAAAGGAATGCTGATAGATGGCATGATGTTCACTCTCCTTTTTCATTAAGGACAAACTGTTGGCTTAGGGCAAAAATGAAGGTAAAAAAAAGTGCACGTATTCGATATCTTCATGATTTTAGTTTAAGGTAAGATTCTTTCCCAGGCAACAAAGTTTTTGCTTAAGGAAACTTTTTCGTCATAAAAAACTGCACCTCCAATCGTTAATGGTCTAACAATTGGGGTACAGTCGGTTACATTCGTTCCACTGGGCTTGTCAGGCAAGTAGGTCCACCTGTTCCCTTATAGGAAATCTCTTCCCCTTCATACTCGTACACAGTCCCACCTGCGTCGAGAAGGCGTTGCTTGGTAATCGGGTTGCCTGCCACGACCATGCACACTCGTGGAGCGAGGGCGAGAACATTGCTGCCCAGATTATCGTACTCATGATCTGGTACTTCAATGAACTGAATGCCTCTGTCGATGAGGAGTTGGCGGAAAAATACGGGCATCAGCTTGGAGTAGACGACTGCCAAATCATGATCGACCATGCTGATAATCGACATCAGATGCAGACATTCCGCAGGACCGCGATCATAAGGAAGCTGTACGACGATGATTTCCTCTGTGAAATTCTTGACCATTTCCGTAATTTGAGCGATAGCCGCTTCGTTTGTACGGAAGCCAAGGCCGATTGCGAGTGTTTTGTCATCCAGCCAGACGAGATCGCCGCCATCTGACAACGCGTCGCCTGTGAGTTGCCCCAGAATTGGGATGTTGTTTTCTTCTAAAAAGGCTTTGTATACTTCGGCTTCTCCCTGACGGAGCTCTTTGCCAGATTTGAGGATGATTGCCCCTTTGGAAGTAAATTTCACCGGGTCATGGGCGTAAATGGAATCCAGTCCAGTTTTATCGGATTGTGGCAAGTGCAGGACGTTTTCTACATGCTCGCGCAAAATTGATTCGAATTTGGCGTATTCATGCAGAGCGCGGTCCCAGTCAGGGCGGTCTGTATAGTTGAAGGTTTTCCACGATTGATCGAGATGTTCTTGGCTGATAAATGCTTGATGGGGATGCTTGATGATGACCGTTTTCATCTTTTTGACCATGGATTGGCTGCCTTGGAACATAGTTGCCTCCCTTTTTCCACATTGCAGAATATTGTTCATATTTCGAAATGTTCACCATTAGTTTACACATTCTGATTTCTGACTGTCAATCTGTGATTCCTCATTCGAGTTTTTTTGCGATTCACAAAATTAGAGCAAATGGTTTAACATAGTTTCATATGAGAAGATAGATAGAAAAGGGGGGATGACCGTGATTCAATCGTTTGATCGAGCGATGGCGATTGCAACGGCACTTTCGTCGGATGAACATAGAAAATGGTGGACGATCAATGATTTAGCGAAGGAATGCCAGCTCCCGGTCAGCACCATTTATCGACTGTTGTACACGTTGATGAAGCATGGACTGGTTGAGCAGGATGCTGCGACCAAGCAATATACGTTGGGGATTAAGTGGATGGAGTTCGGTTTGCGCGTGCTTGATCGGATCGATTATCGCAAAGTGATCAAGCCGATGATCGAGGAGCTCGCCAGAGAAGTAAACGAAAGTGTTTACTTCAGTCAACCTAGCGGACTTGAATCCATTGTCGTCGATCGTGTAGACAGTCAGCATAATATCCGTATCTACGACCAATTGGGCTTGCGGATTCCGATGCATATCGGTGCGGCCAATAAAGTCGTGCTGGCACATATGTCTGTGGAAGAAGCACGACAAACCGTAGTGCAGCTAGTGGGTGAAGAGCAGGTGCCTGCTTTTATGGAGAAGCTCCAGGAGATCAGAGCAGCTGGTCATGCAGTTAGTTTTGCGGAGCGGACGGAAAATACGGCGTCAGTCGCAGCGCCGGTGATTGATTACACCCAAAAGGTAATCGGGGCGTTAAGCATTGGAATTGTTACGTATGATTTGAAGGAGGAACGACTCCAGTATTTGAGTGAACGGGTAAAGGATGTCGCTCACAAAACCTCGCAACGGCTAGGCGGCCTGTCAAAGGCTTGACTGGCCTTTTTTTATGCTCTTTTTCGTTTTATAAATAAAAATTTTGGGAGGTTTTTACATTGTGGGGTTTTCCATTGAACGAGTACGAGAAAGTGTTTCTCTTTCTCCCTTTTTAATCCTTTCCATTTGAAATACCAATACACGCTCCCTTGCAGCAAAAGAAACGCCAAAAGAAAGAACGAAGCCCAGAAAGAATAGAGGGAAAACAGCTTCCATTGCGGGTACAAGAAATTGATCGTAATTACATTTTGACATTCAACTCAGAAAAAATCCATTTGTTCCCTATAAAATTTAGGTTCACTTGTAACATTTCCCTTTCGCTTCCGACTATTTGGCTAAGAACGTAAAAAGAGGAAGCCAGGAGGAAATTTAAAATGAAATCATACGCAACCCAAAAGCTGATGATCACAGTAGGAGCTGCTGCTGTGCTCTTCTCAAGCCCATTGTGGGTAACGCAACCACAAGTAACCGTACAAGCCGCGGCAGCCACATCGACGCAACCCCAGTTGAGCAAAGTAGTCCAGAAAACCGTGGGCAAGCTGAGCAAACACTACCCGGAATTGAAAAACGCGGAAAAGACCATTTCGCGAAACAATCAGATGCGAGATGTCATCCACATCCAATTCCGCATCTTCAGCAACAAGGAGCGGACGAAGGTATCCCTGTATGCGGATGCTAGAATCGATGCAAACAAGGGTACACTGTTGTCCTTCTCTGCCCGGGATATTCCCGGAAAGAAACCCACTGCGCGGCCTACGGAAGCGATGGGAAAAGAAAAAGCACAGAATATCCTGAAGGATTTCAGTGGTGATGCCATTAAGCAATACCGGATAGAAGAGGTAACAGTTGATGGTGAGGGCACAGAGGCTATAGCAAACGTACGCTTCGTCCGTGTCGTGAATCAGATTCCGGTCAAAGACGATGGGTACGTAGTGGCGATCAATGGCGCAGGAAAGCTGGACTATATAAACGCAGGCGAAGCAACAGGATTGCAGATGGACACCAGCAAATTCGCCGCTCCATCAGGGGTTAAGCAACCAGATGTAATCGGCAAGCATTTAGAAGACCTGCTGCACCTCAGCTATCAGCAAAAAGCAAAGGACATTACCGCTGGCTTTCGCCCTGTCTACAGCCCAATTTATACAGGCTATTTGGATGCACGATCAGGAGCCGAGGTAGAGTCCGGATGGACCAGGAAAAATAAGTACGGCAAACCAATCACGGTAACATCTGGAAACCAACGGGTTTTCGCCAAGACAAATGAGGAGATAGCCACAGCACTCTCTACCTTTATTCCTGTTCCAGAAGGAATGGCATTTAAAATGACCAAAGGTGCTCTAGTTCTCGAAGGGGAAAAGGAGTATGATGCCCTGGTTGGCAACAAAAGGTTCTTGGTGAGGACAATGAATGATCAGATAACGTACTTTCATGTATTTGAAAACCCACCAAAGCAGAAGGTGATTACAGAGGTAGCTGCAGAGGAAAAAGCAGTGGCGTTTCTGCAACCGTTTGTAGACGCAGAAGTAACGGAGCTGGTACCACAAATGATTAACAAAGAAGAAGGCAAGCAAGCGTTTCTATTTTTCCCAGTACACCAAGGTATTATGGTGGAGGGCCAGGCCTATTCGGTAAAAGTTGACATGCATACGGGAGACATTGTATCCGCCGGTTTTCCAGAAGCTACTGGTGAATTATCCTATGATGATGCCTCCAATGTCGTAGGGCCGGAGCAAGCCGTACAAGCATTGCTGACAGCAAATTCGCTTACACTGAGCTACGTATTTCCTTCCCCTAACGGACGTTACCAGGCAACACCTGTCCTTGTTTATGAACAGAAAGAAAGAGGCGGAAAGATTGATGCAGTTACAGGTCAATCCATCAAGTAGGGAGCAGGGAGAGGAAATCCAGTGCAGGACACAATCGATTACGAGTCGCGGATCAAAGCGATCTATCGCGAGCACTACCGGGATGTCTATCAATACCTCTACTACTTCACGGGGAAGCGCGAGCATGCGGAGGATTTGACGCAAGAAGTATTTATCCGGGTCTTGGATGCCTTGGGCAGATACGAGGAGCGTTCCAGTGTGAAGACGTGGATTTTACATATTGCCAAGCATGTCGCCATCGATGATTACCGGAAGAGACGGGTGCAAACGCTCTTTGGCATGGAATTGTTAAAAGGGCTACCTTCTCTTCTGGGGAGGCCGGAAGCGGAGCTGGCTTCCAAGGAAGAGCAGCTGGAAATTGAGCAGGCGATGCAGAAAATGAAGCCACATCATCGGAATGTACTGATTTTACGCGGCATCAGGGCTTACAGTATCCGGGAAACGGCGGAAATTCTCGGTACAAGCGAAGCCAAGGTTCGCGTAGATTTTCACCGGGCCACAAAAGAACTCAAAAAAGTTTTGCATGTCGACTGGATAGGAGGGTTGGCTAATGAATACTCCAAATGATGAGCAATTCTTCGCGACTCTTCCTCGGTCAAAGGATGCGGAGCCAAGGAACGAATTCGTAGAAGCACTGGAAGCAAAGCTGGTGCAACGGGCGCGCGCAAAAATGAATCGTCCGAATAGAGTCGGCATCAAGCTGGCGACATGGACGGTTTCCGCTGCAACGGTGGCAGCAGCAGTATGGATGATGGGGGTAACTCCGGAGTTGTTCACACAATCTCGTTTTGAATCGCAATTGGTTCCGCGCTCCTTCTTATCGACAGAAATAAAAGAAGGCGAGTTAAGCCAAGCGGCGATCAGAACGCTGGAAAAGTTGTACGAGAAATATCCTCCATTTCGGGAAGCGGAAAAATCGGTCTCTGTAACGAAAGCCCCCCGAGAGGTATACAACATAGATTTTCGCACGTTCAGCAATAAGGAACGAACAGAAGTGTCGCTATATGCAAGAGTGAAACTAGACGCCAAAAGCGGGGCCTTGCTGGGATTCGATGCAGAGAAAATTCCAGGGCAAGAGAAAATCGAGGGAGCGCCTTCCAAAGAGAGAACAGAGCAACAGGCGAAGGCATTCATGGAATCGTTTCTGGGTAAAAATATGGCACAGTATCGGTTCGAACCATTAGATACGCAAGAGGGAGCGGATGCCGTTTCGCACGACGCTGTCCGATTGCAACGCTACGTAAATGATGTACAGGTAGAAGGGGATTCCTATGTGATCGGCATGAACGATATGGGCCAGATTGGCTACATCAATTCAGGCGATACAACGGGAGTCAATCTGGACATCGGGCAGTTTCAAGCCATAGATGAGTTACCTTCGCTGAAAAAAGCCGAGAGTGGGCTTGCAGAAGTCATGCAGTTGACGTATCAGAGAGTTGGAAAGAAGGATGTGGACTACGTCCTTCGCTATGAAGAAAACTTCTCCGGGTATCTTGACGCGCAGACAGGCAAGGAAGTGAAAACCACCTTGTGGGGTGGGGAGTCCTTTAGCGACAGTATCGCCGTCAAGTCAGGCGGCAAGAAGGCAATGGCTGCGTCGGTAAAAGAGGCTGCGGCTACCATGGAGTTTTTCGGTCAGAAGGTAGAGGGCTATGCGTTTACGGGGAGCAATGTGCCCGCTTATATGATGGGAGACAACGAACGGGAATACGTTGCCAAAAAAGGTCAGCGAATTATGCAGCTGACTACCGTTGATAGTCGGGCGACAGCGTTCAAGATTTCTTATCCTGAGCTTAGAGAAGGTGATACGACACTCACCGTCGCAGAATTGCAGGAGCGTGCAATCTTGTTTTTGGAGCCGTATTTGGATACGCGGGTGAAGTCTGTTCGGATGCAGGAGCAAATTTACGTGATGGGTAGACAGGTTGAACTGAACTTTGTCCGGGAAGTAAACGGCGTATTGGTGCGAGATCAGTATTATAAGGTCACGCTCGACGGGCAGACAGGAGAAATTATCGGGATAAATTTGACATTCCCGCATGAGCAGGAGAGCTTCGCAGATGCGTCCAAGGTGATTTCAGCAGAAGAGGCGTCGCAGGTTTATCTCCAACATAATCCGCTCAGTGCCCGCTATCTATTCCCGCTTGAAAACAATAGGATTCAAGAGCAACCGGTCTTGGTCTATTCGGCAGAAATACTGAAGAGCAATGGGGATGTGGATGCCATTACGGGAGAATGGCTGTCATACGAATAAAGAGAGACACCAGGGGAGACTCCTGGTGTTTTGTTTTGCATAATGCCTTCCCAGAAATTGCATAGTAAAGAATGAGGGGAGGGACAAATGTGGAAGGATTCGGAGAAAGCATGGTCGTCATCGGGCGTGTCTGTACGATTATTCCTTTATTACTGCTGGTCACCTTGTTCATGGGCAAGCGCTCGATTGGGGAGCTGCCTGTTTTTGACTTTATCATCATTATTACATTGGGATCAGTGGCAGGGGCTGACATTGCAGAGCCGGATGTCCGTCACATATCGATCGCATTGGCGATTGTGACGTTGGGTATCTTGCAACGAGTCGTATCGCAGTTGTCCATTGTCTTTCGCTGGTTTGGCAGAATGGTTACATTTGAACCGACCGTCATTTTCTACAACGGAGCTTTTCATGTCAAAAACTTGAAAAAAATCCGCTACTCGCTCGATAATGTCCTTCATATGCTTCGTGAAAAAGACATTTTTGACCTGGCAGAGATTGATTTGGCCATTATCGAGGCGAACGGTCGGTTGACTGTGCTCAAAAAAGTTGAGCAGCAGTTCGTAACGAAACAGGATGTAAACATCCAGACTTCCTCTTCGGGAATGTCGTTGCCTGTCATTGTGGAAGGCAAGATTTATCCGGATGTGCTGTCATACCGGAACCGTGATGAGCAATGGCTTGTGCACGAATTGAAGAAAAAGGGGATCGCGTCCGAACAAGTCTTTCTCGCAACGATCAATCGCAAAAATGAATTGCAGTTCTCCTTGAAAAACGAAAAAGAACCACAAGTACCTCCGTTGCATCATTAGCTATCGAAATGGAAAAAGGCACAGTCCCTCTGCAAAAACTGCAAGAAGTTACTGTGCCTTATACGGGAGCATAATGGTGAACTTGGTTCCTACTCGTGGTTTGCTTGATACATTGACAGTTCCGCCAATCGCATGAATGACATGATAGGAATACGTCAATCCAAGACCGGTTCCAGTTGTTTTCGTAGAAAAATAAATCGTTCCGAGACGGCTGATCTGTCCTGCATCCATGCCGACACCGTTATCTTTGATGACCAACAGTGCTTTGTTTCGCTCGATGAGCAAGTCCAGGGAGACTTTTCCGTCCGAAATATCCGAGCATGCCTCGATGGCATTTTTGATGAAATTCACCAACACTTGCTTGAACTCGTCTGGATTGGCCTTGATCGTCACAGGTCTCTCAAAGTCTTGCAGCGTAAGCTCCACGTTATGCATATTAGCAAAGGGGAGCATCACTTCGCGGATGGCATGCAGATGCTCGCTAACATTAATGATTTCATGCCGTTCCTTGAGCGGCTTGGAAATCGCAAGGTATTCGGTCAAAATGGCTTCTGTCCGTTGGACTTCGTCGAGACTGATGCGTATGTATTGATCGGTTTTTACCAAATTCTCCGGGGATTCCTGTATTAATTTCAAGAAGCCTTTGACAGCTGTCAGCGGATTGCGAACCTCGTGTGCGAGCGATGCAGCAACATGGCTCATCGTCTGGATTTTTTCGTTTTGCGCGTGGCGAATAAACAGCTCCTTATCCGAAACGCATTTGCTGAAAAGCGACATTAATAACCAGAGGCCGAAAAAGTTCTGAATAGGAATCACTATGGTGTAGTAAACGAGGTGTTGAGTTACATACGTGGGAAAAAAGTAATAAGTAGTCCCTAAAGCAACCGTAGAAAAAATCGCACTCGTCATAAAAAGATACAGTGTTTTTCGATAACTGGCTTTGTAGTGTCGATATAAAAAGAGTGACAAGACAAAATTGACTGTAAGGATCAGCAGCGCAACCCATGTTCCTTCTCCACCCAAATAGTACCGATAAACCAAGGCTTCAATCAAAAGGAGCAAGGCAATCTCGATTCCGCCATAAACCAGTCCGAAAAGAATGATGACATGTCGGATATCAAAAAACATGCCATTCGTGACACTCGGGGCGAAGGTCATCGCGAGAAACATGCAGGCTGAGCTAATGATGACAATAAAGGAACGGCTGTAGTTCCTCATTTTGTCACGGTAATAGATGTTGAAAAACACAAACGGGATAATGGCGAAAAACCATTGAAGTATAACTTCTTTTAATAGACTCATGTAGCATCCCCATCGCAAATATTTGCTAGGCTTGTATCAATCTACGATAATTCGACAAGACACAACAAAATCCCTCTTGTTGTACACAAGAAACTGGAATATTTATCAAGAAAATTCTTTCGGTAAACCTAGTTGACAGATAGGTAATTGCCAGATTATATTCTGTATATACTTATACAAACGTTTTGAAAATAGAAACTACTCTTATCAAGAGAAGGCTGAGGGAATGGCCCTATGAAGCCCGGCAACCTAGCACGAGAGATTGTGTTCTTTCGAGCCAAGGTGCTAACTCCAACAGGTAGAATACCTGACAGATAAGAGGCGAGAATCTTGTCGATTTTTGTCCTCTTTCTCTGTGAAAGAGGATTTTTTGCATGTATCATCTGTTTTCAAAGAGAAAAAGGGGGAACATTTGCGATGAAAAAGAAACTGGGATTACTGACTTCACTTGTTGTGGCTGCGTCCGTACTCGTTACAGCATGCGGCGGAGGAACAAGCACCGGAACCGGTAGCACGAACAAGCCGGGTGGAGAGAACGCGAAGAGAATCGCATTAATCATGCGTCAAAACGTAGGGACGTTCTCCGCTCAATACATTAATGGCGTGAAGACAGAGGTGGAGAAAAACGGCGGTGAGTTGACCGTATTCAACGCAGATACCGATCTGGCAAAAATGGCGTCCAACCTCGATGCGGCTGTGAACCAAAAGTTTGATGGCATTCTGATCGACCATGGAACGGCAGAAGCGTTGCAGCAGGGCACGCAAAAGGCCGTGGATAAAAAAATCCCGGTCGTCCTGTTTGATACAGACATCAACATTCCGGGTGTGCCAGTTGTGGCGCAGGATGACAACAAGTTGGCAGAGCTGAGCCTAGAGAAGCTGGCGGCAGATACAAATGGCAAAGGCAACATCGTAAAAATTTGGGTAGCTGGCTTTGCGCCTATGGAAAAACGCCAAGTGACGTATGAAGCTTTCCAGAAGAAATACCCGGACTTGAAAGAGATTGCGGCATTCGGTTCTGCTACCAACAATACGGCACTCGATACACAAACGCAGATGGAAGCGATCTTGAAAAAGTATCCCAACAAAGGCGACATCACAGCAGTATGGGCAGCTTGGGATGAATTTGCCAAAGGGGCGACACGTGCTATCCAGCAAGCAGGTCGTACGGAAATCAAAGTATACTCCATCGATTTGAGCGATGAGGATCTGCAAATGATCCAGGCGGAAAACTCTCCGTGGACAGCGACGGCAGCAGTAGACCCATCCAATATCGGACGCATTCATGCCCAAACCGTGTTCCAAAAAATCAAAGGCGAGCAAGTGCCAGACAACGTGAAGCTGAATCCAGTGCTGGTGAAACAGGAAGACCTGCCGAAGGATAAGAAAGTAACGATGGGCGACCTGTCCCAATACGTACAAGATTGGGGCAAGTAAGAACCAAATTGGCTTTTCCCGTTGATCTGTATCCCGTCAACGGGATTTTTCCTTATAGGGGTTGGAATACGCAGGTAAACAGGAGGTGTGAAAAATGTCCACATTGCAGATGAAAGGGATGGCGAAGCAGTTTTCTGGGGTTCCTGCCCTGCGATCCGTCGATTTTGAGGTGCGCGCTGGAGAGGTTCATGCACTCCTCGGTGCCAATGGCGCGGGAAAGAGTACCCTGATGAAAATTCTCACGGGAGCATACCAGGCAGATGGCGGTGCGATCACCATCGATGGACAGGCCGTGTCGATTCAATCTCCGCAGGACGCCAAAGCACAGGGCATTCAATGTGTCTATCAGGAAGTGGACACCGCCTTGATCCCGTATTTGAGCGTTGCCGAAAACATATTGACGGGCCAGCTCGTCCAGGCGAAAACCAAGGGACTGATCAACTGGCAGAGCCTGTACAACGAATCGAAGCAGATTTTACAAAACCTCGGCTTCTCCATTCCAGTGAAGATGCTCGTCGAAGAATGTACGCTGTCGGAAAAACAATTGATTTTGATAGCACGGGCTACCGTTCAAAAGGCGAAGTACGTCATTTTCGATGAACCGACAGCGCCGTTGAGCACGAAGGAGAGCGAGCGGCTGTTTCAAATCATTGCGCAGTTGAAAAAAGCTGGAGTCGGGATCATTTATATCTCCCACAGGTTGCCGGAAATCTTTGAAATCTGTGATCGGATCACCATCATGCGCGATGGACAGCATGTTGTGACCACAGACACGGCGAAGACTAACATGGATGAAGTGATTGCGAACATGCTGGGCAAAAGCTTTGACGAGGAGTTCCCGAAGCTGGAAGTGCCGATTGGCGAAACGATTTTTGAGGCGTCAGGCGTGGCTGGTGGCAAAGTACGCGGAGTCGACCTGGAGGTTCACGAGGGAGAGATTGTGGGTGTCGTTGGTCTGGTTGGGGCAGGGAAGACTGAGCTCGCCCGATTGCTCTTCGGTGCGGATGAGGCAAAAGCCGGTGCCATTCGATTGCACGGAACACGTATCCAACTGCGCTCGCCAAAAGACGCCGTCGATGCAGGAATCGTACTCGTCCCGGAGGAAAGGCGCAAAGAAGGAATTTTCGTAGAAGAGTCCGTGCAGAACAACCTGTCTGTCGCCTCGTTGAAAAAGAAGTCCTGGCTCGGTTTTATCAAAAGAGGGGCGGAAGCGGCTAACGCAAGAGAGCTCGTGCAGCGCCTTGGTGTAAAAACAGCCGATATCAAGCAGCTGGTCGGTTTCCTCAGTGGCGGAAACCAGCAAAAAGTGGCTATCGGCAAATGGCTGGATACAAACGCTCACCTCTTTATGTTTGACGAGCCGACAAAAGGGGTGGATATCGGTGCGAAAAGCGATATTTACCGCGTGATCGGAAATCTTGCCGAGCAGAAAAAGGGTGTCCTGTATTTCTCCTGTGAGTTTCAGGAAGTCATCGGGATCGCAGACCGAATTCTCGTCATGTTCGAGGGCAAGATCGTGAAGGAATTGAGTCGCGAGGAAGCAACACAAGAGCTGATTATGTACTACGCAAGCGGAGGTGAGTAACGTGGCAGATAAAAAGTTTAGCTTATTTGATTTTGTTTACAAATACGGTACGGTTGCAGTTATCGTTATTGTCATGTTGTTATTCAGTTTGACCAACCCGTATTTCTTCACGTACGACAACTTGACGGACATTCTTCGTTCCATCTCGATTGTGACATTTGTCGCGATTGGCGTTACGTTCTCGCTGATTGTCGGAGGCTTTGACTTGTCCGTAGGATCGACGGTTTCATTGACCACAGTCGTTTCTGCTTCGATGATGGTTTGGTACGAACAAGGAGTTTTCACGACACTGGTTGTTCCGATTGTACTTAGCTTGCTCGTCGGGCTGGTCAACGCCTTCCTGGTCGTGAAAATCCGCATCCCTGATTTGCTGGCTACTCTGGCGATGCTTTACATCGTCAACGGCATTCATATGACGTATTCCCAAGGCTACTCGATCTACGCAAACATGCCGATGCAGGACGGCTCACAGGCTCCGGGAAAATTCCAGGAATGGTTCCTCTGGCTGGGCCAAGGAGAAATTCTTTCCGTACCGGTTCCCGTTATCCTGACCTTTTTACTTGTCGCGATCACGCATGTGTACTTGACCTATACGAGACAGGGACGGATGCTGTACATGACAGGCGGCAATTTGGAAGCAGCCCGTCTGTCGGGGATTCCTGTGAATCGCTATCGTACCTTGGCTTATGTGCTCTCCGCTCTTTTTGCAGGCTTGGGCGGGATGCTCTTGGCAGCGCGGATCGGTACCGGGCAGGTGAGTAGTGGTGGCTCCATGCTAATGGATGCAGTAGCGGCTGCTTTCGTAGGCTTCTCCGTATTCGGTGCAGGAAAGCCAAACGTATTCGGTACATTTGTGGGAGCCATCCTGATCGGAGTGCTGCTCAACGGCATGACAATGCTCAATCTACCGTATTACGCTTACGATATTATTAAGGGAGCGGTTTTGGCGCTGGCCCTAGCTGTGACCTATTATCAACTGCGCAGAAAGCGAAACGCTTAGAATCGTAACGTTCTTCTTGCTTTTCTCTCATCAATTTCTCATCTTCCTATTATTCCCTTCTCTTTTTTGAAGCTTAGTATTGGTCTTACTCAAGTGAGACAAATGCAAAAGCAAATTCAAATAAAGAGAAGGGATGTTGTTTTTATGCGTATACTCGTTGTGCCTTCGGGCTTTAAGGAAAGTTTAGATGCCGAGCAAGCAGCGGAGTGCATGAAAGAAGGAATTTTGCGCGTGCTCCCGCTCTCCCAAGTACAGACACTGCCGATGGTAGACGGAGGAGAAGGCTTTACAAAAGCGATTGTGAAAATTGCGAATGGATCGATTATCGATAAGGAAGTAACAGGCCCCGTAGGAGAAAAGGTTCCTTCCCATTTCGGGATATTCGGATCAAAGACAACAGGTCAAACGGCTGTGATTGAGATGGCGGCAGCAGCGGGACTGCGACTGGTTCCAAGAAGCTTGCGTGATCCGCGCAAAACGACGACTCATGGCGTCGGTGAATTGATCAAAGAGGCGCTGGACATGGGGGCAGAACGTATTTTGCTAGGCTGCGGCGATTCCGGTACTTCCGATGGCGGGGCAGGCATGGCGCAAGCACTTGGTGCGAAATTTTTGGATGCAAGCGGTCAAGAAATCCATATTGAAGGCGGAATCTCACTAGCAAAAGTAACGAAAATCGATGTTTCTGGCATAGACAAAAGACTCAAGCAGGTGCAAATCGATGTGGCTTGCAACTGGTTTAACAAGCTGTGTGGGGAAAACGGAGTCGCTCGCGTGTTTGGCCCGCAAAAGGGAGCGACGCCTGAGCAGGTCGTTGAGCTGGAAGAAGCACTCGAACAATTCGCGGCTATCATCGAGCGGGATTTCGGTATCGACGTCAGAGAAATGCCGGGCAGTGGCGCATCGGGGGGCTTGGGAGCTGGACTGCATGCACTGACTGGTGCGAATCTGTATCCACGCTACGACATCATCATGAAGTACATTGATTTGGATCGAATGCTTCAAGAGACAGACCTTGTGTTTACGGCGGAAGGCAGCATTGATTTTCAAACACCGCGAGGAAAAATTCCAGTGGAAGTGGCCAAGCGGGCGAAGAAGCATGCCCTGCCGGTAGTGGCTTTGGTGGGGACTGTTGGCAAAGGTGCCCGACTCAATTATGAGCACGGAATTGATGCGTACACGAGTATTTTGCCGATGCCGTCAACGTTGGAGGAAGCGTTCACGCATGCGCAGAAATGGCTGACTGATTGCTCGGAAAGCTCCATGAGAACCATTATGGTGGGCCTGCAGCTCGCAAATCGTTTAATGGCGAAGGAGCAAGTATCGTGATTGCACAGACTGTTGCTAAGGAAAGACCTGCCTGGGTCCTTCCGATTGTCCTAATTATGTTCGTTGAATTACTGCTCATGCTGCCGTCTTCCCTGACATTTGAAGCCAAATGGAGCTTGTTTTGCTTCTGTGTCGCTGTGATCCTGTGGACGACAACCTCGCTAAACTCCGCCTATGTAGCAATAGGCTCCGTGCTACTCCTCGTCGTAACAGGAACAGCCGACCAGGAAATTTTGTTCGACTCGCTCGCCTCCGATGTTATTTGGTTAATGATTGGCTCGTTCATTCTCGGTGGTGCACTTCAAGTGACAGGCTTGGCAGGCAAACTCACAGATCTGGTCGTGAGCAAGGCAAAGAACGTCAAAAGCTTGTTTTGGCTCTTGACGGTCGTCGTTCAATTTCTCGCTTTCTTTATCCCGTCTACCTCTGGACGCGCAGCGGTGCTACTGCCTGTTTTCCACTCGCTGACCTCAGAAATCGGGAACAAGCAAATCACGAAAGCTATGGCGATCCTGATTCCGACGATTATTTTAGTATCGACGAGCTCCACCATGATCGGAGCGGGCTCCCATTTTATCGCACTCGATATGCTAAAGGAGTTCAATGGGGAAGGGATTAGCTTTGCGGAGTGGTTGTTGTGGGGACTGCCGTTCGGGATAGTGGCCAGCATCGTGACTTGCCGGATTGTTCTGGTTCTGTTTCTCACCAAAGAAGAGATGCAGCGCCCACTCGCGAGTAAAAAGCTCTCCCTCAGCTTGTCCCGCAACGAAAAATATACGGTTGCTGTGATCGGGGCGATGGTCATTTTCTGGCTGACAGAGCGGTTTCACGGAATCGAGATTGCTACCACGACAGTCGTCGGCGCCTTTCTTTTGACACTCCCCAATGTAGGCGTCATGAAATGGAAGGATGGCGTACAGTCTGTCTCGTGGAACCTGATTCTGTTTGTAGGGGCAGCCATTGCACTTGGAAAGTCGTTGTTGGAGAGCGGCGCGGCAGAGTGGATCATGAAGAAGCTGTTCACGATCACCGAGCAACTGGAAGGGGAATCATCGCTTCTGATCATTGTGGTCATTACTTTGCTGACACTGACATCTCATCTCTACATTACATCGCATACAACGAGAGCCGTCATTCTTGTTCCGCCGCTTCTCTACTTTGCGAGCAGCCTTGATTTGAATGAAGTGACCGTGTTGTTCTTAGGAATCGTTGGCATGAACTACTGCCTGACCTTCCCTGTCAGCTCCAAAGCATTGCTCATGTTCCAGGAAAGCGGCAAGGAGACCTTTTTGCCTAAGGATCTGCTGCGATTGAGCTTGTATGCTGGTGCGGCCCACGCGATACTGATGGTCGTCTTTTATTACGCGTACTGGCAGTGGGTGGGTTTATCGATATAAGTAAAAAATTATATCTTTCGTACGGATTACTCTTTGATCCACAGACAATATTTGCTAAACTCAACTGGATAATGGATGCAAGGCTTAGGAGGATTACATGTCGGAGCGAATATTAATTGTGGAAGATGAAGAGAAAATTGCTCGTGTGATTCAATTAGAGCTGGAATACGAAGGATACGAAAGCGAGATCGCCAAAACAGGGATCGAGGCGCTGGAACAATACAATCAAGGCGGATGGAACTTGATTTTGCTCGATGTACTGCTGCCAGGTTTGTCAGGTATAGAAGTGCTTCGTCGGATTCGGGTAAAGGACTCCTCGACGCCAGTCATTTTGTTGACGGCCAGAAATGCTGTCGTGGACAAAGTAAATGGACTCGATCAAGGAGCGAACGACTACATCACGAAACCTTTTGAAATCGAAGAGCTGCTGGCTCGCATCCGTTCCTGCCTCCGCTTGTCCCAAATGACGAGGAAAGTGGAAGCCAGCTCCAAAGTAGAAGTAGCAGATTTAAGCCTGGATGAAAAATCCCGGGAAGTGACGAGAGGTTCCAGTCAGATCGAGCTGACGCCGCGTGAATTCGATTTGTTGCTTTATCTGATGCAGAATAAAAACCAAGTTCTGAATCGTGAACAGATTCTTACACACGTATGGGGATTTGATTATTTCGGAGACACAAATGTCGTTGACGTATATATCCGTTACCTGCGTAAAAAGGTGGACCAAGGGTATGAAACCCCGCTTTTGCATACAGTACGAGGCGTTGGTTATATGCTGAAGGGGTAGATTATGAAAATCAAAAATAAAATTCATTTGTTCTCCACGGTCGCACTCTTGCTTCTGTTGCTCATGGTCAATAGCTTCATTTACTTCATGTTCTACAAAGTGACAACAGACGGAGAATTGGATCGTCTGCAACGAGAAGTTCTGCATATCCAGAGTGGACTCAATCAGAATGGTGTGGAAAGTTTCGACCCGGCCACGCTGCTGCAGCCATATTTGCCGTCAAACGGGATGATCCGGATTATCGATCAGCAATCGCGGGCTATCGTCACGCAGGAAGTAGACAGCACGCAGCCAATCCCGGCACCGAAGCCCATCTTTGATAGCAAAGCGAGTGACGGTGTCTTCGATGTCAACGGAGCGAAATACGCGTACGTCAAGGTCCCGATCATTTGGACGAATGGAAAAATTGTCACGTTAGAAGTTATTGAAAGTATTGCGGGTTTGCAAGAAAATTTGAGCTTGCTGCAAAACGTTCTGTTTTTTGCATCGCTGTTCGTGTTGATTCCTGCTTTTTTTGCCGGACGCATGTTGAGCAATCTGATTTTACGACCAGTCAACTCGATGATTCAAACGATGGAAGACATTCAAGCGCGCAGTATTTTTAAGAAAATACCGCTTGAGCACACATCCAAAGATGAATTGCACGCGTTAGGAAGTACCTTTAACAAGATGATGGATTTATTACAGCAAAACTTCGAGAAGCAGCAGCAGTTCGTCTCAGATGCTTCCCATGAATTGAAAACGCCGCTGACCGTAGTAGAAAGCTATGCGAAGCTATTGAAGCGTTGGGGGACGAAAAAGCCTGAGGTTTTGGCAGAGTCGGTGGAAGCGATCTATTCGGAAGCCGTGCGCATGAAGGATATGACCAATCAAATGCTTCTTCTCGCCAACAATAGCGCCGAATGGAATCTGGATGTCAAAGAAATCGACATGGTCTCTATGTGCCAAACGACCATTGCACAATTGACCAATGCGTATGGCAGGTCCTTTCAACTGGGCGTAAACCATGAATCGGTTCCTGTAATGGCCGATGAACAAAAACTAAAACAAGTGCTCGTCGTTTTACTCGACAATGCGATGAAATACAGCTCGAATGAAATTGAGGTTGGGGTGGGGCTTCAAGGGGATCGCCCATACATCTCAGTGAAGGATTACGGAATGGGGATTCCGCAAGAAGATTTGCAGCATGTTTTTGATCGTTTCTTCCGTGTAGACAAAGCCCGCAGCCGCGAAACAGGGGGCGTAGGACTCGGTCTTTCCATTGCCAAACAGATCGTCGATGCCCATCAAGGCGATATTGCACTCGATAGTGAAGAAGGGAAATGGACGCTCGTGACCGTTTTTCTGCCGGGGCCGGCTAAGAAATAGCAGGAGGTACGTATGAATAAAAAATGGAAAATAGGGCTGCTGGCGAGTTTTCTGTTAGTCACTACGGCATTTGGCATGCAACGGATCTTCGCGAGCATGGATTTGCAGTCATTGTCAGAGGAGGAAGTCAAACAGATCGTGACGACCCGCTACCCGGGAAAGATTGAATCGATCTCCATGACAGATGTAGGAGAAAACAGCATTTACAATCTCCAACTCCTCAATGAGCGTGGAACATATAGTGTGATGGTGAATGCACATACGGGCGAGATTATTGATTTGAAGGAGCTCTCCTTGGTCGCAGCCACTGCACAGCCGAAGGCAAACGAAACGGCGACGAATCCAACGCAGCCGGGTTCAACTCCGACAGCCAGCACAGCGCCGCAACCAAATAACGGCGGGAAGGATGCTTCAGGCAACGCGACCAAGCCAGCAGGGACGGGGAAACCAGCTACAACCCACTCCCAAACACAGCAGCAGCCAAAGCCGAATCAAAGCTCGAATCCATCAGCGCAGCCACAGACCAAAATTACCGAACAGCAAGCGAAACAGATTGCGACGGAAAGAACAAGTGGCGGCAAGATCGATGATGTTGATTTAATCGAGACAAAGAGTGGAGCAGTCTATCGGGTGATCACGAAAAAAGACTCCAAAACGGTAGATGTACGCATACATGCTATTACCGGAAAAGTGCTTTCGACGACCACCATCGACAATAGCTCTACCGATGATGATGACGATGACGATGATGATCAGACACCAGCCGATAAAAATGGCAGTGCTCCGGCAGATACTTCTACAAGTGGTGACACCAACTCCGTCGACAACGACGATGATTTGGATGATGGTGATGATGATTAGGATTTGGAATTCATTTAGAGAAAGCCGTCAGTGTCTGCATTGACGGTTTTTTTCGTTCGGGAGAAAAGTGATGATTACATATCCGACGGAAGCGACCTGTCCCTATCCCCGTTTATCGGCTCAAATACACGTGTTCAGAGTGGTATAACTATGTCATCGCCATAACAAATCAGCCGGGTCGTAGCGTACAGTGAAACTGCAAATACTCTTTGACGTAGAAAGAAAAGAAGGGAGAGGATGTACCTGTTTTTTGTTGGATTAACGCTTTGCATGATCGCATGGATAGCGGGAGGCGTATTTCTGTATCAAGGGGATTATGTAACGGGAGGAGTCCTGATCGTTGTTGGGCTTCTTGTATTGATTAGCATGTTCCTCTATTACTCAACAAATAGGAGAAAGCGTAAAAGTAGCATGTTTGATTGCAACTATCTTCCAGTCGATTGTCCAGATTGTGATGCACCAGATTGTGATTGCGATTGTAAGCCAGATTGAGGGAGTTGATGAAGATCAATACGCAGTGGATTCCCTGTCATCGGCGACCAGATCGTTCCTTTTATATCGGTGGTAAGCAAATGCCGCTATGTGCCAGATGTGTTTCAATACTAGCGGGATACCTGCTGGCGCCTGTTTTTGCAGGGATGCATATCGTGACCTCTTACTATTTGATTGAATTCCTATTATTGCCGATGCTGATGGATGGCTTTACCCAACAATGGAAGTGGCGAACAAGCAATAACAAGCTGCGATTTTTCACAGGGTTCAGTTTTGGAGTCGGACAGTCTTTACTCATTTCCAATGTCGTTTGGTTTTTGGTAGAGAGACTCAGGTGAAGCGATATGCCACTATGTACACAAAAATTTCAATATTATGGTAATCCTTTCACCTGGGACATCCCTCCTATATAATACTGGTGGGGGGATATTAGTGATCCATTATAAGACATACATATGTGGTGAAGATTGCGAATGGGTGACTTTTGTCCATGGGGCAGGGGGCAGCTCATCGATTTGGTTTAAACAACTTAAGGCATACAAAGAGAATTTCAATGTTCTTCTAGTAGATATGCGTGGTCACGGAAAATCTAAAAACATCCCAGGCAAGCTGTTCAAAACATACACCTTTGATGATGTCAGCAGAGATATCATAGAGGTTTTGGATCATTTAAAAATCACTTCCACCCATTTTGTGGGGATTTCCTTGGGGACGATCATTGTGCAGATTATTTCGGAGCAGGCCCCCGAGAGAATGCGTTCGATGGTTTTGGCAGGAGCTGTGACGCATATGAACGTGCGGTCGCGGGTGCTAATCACGCTGGGGAATATGGTCAAACATTTCATCCCGTACATGTGGCTGTATCGACTGTTTGCATGGGTGATCATGCCGAGCAAGCGTCATAAAGAATCGCGCTCCTTGTTTATCCGCGAAGCCAAAAAGCTTTGTCAAAAAGAATTCAAGAGATGGTTTAAGCTGACAAAAGGCATTAATCGATTCCTAGGAACCCTCTTTGATAAAGAGCCTCCTATCCCTACCTTGTTTATTATGGGTGACGAAGACCATATGTTTTTGCCGTTCGTCCAGATGCGTGTGAAAAAAAGACAATTTGCACAGTTGAGTCTAGTCGCTGACTGCGGCCATGTCGTCAATGTCGACCAGCCGGAAGAATTTAACCGAATCTCCATCGGGTTTATTCAAAAGCAGTCGACAATAGCGCAAGGAATGTATGCATGGAATCCAGCATAGCTTCGTAAGATAAGAGCCGCAGAGGATGCTTCTGGGGTTCTTTGTTTTTTCTTCGGTTGCGATTGGTGAAGGAAAATGTTCCAATGTGAGTATGAATAAGGGAAATAATTATATTTGTAGACAGGAGGGAGACACATGTCGATTCAAAATGAACATGATTTGCTGTGCTTGAAACGGATCGGTAGTATTGTGGCAGAGGCAAGAGAGACGATGATTAGGGCCGTGAGAGCAGGTGTGACTACAAAAGAACTCGACCAAATTGGCGGAGAGATATTGGCAAAGTACGGAGCGCGGTCTGCACCGAATATCACCTATGATTTTCCAGGGCATACGTGCATCAGTGTCAATCACATTGTTGCGCATGGCATCCCTGATGATACGGTCCTGCAAAATGGCGATATCATCAATATCGATGTCTCGGCAGAGCTGGATGGATACTTTGCCGATACAGGTGCTTCTATCGTGGTAGGAGAAGGCGAGCCTGAAAAGCAATCTTTATGCCGATGCGCCGAGGAGTCTCTGTATAAGGCATTGGATGCGGTAAAGGCAGGATCGAAGCTAAGCCAGATTGGTCGCGTTGTTCACCAGGAGGCCAGGAAAAAAGGCTTTACAGTCGTCAAAAACCTTACGGGTCATGGCATCGGTAAAAGCTTGCATGAAGAGCCTGCTTACATTTTGAATTACTATGACAAAAAGGATAGACGCTTGCTCACAGAAGGTCTCGTGTTGGCGATTGAAACATTCATTTCAACGGGGACGGAATATGTGGACGATGGCAGGGACGGTTGGGCGCTTATTACGCCTGATAAGAGTTATGTAGCTCAATACGAGCACACTATCGTTGTAACGAAGGGGAAGCCAATTATTTTAACAGCTTGATAGCAGGGAGACCTCATATTGTTGAGGTCTTTTTTTGTGAAGAAAAACTTGCAGAATAGCCAATGATTGTATATTCTTTATATAAGAATATATGTTCGTATTTTGTGGAGGAGGTTTCTTGCCATGAATCGGTGCGGCTGGGTGAATCAGGACCCTATTTATATGGATTATCACGATCACGAGTGGGGAGTTCCTATCTATGAAGATCGTTTGCTCTTTGAATATTTGAATTTGGAAGGTGCTCAAGCCGGACTGAGCTGGTACACGATCTTGAAGAAGCGGGAAAATTATCGAAGAGCGTTTGATAACTTTGAAGCGGAGAAAATCGTTCAATACGATGAAGCCAAGATCGAGCAATTACTGACAGACGAAGGAATCGTTCGAAACAGGCTGAAGATTCGCGGCGTCGTGAAGAACGCCCACGCGTATTTGCGGGTTGTGGAGGAGTTTGGGTCCTTTAGCAGCTATATCTGGTCGTTTGTAGGCGGCAAGCCGATTCATAATCATTTTCAAGAAATGAAGGATGTGCCTGCTTCTACCGAAATCAGTGACAAGATGAGCAAGGACTTGAAAAAGCGCGGTTTTACGTTTGTCGGTTCAACCATTTGCTACGCCTTTATGCAAGCAGTCGGCATGGTCAATGATCACGTAGCGACATGTGATCTCTACCAAAAAAACTAGGACGAGCTTACGGAGAGGGGAGAATGGCATGAACGAAAATGATCTCTTACTCTTAAACTTTGGGGAAGTAAGACGTAGAAGCATCAAAGTTTGGAAGGCAATTCCTAAAGAAATGCTGCACTGGAAGCCTGACGATAAAGCGTTCACGTGTGGGGAAATGATTCGCCATGTCATCGAGGGTGAGTTTTTGTATCACCATTGATCCAACGGGGAAGTGCCGCTTTGTCTACTCTCCCCAATCCATATGAAACCAAAGAGTTTTCGACTGTAGAAGAAGATTTGGCCTTTGCGAAGCCGTATCGAGAAGAATTTCTCCGCTTTGTCAGCGGGCTGTCCAAGAGCGACCTGGAAAGTGTCCGCATCGATCGATCCGATATCGGCTATGTCCGCACGCTTGGAGACATGCTGCTGCGAATCGCCTATCATGAGTCGGTACATACCGGTCAACTGTTAGATTATATGCGAACGATGGGTGTTGAACGTCCGAATATTTGGGATTAAAGAGTGCGAAGGATAGAAAAGCAGGCAAGCTCTTCTGTTGTGGATGCGAGAGGGGCTTGCTTTTTTATTTAAAAGGTCCTTCTTCATTAAAGGTGATTCTCGTATGATGGGCAGATAAAACCCAAAAAGTATGAGAATTATGTACTTTTATGGAGTAGGGACAGTAGCTGTGTAAAGATAATGTAATACTTCCAGACAGGCACGATCTCCAGTTGGGATCGTGTTTTTTGACGTCTTTTTTGACAGTTATGCAGAGGATCAACCGGAAAAATCATCTCCAAAAATCTGGTAGAAAGAACTTGAACTTTTTACCGAGGTATGAGATACTTGTACTATAAAGAGAACTAACGTTCCTATTTCCGGATGAAAAAGACAGAAGGTGAAGCATGTGACAGATGAGCAGTTGAAAGAGCATTGCAGAAAAGTGCTCAAGAGGATTGCTTGGCGATTGCAGTACGCCGCCAAGAAGCGTTTGTACAGGGAGACGGTGATCAAAGAGGGGATACGGGGAACGGAAGCGATCGAGGACAACCTGTCGGACCTGTATGTTCAGGAGGTGTTGATGCAACTCCCAGAAAAAGCCCGGATCATTATCAAGCATGTCGTCCTTCAAGGAATGACAGAAGAACAAGTAGCCAAAAAACTGAATATGACTAGACAAGGAGTGAGTAAATGCAAAAACAAATATTTGCGCCAATTGGCCGAGAAGCTGACTCGTTCAGCCTGACCCTCCAAAAAGCACAGTCAGGGGATAATCGGGCCGTACTGACGATCCTCGACTTTCTGCTTCCCGACATGGAGTACCTTGCTTCCTTTATCAAATTGCCTCGCGAAGAGAGCATGCAAGAAATGAAAACCGCGATGCTCGAAGTAATCCGCAGTGGAGAAGTGATGCTATGATGACGATTGACTACGTTCAGGTTCTCGCGGTTGTCGTGTGCTTCCTTGCTTTAATCGTCACGTTTAAGCAAGTAGATTTGCAGATTCGGATTAATAATCTGTTCAACCTGCAATTAAAGGCAAACAAAGAGAAAAAGAAAGAGCAACTGGAACAAAAAAAGGAGACTCCGACTGACGATCGGAATCCCCATTGATTGCTTGGGGCAAAGAATACAACTGGTGAGTATCCTCTTTGCCCCTTTCATTATACAAGAAAATGATGATGCAAAGGAGATACGTACGAAATGATAGAAGCAGCATTAATCGGAGCAGCTGTCTTATTGATCGGAGTCATTATCGGACAGATCGGTTTGTCTCAAAGATTAAGAAAAGGCGCAAGAGTCAACGAAAACCGTTAAGCAATCATACAGACTTCATAGACATGACCGAGGGGGAATAGTGCCTTGATCAATAAAGATATTTTCATGGAAGCAGTATGCGAGGTGTGTCCGGCAACGTGTTGGGGAAAGAAATCACATTGTCAGGTTCATGATAGGCACGTAGGAAAAATTGATTCTTGCCCGGAGTGGGACAAGTACATGCGGGATCAAAAGGAAAAGGGGCAGCAAAAGATAGTATCCGCTAGAAAAGAAGGCTTCGTTCGGCTAAGTGAGCAAGCCCCCATCGTAGAATTTCTACAAAAAGCCGAGGAAGAAATCCGCGACTACAATTACATGCAGATCGAGATCGTGCGCATCCAGCGTTTTTTGCGTGAGGCGGGGGAAGGAATGGTCGCACAGTACGGACTGGATGCAGGGATGCCAAAAGGAAAGGGCACCACGGGAGATCGGACGCACGCAGAGGTTGCACGCCGGGAGCGAAAGTGGAAGAGGCTGCAAAAGTTGCAGGATAAAATCGAGCGGATCAACCAAGCGGTAGAGACGATTCCGGGGGAGCAAGAGCGATTGGTGGTCGAAGCTTTGCTGGATGGCGATAAGAACAATCTGATTGCCAAAGAAATCGGTGTGTCCCGACAGCGGTATTATGAAATCAAGCGCAGTGCCGTGATGAAGATGGCTTGGGCGATGTATGGCGATCAGGCTCAGCAGACTGGATAATGGAAACAAAGCACCTCGCGATAGACGAGAAGCTGTCTGATGATGACAGCTTCTTTTCATTTTCGCAAGCATGTTGAGGCTGACATAGGTTGACACTACCTGACACATAGGGTCATTTTCCCGGTTTTTTCTCCGAATCGGTTATACTTGAGTCAAGCGAAACAAGTAAGAGAGATACGAGCCATCCGATGAAGCTGTCGGGTGGCTTTTTATGTACGCCGATGACTCAACTGTCCGGCGAGCGGGGAAAACGGCGATTGGCGCCACGTGATGTTGCGAGTTCAAAGCCTAAGGCTACTCGCTCCCTGCTCGGCGGGCATTTGCCGTGAATGCCTTGCCAAATGAAGTGAAATGGTGGGGGGAAGAGACATGTGACGAAGACAGAAGAGAATACCGCAAGTATGGGAGGTGGAAGCTTAATGGATCGTGAGCTAGCCGTTCTCATTGAGCTGGTGAAGGAAGCGTATCCAGAACTCGCTACTGTTGTGAATGTGGACGACTGGATGGCGCAGCGATTTCAGCCGCCTATCGCGTTTCTTTTGACGCAAGGGGTCCGTGAAGAAGGAAGAAGCCTCACTTCCTATCAAGTGGTCTCAGAAGCAGCCATCGTCCTCCACTATCCAAAGGTAGCAGGTGTCTATCAGCCACTTTCAGCTGAGCCGCTGCGTGAGCTCCTTCGTCAGCGGCAATTTAGCTATCAAGGCAATACGTCTGGATTGTCCATCGAGATCGATAGCTCCACCTTCCGTATATGGCGGGATAAAAAGGACCGGACGGAAATCGCGTTCCAGTTCACCTACAACGTGGCGGTGCAGAGAGCAGTCACAGACAAAATCAACGAATTCGATGTAGAGGGGGTCCGATCATAGTGGCACGAAAAGAACAACAAGCACAGGCCTCAGAGCTTGTGCAAACCAAACTAGAGTGGATCAAGAGCGCCGCTTATCTTGGAGCCGAACGGTTCGAGGTAGCAGGTGCTCTTTTTTCTGAAGCAGATGATCAACTACTGGCAGAAGGACAAGTGAAAAGCCGACTGACCAAATACAAAGGCGGGGTGTAAGCATGACCATTCAACGTGAACGTCCAGGTGTAACGGTCGAACTGATCGCAAAAGCAAAAGAACGTGTAGTACCGAAGAGCGGTGTCGTATTGGTGCCGTATCAAGCAGAGTGGGGCGCGCCAGACGAGCTGGTGAAGCTGGGGAGCTTTGAGGAGCGACTTGCGCAGACATTTGGCAAGGTCGATACCGTGGAGCTGGCAGCAGAAGGCGGCGCGACGATTCTCGCGTACCGCATGACGAATGGCACAGCCACAAAAGCGGCGTATGAGCAGGCCGATGCGATCAGAGTCGAGGCTCTGTATCCAGGTTTGGTAGGTAGCGAGTTGAAAGTGACGATCACTGCCTCAACGTCCGAGCCTGGCAAGAAGGAACTCCAAGTAACAGGCCCTCTGCAAACCGAGAAGTTTTCGTTTGCGGATGCGAATGAGCTGGCAACGAAAACGAGCCAATCCAACTATGTACGTGTGAAAAAGCTGGGTGAGACTGCCGTTACAATCGTGCCAGAAACAGCACTGGCAGGAGCGAAAAGTGGCACAGTAGCGCTTACTCCAGCTGACTCGACTAAGCTGTTCATGGCTGTTTCCGGTGCTGATTTCGACACGATGTATCTGCCTTTTGACGATGCGGCTGTACAAGCGGCAGCGAAGCAATTCATGAGCGATCGTCGCACGCAAAATAAGAAGCTCAGCACGCTGGTAATCGGCGGCAAGGCGGCGGATGACGAGAACATGGCGAACCACATCGAGCGCTCTGTGGCGCAAAATGCCCGTTTTGTCGTGAATAGTGCCATCGCTGGTCAGCACAACAACGGAAAAGTATACGGTAGCCTGGAGTGGGCCGCATGGGTAGCGGGTATGATTGCCGCGACACCTGCGCATGAATCGCTGACAGCCGTTGTCGTTCCGTTGAAAAAAGCGCACAAGGATTGGGGCCACACCGATATTTTGAGTGCGCTCGGCTCTGGTACGCTGATCGCAACCCGCGACGGGGATGTGTACATCATCGAGAGCGCCGTTAATACACTGGCTGTTCTGGGTACGCATGAGCGCGAGGACTACGGCAAAATCCGTGTCAGCATGACGCTGGATCAGATCGTCAACGACATCAGCCAAGTCGGCAAGAAATACAAAGGCAAGCTCGGCAACAACGATTTGGGCGGCGCAGTGTTTGTCTCTGCCGTCAACGCGTACATGACCGTCCGCGAGCAGCAGGGCGCTATTGATACAGGCTGGACGTTTACGGATCAAAAGAACGGCATCGGGGATCGCCGTGGCTTCCTCTTGTCTGCGAAGCCGCTTGATGCCATCGAATACTTTGACATTGACTGGGAGGTGCTGTAATTGGCTATTGCACGCGATATTAAACTGAAGAACTGCCAAATTTACGATGAAAACGGAGACCCTATCTTCGGTACTCTGGAAGGCAAAATGGTCCTCAAGGTAGAGTACGGCGATACGAACCGCCTGCAAAAAGGAAAAATCCAGACCGTCAACGACTGGCATGTAGAAGTGACGTTGAAAATTACCGCAACTAACGCTGCGTTGAAATACTACTGCGTCGATCAATTGACGCAAGGCAAGACCCCAGTCCTCCCATTCCTGATCGGCGAGACACTGGACAAGGAAGCGGGCAACTCCGAACGCGTCCGCATTTCCAATATCGTGCTGAACCCAGACGAAATTACGCTGTGGGAAGCCAAAGCAGACGGCAACGATCACGCGACCTACGACCTGAAAGGGATGTCCATCGAAAAGCCGGACTACCTGGATGAATTGCCAACCTACACGGAATAGGAGAGTGCTTGAATATGAACAAAAACAAACTCGAGAAATTTTTGGCCAAAGCCAATGAACAAGCTTCGCGAAAAGAAATCACCGTAACCATCGACGGTGACGAGTGGAAGGTTCGCCAACTGAATTTGTCCGAGCTGCGCGAGTGCGAACGAATGGCTGACAAAGGTGAGAAAACGGACTGGTTCCTGTACAACGATGCACGTCTGGTGAAAGCCACCGAGCACGATTTCCCTTGGAATCAGGAAGAGCTGAAAAAAGCGTACAAGGTCGGCACCAAGTACGAGCTCGTCGAGAAAATTTTCCGCGACAATCCAGAAGGCTACACCAAGCTGCTCAATGCGGTCCGTGAAGTCAATGCAACCCAGACGGAAGAAGAAGCCATTGAAGAAGCAAAAAACTAATCCGATCTGACGGCGAGGCCTGGCATATTTGCCGCGCCTTTTTAAAAGGCAGAGGCCGCCCGTCGGATCTACTCGAGTACGAAGTCGATTTGTACAAGCAGAAGCTGTTTATTTTTTCCTGTCAGATGATTGAGGCAGAGGACGAGGAAAGGGCCGGGGGGTAGGTCTCCCGGCTTTTTTTGGGTTTTGCTGGGTGTAGACATCTGGGAGGACAAGGAGGTGAAAGAATGGCAGGAACAATGATGGAAACATTTGATGCTTATAGCGGAATAGTAGGTAAATATGACGAATTCAAAAAAGGACTCCTGGGCTCACTAACTCCCATGATCGAAAAGGCTCTTGGAACAACGCTGAGTTCGGTTGCCCAAGAAGCTCAGGCGACAGAAAGAGAAAAGACACTTTTTGAAGCTGGTGGCAAAGGTAATGAGCAACTCCTGAAGGTAGAAGAGACTTCCATAAAAATACGTGAGCTCAACCCGGATATAAAGAAAGATCAAGCATACGGCCTCATCGCCAAAGCCGAACTTGTGCATGCAACCAATGGTTTAAAGTACGCAGAAAAAGCAGGCATGCTAAAATACACGACGAGGTTTACGGAAGATGAGATCATGAAAATGATGAGTTCTATTGAGTTTTCTACTGGTCATGATAGTACTGTTAGACAGTCAAATGCCGTTCAGTATTTAAGCAATAAGGGAGGGGGAGCCGCGACCGGAAAATTTGTGGAATCCATGGCTCACTTCAACCTTCAGAATGGCAAATTGCTGAATACGCCTGAAAAAATGGCCGCTACTTATGTCTCAATAGGAAAGCTTTTGAATGATTTTAAAACGTATGGTGCGTTGTATGAGAATGCAGAGAAGATGTCGGATAATGGTGATCTCGCCGTAATCCTTGAGAAGCATTACAAGGCTCAAAATAAGAAGGATGCAAAGGCCAAGGCCGCCCAAGATATAGCAAAGCTGAATCGAGATTTCGCATCGGGGGAGAAAGAAACAATTAATATCGCCCTCGCAAAACTCATAACGACTTTTTCTTCCATAAAAGATGAGACAACACAACGAGAGGCATTCGCTGGGTTGACAGGCGATACTGGAGATGAGTTGTCGAAAGGTCTGAAAGAAGTAAAGGATATAACTACAGGGGTTTTTGTACCAGAATATGAAAAACAAAACGAATATAAAGTCGGGAATGAAGCGGTGAATGCACATAAGCTGTCTGCACAGAACGATGTTTATTTCAAACCTGGGCAGGCACAAGCTATGGCGAGAAACGAGGCCATGGAGATCGCGACTCTGTACACAGAACAAATGTCTGGGATAAATACGGAGATTTCGAAAGCAGCTGAAGGAGTAATGAGCTCATTCAACTCTTTGGACGAGTCGATAAAAGGTACTGCGATTTTTGCCGGAGGATTACTACTCCTTGGTAGTGCTCTGAACATTCATACGACATCTCAACTGAAAAAGTTCAGAGATCTTCGGACAACCATTGAAAAGTTTCCTCAAGAAGCGACTGGCGGAAAAGACTCCTGCTGTTGCTGTTGTCAGGGTAATAACCGTAATAACCGAAACCGTAAATCAGGTTCTTCTTCAAAAAATAGACGTAACAAGAATACTCCAAGGAAACGACGTACGAGTGAGGTCATAGACCAGTTAGCAGATCAGTTAAAAGACCAGCTCATGAAACGCTTTCCTTTAGGGAAGCTCAAAGGTGGACGGACAGGTAAGATCATGTTGGGCCTTGGGCTTGGGGGATTGTGGTTGAGTAAAGACAAGCTTATGGAGCAGTTTAATAGCTTGTCACTAGACAAACTCAAGGATGGGTTCATGAATAAGCTTGGAGAATTGCACCCGAGTAAACTCAAAGACAAGTTCATGGAACAATTCAATAAATTGCCCATCGACAAAATGAAAGCTGGGATGAAAAAGGTACCCAAACTCGGAATCATCGAAAGCCTCGCAGAAGTATTCACATCGGAGAACAAGCTTGATGCTGCAGCTCGTTTGGGGGCGGAATCCCTCGGAGGCTGGGCTGGAGCTAGATTGGGAGCGACAGTCGGATTAGCCGCTGGTTCACTCGTTACCCCTGGCGTTGGTACATTCGTCGGCGGTTTGGCTGGTGGTGTCGGTGGCAATATCGGTGGATCAATGGCAGGTGGAGCTCTATACGATTGGATCAAATCATGGTGGCAGGATACGTCTCCTCCACAACCGGTTAGTATACAGCCCTTAATCCCAGCAGTCGCTTCGATGCCAAATCGTTCACCTGTCAGCAGTATGCCAAAACAGCCCGTCTCCATCACCATTCCGCAAATTTCAGTCCCATTACACGTACAAGGCGTACTACAGGATATCCCGACCATGTTAAAAATGCTCAGCGATCCATCTGTCGCGCAGAGGATAAAAGACATCATCGAACGCTCGCTGCTCGATGCAATAGAGACGAGGGGAGGAGTAACGACATGATCCGTCTACAAGGAAAATATAGGCTGACATTTCCCGTCACACCTGCGGAAATCCAGTTTCGCGGCTATGGCAACGACATCGAAAGCACGACTTCGATAACGTTATTGTCCGGCAACCGCATCTCTTCTAGACGCCCAAAATCCATTTCCTTTGACTTCATTTTACCTGGAGACAGTACAGCTCCCTACGTCGAGGTGCAGGGCTATCAAGGGCCCAGACAGTGGCTTGCTGGCTTGGATCGTTTAACGGGCTCAGAAGCACTTTTGACTATAGATGAGCTTGATCTGGCTTGGAATGTGCTCATTGGGCCATGCGACGGCAAATTTCTTGGGAAAAACGTAGATTTTCACGGCTCAATTGATCTTCCGCTGTTTGTCAAAGACGAATTCATTACGTGGAGCAATCAGACGCAACTTCTATCCCCAGGTGCAGTCATCACACGACAGCAGTCAGCTCGTCCGAATACGAGCGGGAAGGTAGCAAAGAAGACACGGAAACAGCAAGCGGCCCCACGGATAGACAGCAAAAAATTGGAAGACAGGAAAAGAGAGATTCACGAAAAGCTAGAAAGAGAAAACAGAATGTAACGGAGGGCAGACGAAATGAAAGTCATTTACGGAAAAGAACAGACCCGCTATGACCTGACCCCAGCCATTACCGAGTTGTCCTGGTCCTCGGCCAGGGGGCAAATCGCTCAAAATTGTGATGTGAGAATCAAGGAAGGCCCGCCGCTACAATCGGCGGGTTTTTTGATGCTCTTTTCGGGGACAGAGCTAAAAGAGTCTCAGCAGCTTTTCCATGGTCCGCTCGTTCGTTTTGACCGGGATGACCGGACAGGCGATCTATCCGCCACAGCATACGAGCTTGGCTGGTATTTGCAAAAAAACGAAGTTTCCAGACTCAAGCTGGACGGGGACGCAGGGACAGAGCTTGCACGAATCATCAAGTCGGCAGGTATCCATTTTAGCTGCCCGGCGTTCGGTTTTACGGTCAAGGAGAGAATCTCGTCCCAATCATATACGTCTCTCTTTACTTCGCTGACCGAGCAAGCTTATGAAAAGACAGGCACCCGCTATTTCGTGCAATACCAGCGTGACAAGCTGACGGTACTCCCCGAGGGGAAAAACAGCATCATCCCGATGTTCAAAGCGAGCTTGCTCACAAGCAGCTCGACGGGTGAGAGTATCGAGGATGTATACACCGTCGTGACAGTAGAACGCTACCGGGATGATCGAGTGGTAAGTAGTGCAACGAAATCTAATGATAGCTTGGTCAAACAACTCGGGCGCATGCAAAAAATCATCGACGCAGGTGAAGACAAAAACGTAGCTGGATTGGCAGCCAAGCAGCTCGCAGAGTTGTCCAAAATCCCCAAGACACGTTCCATTTCGGTCAGGCACGAGGATGAAAATGCCGCTAGGTTACGTGCAGGCTGGCTCATCAAAATCATGGAGAAAGACAATAAAACCATCACGGATTGGATCGTCACCAGCTGCCAAGCGCGCTGGCAGGGCGGTCAGTACACAATGGATCTCCAATTGGAAAGGAGGACGTAAGGGATGCATTCGGTTATCGCAAAACTGCGAGGGCACGCACAGGACGGCATCGAGAATACCCAAGGGGAGTTCGGCAAGCTTTTGTCACTTTCACCCTTGTCTGTAAAGCTCGACGAGGACCCGACACCCTTGGAACCGTATGAGCTGTCGGCATTGCGTTCTGCCCAATTAAAGCCAGAAGATGTGGGCAAAAAAGTAGCCCTGCTGCGATGCAACAACGAACAATACCTCCTGCTTGGGGTGGTGGAGTAATGTTTCCAGAGCTGAACGGAGACGAAACACAACTGGTTCAATCTACAGATAACCCGAATCCATGGACATACAAATTCGACTGGACTACAAAACAATTGCAGCAAGGGCCAGATGGTCGCTATTTACGGACGACTACCTATGAGGAGTACCTGGAAGAGACAGCAAAGAAAATCCTGAATACGCGTCGTTTCCGGTACGGGATCTACTCGGAAAGGTACGGAGTAGACTTCCTATATGAGACAGGAAGGATGCGCTCGGGCATTTCATTGCCAGCGATTAAGACGCAAGCACAAGAGGCGCTAGAGGCTCACAGTGAAGTTGAGCGTGCGGAAGTGGTAGACATTCGGTTTGAGAACAACCGGGTCATTTTTTCGCTCGAAATGGAGGGCACGAGAGGAACAACTAGGACGGAGGTGAATACATGGCAACGTTAGACAAACCAGAAATGCCGATTCTCAGGGAAACCCCGGATCAGATTTATCAGCGGATGGCGAATCGGATGGCAATGATCGCACAAAAGCGTGGAGAGACGCCACCAGCGACGGAAGAGGGAGAAATCTTTTATGACCTCGGCTATCCGATCGCAGAGGAAATCAGCGATCAGCAGCAGTTATTTGAGTACGGCTTTCTTCAGCGGTTTCTACCCTGGGCAGACGGAGAATTTCTGGATGCAACAGGCGTATTCTTCGGTTTATCTCGCAATGAGGGGGAGACCGACGACGCCTACCGACAACGCCTCATTGACCGAGCTCGGACAGAAGAGGGAGACGGCAGACGCCAAGATTACGAGCGGTGGGCACGAAATGTTGACGGGGTAGGCGGAGCCGTTGCCATCGAGAAGGCACGACATGACCTATCTATTGATGTGTATATCACAGACCTGACAGGCAATCCTGCAGGGCAGGAACTGGCTACGAGTGTACGAACAAAACTGGAAGACAAACGAAGGGCCTTGCACGACTTGCAGGTACTGCCAGCGAACGTTTATCCGGTGACTATCGCTGTAAAACTGGCTTTGCGACCAGATGCGGAAATCGAGAAGGTCAAAGACCAAATTACTGCACAAATCAAAACCTACCTTAAAGGGCGTTCTCAGATCGTGTACCAGCAGATCGGGGCGCTCTTTTTCGTGGATGGGGTAATAGATTTCACTGGCTACACCTTAAACGGCGCGGAATTGAATTTGACGGTGCCTGCTGACTCTGTATCGACTCTAACCATGGCGGTGACAACATGATTCCAGAACGCTATCGGCAGATGCTGCCGCCGCAATGGTACGAGAATGAAGTGGCGGAATTTCACTTTGAAGGTGCAGGGACAGTTGTAGATGCTTTCGATTTGCAGCGTGAGGACATCCTACAGCAGTTTAGCCCATGGTCAGCTACCTGGGGGTTGGATGTCTGGGATTGGATTTATTTCGGGAGAAAGCAATTGCTGAGTGTTGAGGAACGGCGAAAGAATATCCAGCAAAAACATTGGTCATATCTTGGTTTTACTCCCAGCGTGCTGCGGGCGATTGGTTTGAGTTCCTCATCATTCAAGCATGTCCAGATGGTCGAAGATTTCGGAAAGAAGGTCATTCGGTACGTCTACTCGATTGAGGACCGATTTGATACAAAGAATGCTGTTCAAGCTGTTGAGAGAATCAGGCCAGTTCATTGTAATGGAGTTGCTTTTGAACCTGTTGTGTCGGAGAAGATCGTGCTGCGAGATGTCTTAGTGGTTGGGATTAAGGAGTACCACAAGGTCAGTGAATTTCGTGTAGGGATGACACCAATCAAGCGTTACGAGGAGGTCGTGAAATGATCCTGCCAAGCTATCTTCAAACCGTCCGGAATGACTTGCTGGCTAGGGTGTCGGGCGGCGATATTTTGATAAACGGCACAGTTTCAGTGCCTGTACAAGCTGTGGAGATTTCTTCGCATCCGATTGCAGGCATAAAAGACGGAATTGCATTACAAGTATCTGCCCAACATGTCGCCAGCGTGCCAGTAATCACGAGCGCAAAGTTGAGGACCAGAACTGGAGCGGTCGTTGCTGAGAAGACAGGAAACATTGAAATGAACGGGGCGCAGTTCGTAAACCTGACCTTTGTTATCGAAGCGAGAGGAGGGGTGTAAGTGTCCTATGTAGCGAAAACGGACTGGAAACACGATGATCCGGTCACTGAGGTGGACATTAATCGTTGGGAGCAGGGCATTGCAGATGCCCATGCGGAGCTGGCAGTGTTGAAAGCGGATGTCTCGAACCTGAAAGTGCGAGTGAATACAATCGAATCTACATTGCCGGACGGATTCGTACACAACAATTTCAACGATGACCTGTCTACTATCAGTTTTATCAGGGTGATTCGGGGCTACTATAACGAAGCTCAGAGCCGGTTGGAGGTTTAGATAGTAGAAACAAGAATTGAGGCGCAAGAACGGACATTTGCGGAAGAGCCAGCACCAATAACACATATGTCCCTGTTCCATCAGACACGATCATGAGACACACCATCGTAGTAATAGAACGATAGGAGGATAAAGATGCCTACGATTAAGTTAGATTATACAAATGGATTAGCGTATGACGGAGGGGTTACATCAGCATCACCCGGATCAAATAGTGGAGGAACCACCACACTTGCGTTCGGTTTGATAGGTGGCGGTCAAGTAAATAGAGCATACCTGATGTTCGATCTCGGTTTAATACCGAGAGGCGCCGTTGTTATGTCGGCAGTCCTAACGCTGACAAGAACAGATAGTCTGGGAGGGTTGACGAACTTAGACGTTGTTGCTCCGGCAGAAAAGTGGCTAGAAACAGTAACGTATAACACTCAACCAGCTTTGTCTAATACGAGATTGTCGTTTGTAAACAACCACCAATTTAGCACAATGTCTCTTGACATCTCCATGCTTGTTCAAAAGTGGGTAAGCGCAGAGATTCCTAACTACGGGCTTATGCTAATGAACAAGAACGAATCAGAATCCGCTTACTTCGTATTCGCTTCAAAAGAACATGGAACAATTTCACCAAGACCGTATTTGACAATCACGTACAACATGCCGTCTATCAGGAATGATGTGTATTTTGTTGCTGGAAGTTCAAAAAGCCTTTCTGCGGTATCTGATTTCTTGTTGCCATTTCCAACCGGGGTGCAAGTTGGAGATATTGCGTTCGCGGCTCTCAAGCACAACTCAGAGTCTCCGACATACACAATTACTCCGCCTGATGGATGGGCTACGATAACAGAAGTGAAGAACAACGGTAGAATGGGACTTTTCTACAAAAGACTCACTAACGACGAGATATTATCAGGAAACGCGACATTCAAATCGTTTTCCGGAGTTTCTTGGTACGGATCAATGTCAGCTTATCGCAATGTAAAAAGTATAGGCATGGTAAAGAGCAATTCCTACGAAATGTTCAATTCGTACATTGCACCCGGAGATATCACGCCTACGGAAATAGGTTCGTTGCTAGTTAACATCAACTTGCTCGCTACACAAACGAACGAATACACAACTCCATTTGTGTTCAACACAGACTTCAATTTTAGCGTTCCGGGAACGTTGCAGACGCACAGATCGAAGAGTCTGTTCGCCAAAGAGACGGTCTTGTCTGCACAAATGACAACCAACTTTTCTCCTTCGACGGCAGGAGTAACAACAGCACTTGTCCTTAATCCAATCGTCAACGAACCACCAACACCACCGACTAACATTGCGGTTGATAAAACTTCATACTTTGTTGGCGACACGATCAAAGTCAGCTTCACGCCGGGAACAGACCCAGAAGGAGGGGCTGTAAAAACTCAAATAGAGCAACTTAATCCAGCGACACAAGAATATACAAATATAGTCGATGCCAATGCTTCACCAGCAAGCTATATGTGCAGACCTATGTTAGATACAAATGGCTCAAAGATTCGCGTGCGCACTGTCGACGACAAAGGAGCTCCGTCTGTTTGGATCAGTTCCGCTCCGTTCGAAGTGAAACAAAAAAACGGAGTTATCACAGTTCCGACGGAAGTTACCAGCGGGAGTTTCTACAACACATCGTCATCGCCTATTGTTAGATTCGCAAATGGGTGGCTTGGGCAGGTTGTAGTGAATGCGGCTGGAACAACGCTATCTATCCTCTTGAGCAAGGACGGAGGCAAGAAGTGGGACTTCTCTGGTGACTTGACAGCAACGGCAACATCACCTTCTCCTGGTTGGTCGATAGCTTCCAACGGCAACATGTTGTATCTTCTTTATCAGCCTACCGCATCGAACGTGTCTATATTATCACTTGACGTCACGAAACCGATGCCGAACGCGCCTATAACAAAGACTCCGTTGCAAGTTGAGACTGTTGTGTCAGCAGAAAGGTTAAGTTTAGTTTTCAACGCATATACAGGAAATTCCATTTCTTACGTTGTGTCTGCTAAGGTTCCGTCGTACCCTAACTCGTACAACATTGTTAGAGGACAAGTTATGCTGGATGTTCAAGGGCACCTCACTCCAGCTAATCGAAAATCAGTGCTAATGAGCATGGCAAACGTATCTACCACCAACTTTATGGGTGTTAGTCACGACGTTTCTGCGGATGGGAATAACGAGTTCATACTTTACAAGTCCATGACCGGAAGCGGAACACAAGTAGGAGCCGCGCATTACGACTTGACAAACAACACATGGCAGTTTAGAACTACAGAGCTAGGAGCATCAGAGATCACTAGTCTGTTTGCGCGATACACACCTAATGGATACGTAAATATATTCGTTGCACAAACGGTTTCTGGCGCCGTCAAAGCTAGGTTCGCGCGTTCGTCTAATCACGGCGTTAGCTGGCAAGCTCACGTTGATTTGGGCGTATGTACGGATGTTCAGATGGCTGTAGATAACGACAGCGTGGTTTATGCATATGTCGCAAACGGAAATACGTTGTTCCTTACATCGTCAACGGATGGATTCGTTACGTTCCCCGCCTCAAAAACAGTGTCGTCAGAACTTACCGTTCCGAACAGCAACCGATTATCCGTTCTAAGAGAACAAAATTTCAAAACGAAATTCACTGTACCTCCACTGGCTTTCAGAAGAACAAACCCAACAAACAACGCGCAAACAGTTTCGTTCTTGGGTACATGGAAAGTAGCTGATCCGCCAGAGGTTACACTAACATCTCCAAATAATGGTGTAGAGTTGATCGAAGGTCAAACGTACACATTCACTGGTTCTGCAAAAAGCGCATCTGTCGGAGCTGTAATTGTAATTAGTGGAGTTTTTGGAGCCGGGGCATTCCCATTAGACACATTCATCTCTGACGGAGTAACACCTAAGGCATTCACCAAGACATACACATACAGAAACAAACAGATGTTCGACGGAAACACAGCGGTATCGCCAATCCTGCAAGAAAACAAAGTTAACGCCGCGACTATACAAGTTTTCGACCAAACGAACAACCTGTATGCAACAGCGCAACGCACGTATACAGTTAAGTACAACATGCCGCCAGTCATAAGCGGAACAGATCAAGACCTCGGCGCGTTCATGCAAATTCCAACAGTGAACTATTCAGCCACCGATCCAGAGGCCAACACTTTCACTTTTACCGAATATCTGAACGGCAAGCAAATCAGGTCGTTTGCGGGCGTAGCCGGACAGCAATACACAGTTGAAATTAGCCATGACGCTTGGATTCGATTGGATTTGGATGTACAGCATCAAATCAAGATCGTTGCCACGGACAGCGCGGGAATCTCATCCGAACGGATTTACACATTCACCCGAACAGAGACGCATATCGAATTTTTGCTAGAGTACGGAAATCCAGATATGAAAGCAGACTTCACATTGGACGGTATGCCCTTGCGTGTCCTGGTGACACTTGAAAGATACTTGCCAGAAGGCTCGTCAATTGAGAGTGTGAAAGTCTGCAACAACTACTTAGATGATGTGCCGACATGGGAAGACTGCACAAATGCGGTAAAGGTCAACCGAGGCTATTTGTTCACCAATAAGAATAAAACAGCTCCCGAATGGGCTATTAATCTATGGGTGACAATCAACAAAGGAACAGCTAGGGAACGTGTACTTGTAAATGGTTATGGGGGTGCGTTCGATTAATGAAGATGCAAAATAAAGAGGCTATCTCAGTGATTAGAGAACAGCAACAAACAGATCCAGTTATGACAATGGGACAGGAGCTTTCCACACTCAAAATTAGCAACATCCAAAAGGATGCGTTAATCCAAACAATGGGCGAACAGCTAGCCCAAGTTAAGCTTGAGCTCATCCAATTAAAAGGAGGTGCTAAGTGATGGCATTTTGGGAGTTGGCATTTAACATGAAGTGGATCACAGCAGATAAGCTGCGACTTGCTGTAAAGACTACATCCAATCCTTTTGGAGAAATCTCTCCAAAGGAATTCAAGCAAATTACCAACCAAGACTTTTAAGCTACTACTATTTCAAACACAGAGAATTTGAGTCAGCCCCGTACCTAGCGGGGCTATTTTTGTTCCCCCAAGGGGGCGAGGAGGTACGAACTTATGAAATCCCTACACAGCCTAGAAAGCATCGCAACCCCAGCAAACGCTTGGGCGACAACAGCTGGTGCCATCGTGTCGCCCGCCTTTCACTATCTATACGGCACGAACCGCCAAGACATCCTGATCGTCCTCTTCTTCATGATCGTCCTCGACTGGATCACAGGCATCTCCGCCGCCAAAAAAGACCAATCCTACTCATCCGACTACGGCCTATCCCGAATTCCCCGCACCTTATTCCTCATGGCCCTACCAGCCGTAGCCAATCTCCTAGACCGCGTCATGGGCACCCCTGGCTTCTTGTTCTACGGCGTCACCTTCGGCCTCATCTACCACACCTGGACAAGCCTTACCGCCAATGCCCACCGAGCAGGCTGGCCGATGCCCAAATCCGTCGAGAAATTAGTCAGCGCCGAAATCAAAGCAAAGGCTGAGCGAGCCAAACGAAAGGAGTCCTAATAAACAATGAAAATCACCGAGATGCTTCTGACCAACGTAAATTCCCGTCCCAAAAAGAAGATCGTCCCAAAAGGAGTCGTCATCCACTGGACGGCCAACGAGGGCAGCGGTGCAAATGCTGTCGCAAACCGAAACTACTTCAACAGACCAACGACAGTAGCGAGCGCACACTACATCGTGGATGACAAAGAAATTGTTCGCTGTCTCCCCGAGGACGAGATGGGCTACCACGTCGGGGCGAAAACTTATTCACAGGTCGCCTTGACCAAATTGAGCAACTACCCGAACAACTGCACGATTGGGATTGAAATGTGCGTCAATGCAGATGGAAGCTTTGAGAAAATGTACGAGCAAACAGTGGCACTGACCGCGGATATCTTGAAACGACATGGCTGGGGAGTCGAGCACCTGTGGCGTCATTACGACATTACGGGGAAAAACTGCCCGGCCTTTTTTGTCGTCAATACGACCGCTCAAACATATACGGGAATGTCAGCGAAGGACTCATGGGCAAAGTTTCAACAGGATGTCCACAGGTTTCTCACAGCTTATCCACAAAAACCACAGCCTGATGTGGATAAGTGTGTAGTTGAACTAACACTTACTTCCACAGGAAAATTAATCGATGATGTTTCGTATGTACCCATCCGAATGATTGCGGAGGCAGTCGGTGGAGCAGTGGAATGGGAGCCTTCCACGCAAAAAGTGACCGTGAACGGACAGGAAGTCTCCTATGTAAACGATCAGGGAACTACTTTTGCAAAAACAAGAGAGCTGGCTGCCTTACTTGGGTTGCAAGTGGAGTGGGACGAGCCGAGAAAAGCGGTCGTATTAAAGAAATAAAAGAAAAAGCCGCAGATATTGTCTGCGACTTTTCCATACATACTTTTATTCAATCATAATCTGAATGATATCCGCCGCACTCAAGACAGCGCTTGGTTTCGTTTCCTGCTCATTCAGTCGAATTTGCCCGTCCTTGATCTTGCGGACAATCTCGCTGCGACTCCAGCCTTCTATCTGTTCAGACAGCAGCTTGTCGAGTCGGAACCGAGCCTCTGCGCGCTCAATCCGAATCGTCACTTCCTGAACGCCCTTTTCCTGGTATTCATGAAAGGGGAGAGTAGGGAGTGGCGCGATTTCTTCACTGAACTCCGTGTCTGGCACCTCCCGATGATCTGTAAAGGCTTTGTAGATGGCCAGCTTTTCGTTCCACGTATGATTTTTTTCACATTTATAGATAGCGAAGCGATAGATGTTTTTGCCGTTAGCGTTGTGGCGGCGGATGTTGGTATCGAAAAAGAGAACGATTCGCCCGCAATTGCTGCAATGTCGCCGCACTGGCTGATTTTCATGATTTTCACGTAAAACCCACGTATGCTCGATGGTATGCATGGTCCTTCACCTCGTGTAAAAAGTGAAAGGAACGCAGCTGCTATTTGGATGTCCTGTAGGGCAGGCCTGTTTTTGGACACAAAAAAACGGAGATTCCCCATAGCGAACCTCCGTAAGGATATACACCTACAGATTTCGTTACGTTCCTTTGTAATGGGAAAAAAGGGCAGACTGCACCTGTGCGAAAAACAGTTCGTTTTCCGAAGGGCAAACTATCCAGTTTTTTAGGCCATTACAAAGTAGTTGTTGGCATACGTAGTTACCGTACCTTTCCATCCAAATAGACGTGGAATGACTATACCATATAATGGGTTAGTTTCCAAGGGGGATCGTATTGTTGACCACAGGAGAGCGAGTGGTTTTGACGCGTAAAGGAGCGGAGCCGTAGATTTGCTTCATCCAGGTTCGCGCTTCCGCAAAGTCACTCTCCCGGTAGAGATGAAAAGCGGGATGATGTGTATCCACAAAAAGGGACAAACCCAAAGCCTGAGCCCGAATGCAGAAATGACGATCCTCGCCCCAGAAGCTCAGATTTGGAATTTGTTTAAAGCTGACGCCAGCCTGTAGTGCTTTTCTGCGGATGAGGGTGCAAGCCCCTAAACCACCAACCTCATATACGCCGGGGACACGGAGCTGTCCGTAGAAAGCGTACTTCCGCAAGTATTGTTCTTCTAATGAAATTTGTTCATGGCGTGCGCATTCGAATTGGGTGTATTCATCTTTGAGCCACACCTGAGGGACAGGGACGGTATCTGGTGTCCAGCTCGTCCAGAAGATTTCAGATATGATCTGTTTGTCAGAGGCGAGCAAAACTTCCAAAGTAGTTGGCTGGAGAAGCAAATCCGAATCAATGAGGAAGAGGGCATCGTAATCATGGTGTTTGGCGCGGGCGATCATTTCGTCCTTGAATCCAGCGACCTTCCAAACGAGTGCGTCGCTCCAGTAGTGGGTCGTCTCATCGCATGTGTAAGGATGGAGGCTACCAGCAGCGGGGATAATGTCGACCCGTCCCGTGTGTTTTTCTGCAAAGTTATGAAGGATTTTACTCGAGAGTGGATCGTTATTGTCATCTACGAACAAATAGTGCAACGTCAAGTTTGAGGTTGCCAGCCTTTCTAACGAAAACAAAAACATCCGGAGAACATCTGGTTTCTGACAAACTGGACTTCCGATTAGCACACTTGTTTTCACGCTCATAGCACCACCTCTCGCTTTTGTGCGAAGTGCGAAGCATGTAGGGAGCTCGCTGTGTAATCGTAGACAAGGGATTCATGTGCCTTACCCATGCGCTCCATGCATCGTCCCAAAAAGTGAAAAGCGTAAAAGCTCCCCATTCCTTGCTCACTAAAATGCTCCCACTGATTGTCCCCGATCTCTAAGCAATACTCGAAGTCCTTTATCGCTTCGGCATACAGACCATGTTCCATCAGGAAAACGCCTTTGTAAAAATGAAGGTCTACGTAATTGGGGTAGATTTGAATAGCTCGTGCAATACCCGGCCATGCTCCGCGCATACTGCCATGCTGAAAAAGAATATCGAATTTCAGCTTGTAGCAAATAGACGGGGGAGGTTGTTTGGTGGTCAAAAAGCCTTTCATTGCTTGATTCACCAGTGTAAAGGCATGCTCTAATTGTTTAGCGCGAAAAAATTCGTTTGCGAGATGGTAATCACACCAGGGGTCTTGTTTGGATTGCTTCCTTTCGTGACGTAAGAGCCTCAAATTGCGCAAAGCTTTTTGTTTTCGTTGAACGGCATCTTCCATATATCCGAGATGGTGGATATGTACAGGTAGCAAAGGGACGGCGAGATCTCTAGAAGCGGAGGTCGGCCATTGAAGCACTTCGTGTATGTCTCGCACAAATCGAAACCCTTTTTTGTTACGAAATAAGCGGATTTGCCCGCATCGGTAGGCGGAGTGGCGTGAAGCTTGCTCTTTTTGCGAACCAGTGTAATGGATCATTTTCATAAAGAAGGCGTCACCTTTGCTCGCACTCACAGCCTGACGAAGCACGCCCGGTTTTTCTTCCTGTACGATTTCATCCGCATCCAGCCATAAAATCCACTCTCCCTTGGCAACCTGCAATCCGGCGTTTCTTGCTTTTGCAAAGCTGTTTTCCCAAGGAATTTCCAGAACTTTCGCTCCGTATTTCCGACAAATATCCTGTGTACCATCGGTTGATCCTGTATCGACAACAATGATCTCGTCCACCACCATATGCACGCTGGACAGACATGCTTCGATCTGGTCTGCTTCGTCTTTGACGATCATGCAGAGTGAAAGGAGAGGAGGGCTCATTCGGATGATCACCTTCTTTTCGGTGTTGTCAGAACATATTGTTACACCATATTCGTGCGAGGAGATGGTTATGAAAGTACGGATACATAAAGGTGGATGGTAGGAAATAGGATGTTGAGAAAATGATTTTCTGGGGAGGGGGCGATCTGCATGTTCACGGTTAGCTTGTGCATGATCGTTCGGGATGAGGAAGAATCACTCGGTCGATGCTTGTCGACAGTCTACGATTTGGTAGATGAAATCATCATTGTCGATACAGGGTCGACCGATCGGACCAAGGAAATTGCATTGACCTATGGTGCACAATTGTTTGATTTTACCTGGGTGGACGATTTTTCAGCAGCTCGTAACTTTGCTTTTGCGCAAGCCAAGATGACGTACATTTTTTGGCTGGATGCGGATGATGTGCTTTTGGAAGTGGATCGGGAACGATTTGCAGCACTGAAGGCCTTGGACCATTTTGATTACGACAGTGTCTCGATGCCGTACCACTTAATGGTAGATGAGCGAGGGAAGCCCGTTCACTATTTGCGCAGAAATCGCCTCGTCAGACGGAAGTGTAATTTTGTTTGGCATGGGGCGGTCCATGAGTATTTGGCTGTCGCGGGGGAAATTCTGCACAGTGAAATCGCCATTACTCACGAAAAAAATAAGCCGTATACAGACCGGAATTTGCAAATTTTCGTAAAGCGCAAGGAAAAAGGTGAAGTTTTTGATCCGCGAGACCAATTTTATTTTGCAAATGAATTGCTCGATCATGCGAGGTACGAAGAAGCGGCTGAGCAGTATCAGTTGTTTTTGGACGAAGGCTTGGGCTGGATCGAGGATCAGATATGGGCGTGTCAGAAGCAGTCAGAGTGTTACGCTCACTTGAAGCAACCTGAAAAACAGATTCAATCTTTGACCAGGACATTTGCGATTGACCTTCCGCGTGCGGAGATTTGCTGCAGGATGGGGGCTTTTTTTGTGGAAAAGCAGGATTTCCCGAAGGCCATTTACTGGTACCGGCAAGCGACATTATTGGAGCGGGCACAAGGTTCCATGGGGAAGGTAGATGAATCGGCATGGACGTGGCTGCCGCATATACAGCTATGCTACTGCTACGATCGGATCGGAGATCAACGAAAGGCTAAAATTCACCACGACATGGCAAAGCTGTATTACCCGACGCATCCAAGTGTAGCGTACAACGAAGCTTATTTTGCAAGACTGGAGCAACCGGATTCGGTAGAACAGTAGATGGCTATACTCCTTCTTGGTAGTAGGTATTGTATTTGGGAAATTGTTATTTGCACGGGTCTTCTCTACAAAAATGGAATCGATCCCCGTTGATTAAAGAAGGAGATTCTCCATCCGTTACTGGTAAGAGCTGCATGACAGTTTGTTGGAATCCCTTTTTAGATTAAGGGGGATGGCTTCTTTTTTTTGGAGGAAGAGGATGGATGAAAACTAAGACCCCGTTTACGGTTTGGTAAAGCAATTCAATAACGATTACTCCTCGTATTGATTCCTCTAATGAATGAGCAACGGTTTCCTTTTTCCTTCTATTTTCTCGTAGTTGTTTGTAAGTGCCATTCTTTTTGTCCCATACTTTTTCAGATGATTGGGAAATCAGTATGCCACGGCTTCTTGTGTAACAACTCATGAGGGAGGGGAAACATCCTTTTCAAAGAGGAGGAGAATCATGTCATTTCCAAATATACCGAATATCACCCCGACCATTCTTATAGGGCGTGACGAAGCGCTTAATTTAATGTTGTCTTCTTTAGCTATGGAAGAGTTGGGGCTTAGTCATATTTTAAATGCGGAAGCTGAAAAAATTCAGTATGCACTCGGGACAATTCCCGGGCTATCTGGACCAGGAGCCACCATTTCGGATTTGCTCGCGTTAAACAAGAGTGCGCGGGACATGCTCGAAGCAGCGACAAAGCAAGACATGCTTTTGCAACAGAAACTGGAGGCAGTGCTGGATGCTTCTAAATGTCCGGTAAGGAGGGTTACGGGGCCAACTGGACCAACTGGACCGACCGGAGCAACTGGAGAGAAAGGGCCGAGGGGCGTTACGGGAGCTACGGGAGCAACTGGAGTTAGTGGACCGAGGGGACCACGCGGAGCTACCGGGGCAACAGGAGCGACCGGGACAACCGGAGCGCCAGGAACAACCGGAGCGCTAGGAGCAGCCGGGGGAACAGGAGTAACCGGAGTAACCGGAGCAACCGGAGTGAGAGGAACAACCGGAGCGCCAGGAACCACCGGAGAGACTGGGGCAACGGGAGTAACCGGATCAACCGGATCAACTGGATCGACAGGAGCAACGGGAGAGACTGGAACAACAGGAGAGACCGGGGCAACGGGAGTAACCGGATCAACTGGAGTGACAGGATCAACTGGAGTGACAGGATCAACTGGAGTGACAGGATCAACAGGAGCTACGGGAGAAACAGGAACAACAGGAACAACAGGAACAACAGGAACAACAGGAGAGACCGGGGCAACGGGAGCAACCGGAGCAACTGGATCGACAGGATCAACGGGAGAGACCGGAGTAACAGGAGAGACCGGAACAACCGGAACAACCGGAGAGACCGGAGTAACCGGAGCAACGGGAGTAACCGGAACAACCGGATCGACAGGATCAACGGGAGAGACCGGAGCAACGGGAGTAACCGGAGCCGCTGGAGTAACCGGAGCTACTGGGGTAAAAGGAGAGACCGGAGCAACTGGATCGACAGGATCAACAGGAGAGACTGGAACAACCGGAGAGACCGGAACGACTGGAGCCAGAGGAGCGACTGGAGAGACCGGAACGACTGGAGCCAGCGGAGCGACTGGAGAGACCGGAGCAACTGGAACAACCGGAGCCACCGGAGCAACAGGAGAGACCGGATTAACGGGAGTGACCGGAATAACCGGAGAGACCGGAGTAACCGGAGCAACTGGAACGACCGGAGCAACGGGAGCAACGGGAGCAACCGGATCAACAGGATCGACTGGGGCAACAGGAGTCACCGGAACGACCGGAACAACAGGAGAGACCGGATCAACCGGAGTAACCGGATCAACCGGAGTAGCCGGATCGACTGGATCAACCGGAGTAACCGGATCAACCGGAGTAACCGGATCGACTGGATCAACGGGAGTGACTGGAGCAACCGGAGAGACCGGAACAACTGGAACGACCGGAGCAACCGGAGAGACCGGAACAACTGGAACGACCGGAGCAACAGGAGAGACAGGAACAACTGGAACGACCGGAACAACAGGAGAAACCGGATCAACTGGAGCAACGGGAGAGACCGGAGCCACAGGAACAACAGGATCAACCGGATCAACTGGAGCGACTGGAACAACAGGAGAGACCGGAGCAACCGGAGCGACTGGAGCCACTGGAGTAACTGGAGAGACCGGGGCAACGGGAGCCACCGGATCAACTGGTGTCACGGGAGAGACTGGAGCCACCGGAACAACAGGAGCAACCGGATCAACTGGAGCAACGGGAGAGACTGGAACCACCGGATCAACGGGATCGACTGGTGCAACTGGGGAGACCGGAACAACCGGAGCGACTGGATCAACGGGAGCAACCGGAGTAACAGGAGAGACTGGAACCACCGGAACAATCGGAACGACTGGAGCTACGGGAGCGACCGGAGTAACCGGAGAAACGGGAGAGACCGGAACAACCGGAGCAACTGGAACGACCGGATCAACGGGAACAACGGGAACAACGGGAACAACGGGATCAACCGGAGAGACCGGATCAACTGGAACGACCGGAGAGACCGGAACAACTGGAACGACCGGAGCAACAGGAGAGACCGGAACAACAGGAGAAACCGGATCAACTGGAGCGACTGGAACAACAGGAGAGACCGGAGCCACCGGACCAACAGGAGCGACCGGAGTCACTGGAACGACTGGAACCACTGGTGCCACTGGAGCGACCGGATCAACTGGATCCACGGGAACTACGGGATCGACGGGAGCCACGGGAGCCACGGGAGCCACTGGAGCCACCGGAGAAACCGGAGCCACCGGAGCCACCGGCCCTACCGGAGCGACAGGTACAGTCTTCACCAACATCAACGCCTTTGGGGCCAATACCACAGGAGCTCTCATAGCAGTAGTCCTAGGAGGAACGAATATCCCCCTACCGAACAACCAGGTGTTAGCAGGTGGCATTACGGTGAATGGAGCCAATACAGTATTTACGGTTCCGTCGGCAGGCAACTATTTAATTTCGTATTCCATCAATACAACAGCTGCATTACTGGTTAGTTCAAGAATCTTGATAAATGGGACACCATACACTCCGACTATCATCGCACCAGCCTTATCACTTTCATCGTTCAATAATACCGTCATAGCTCCTCTCACCGCTGGAGCCACAATCACGCTGCAACTGTTTGGATTATTGGGAACAGCTACCCTTCTGACAGGGGCTGGAGCGACCTTGACGATTATTAAAATTAGTACGTAGTAGGCAAAAGGAGCTACGATGACAAGTAGCTCCTTTACCTTTGCTATTTCTTTTTTGTTAAAGTAGTAAAAATATTTAGTTAATTATCAATAATGATAGTATAATAGGTTGGAAGGGGATTTGCCTATTATTCGGAGTGGGGATAGATGCCGATGGATGACTTGGCAGTATATTTGGACGAGCACGAGGCAACGACCGTGAAAGAATTCAAGCGACGAATTGCCGTTTCGGAAAGTGATCAATACAAGGGATTGATCCATCTGAATGGACGAGCACTGTATCGTATGGTTATTGAATATTTTCGTTCGGAAATCACTCTCGAAGATATTAAAGAATTGGCTTACAAGGTCGCCTATGAACGAAACCGGGCAGAGACCAACATTGGCGATTTTGTTTCCAACGTGTGCATGGGCCGGGAAATGGTTATCAATCTTCTCCAAAAAGGTCCGTTTACGCCTGCCGCTTTAATGCCCGCCTTATTGAAAATAAACGAATGCTTTGATGTCTTTTTGGTACACGCTGTGTTCAAATACACCGATCTCAAAGACAACGATTTGGAAGAGAAGAAGCTATTTATCGAGCGTTCTCACAAAGACAGGCTCACGATTCTGGGGCAAATGGCGTCTAGCTTCGTCCATGAATTCCGAAATCCGCTTACTTCTATTATGGGATTCTCTCGTTTGTTAAAAGAAGATTATCCGAATCTCCCTTACGTAGAGATTATTGAAAATGAGCTGCGGCAATTGAATTACCGGGTTTCGCAGTTTTTGCTGGTCTCGAAAAAGGGAGCGGTCTATAAACAAATGGAGGTTTTTAGCGTTTGGGAGTTGTTCGATGAGATTCTTTCCTTCCTCTATCCGAATATCGTTGACGTGAATGTGGATATCAAATGCAGTATCGATCCTACCTTTCAACTAAAAGGCTACAAGGATGAGATGAAGCAGGTGTTTATCAACATCATTTCCAATGCGCTGGATGCGTTACATAAAAAAACAGGCGATAAGGAGATTGTTATTGAGGTGTCCCAAACGCCTGACAGGTCCTTAATTACCGTTTCCAACAATGGATCACCAATTCCACCTGACCTGCTCTCGGTTATTTTTGAACCGTTTTTCACAACGAAGGAGCTCGGTACCGGAATTGGCTTATACGTCTGCAAAGAAATCATTGAGCGGCATGGAGGAACGATTACGTGCGAGTCTACTGATCAGCAGACGAATTTTTCCATGCAGTTCAAGCCCTGCGACGCATGTACAAGTGGCTCGATGTCGATGAGCCAGCATATCTAATACCACAAAAAGCGACCTATCCATGAAGGCACGATCGTTAACAGACGTGCACCATGAATAGGTTATTTTTTTGTGAAAAAGCTGTTTATTTGCTAGCGTGAAGCTGCCGGCGTGTTTGTCGTATGGTTTTGGAGATACTCTCCAGTTTGTTTACCAGCCAGACCAGCATGAGCGCAAACAGACAACTGCACCCGATAATTACGAGCAAGTACAGCAGCGAGTACCATGTGTTTTCAAACAGCCAAGCGACCTCGCCGTATTTCTCAAACAGATAATCTTTAAACATGATCAAAAAAGCAGAGTGGAACAAGAAGATAAAATACGTCAGCCCTTTTCGAAACTTGATGTGCAAACGATCGATACGTTCCAGAAAGAAGACCATGAGCACGAGAAACGACAGAAGCGTGGCGAAGACAAAAGTCAAATGCACAGCCACATACAGCTTGTTTGAGACAACAAAAAACAGCGCAGCCGCAGTGGAAACACCCGTCATCAGCGTCAGGATGGAGCGGTTGTTTCGCAGAAAAGAAAGGATCGATTCACGGTACCAATACAACACATGTCCCATGTACAGGGTGAAAATCCAGCTCGGGAGCATATGACGCGTGGTGAGCCCGAACCAGCCCTGATGGATGAAGTTGATGTACACGTACTGAATACCGAGCAGAATCCAAATGACATACAAAATGTTGCGCTTGGTGATCATACGGCGAAACAGAAAGGCAAAAACGTAATACTGGCAAATCATAAATACAAAGTACAGATGGTCACCCGTTTTGCCTAAAACAATGTTCGTAAAGTCTTGGGCAGTATGTGGCATCCCTTTTTTCAACAAGTAATGGTACAGGACACCAGATACTAAATAAGGGACAAAAATATACAGAAGTTTCCCTGAAAAAAACTCGCGAGCAGTAGGGCTCTTGGCTTCTAAAGAATAAGCAGTCAAATAACCGGTGGCGATCGTCAACAGGACAGTGCCGTAGCGACTAATCTGATTGAGGGCCACGATCCAAAACGGATCTGTAAAAGAAAGTGCAGAAGCCGTGAAATGACCGACTACAACGAGAAAACTTGAGAAGAGCTGGATGTAAAACAGAGATTTCAAGATTTTTGAATCTGTATACATTTCGATATTCTCCATTTCATCGTTTGTCGGCTGACGTTGTCGCTCAAACAATAAACTGTGAATGGTTTTTATGATAATAAAGTTTTCTTTGATTCGTATTTGGACAGGGGAGGGGAGTTCTGGAAAGGGAAAAAGAAAGAAAGAAAGAAAGCCACACCCGCGCGCGTAGCTTTTGCACGAGTATGGCTTTCATACATTATTTCGGATTCTTTTTCATTTCATCGATGGTCTCACTGACCACAAACGCCAAATCGTCATTGCCAAACATCGACAATACAGCAAGGAGAGTCGGATCAGGAATGTCCTCTGCTTCTTCTTTAGGAACGGTATTGTCCAGCATTTGAGTAAGTAACGTATTTTCCCCTTGAGCGGGATAAGCGCGGCGGTATAATTCGCGTGCATCTAGACCGTGATTCACACACCATTGGGCAAAAACGAGAATCATCATACCCTCGTCGCGCTGATAGGCTTGAATCACTTGATCTTCCATCTCTTTTCGGTTCATGGGCATACTCCTCTAACATTCGTACGTCATGAATTTATTGTAGAGAAGAGGAAGAATACCCGCAAGAAAAAAGAAAAGAAGAGCTCAAGAGTTCCGCCTGCTGCTGTGGTTGGTTAGGACTGGCAGCATGCGCGTGTCTTTTACCATACGGGCATGGCAAAAGGGGCAGCTCGGGCTCTTATCAAAGGAAAAGTTATCTCTCATCCAGCACGTACAGCCCTCGTTACTGCACGTCCATACATCTGTTTCCTCTTCTTCGATTGGAACGATTGCTTTTTTTGAGAAATACACATGAACTCCTCCTTTGCAGGGCAAAAGTGCACAAAGTAACCTCTATTAATGTGTGATGGAAAGCGCATGAATATACCAAGATTTTCATTGCTAGAAGGTAAAAAAAAGAGGTAGCACTTGCATAGCCGTAGCCTCTTTTGTCCATGTACAGCTTTACTGTTCATCGGGAATGAAGATTTGTCCCGTTGCTTCTTGATTCGTGATGGCCAGCAATATCGCTTTAGATAAGGTATCAGGATGATAAGGCTTGATCAGATAGCCGGTTGCCCCCAGATCAAATGCCTTTTTCTTTTCCTCAAAAGCACTGGAGATCACGATCGGAATGGTCCGTAAATCCGGATTTTTCCGTATTTCCTCAATGACCTTCCAACCACTCTCGCCGTCCTTTAAGATAAGGTCAAGTACGACAGCATCCGGTCGCAGCTCCTCGATTGCTACTACTGCCTCAGTCGCCGTAGAGAAGGAATTGACACGGAATCCAGAGCTGGTCAACTCATCACGCAACAACTCGGATAAGTTCAAATCGTCCTCAATAATCACAACGTTTCCATTGCATTGACCAGTTGGAGTGACTACCTCCTCCGTCCTCGCTAGATAGCCGGGGGATAAATCGTGCTCAGCCAGCGGAAGGGTAACTGTAAATGTACTACCCTTGCCCGATTCGGACGTAACGGCAACTTCACCATTGTGCATATGCACGATCTCCCGAACAATAGAGAGACCCAGTCCTGTACCGCCGATCTCGCGGCGATCCGAGTTATCGACACGATAAAATTTAGTAAATAGGTGAGGGATAGCTTCGGAAGGAATGCCTAGCCCTTCATCCTGGACCACTACGAGCAAGCGATTCCCATCTTGTCGACAGCTCACCCGGACATGGCCACCATGCGGGGAGTATTTGACGGCATTACTGATCAGATTCATAAATATTTGACGCAGCTTGGCTTGGTCTCCATAAACAACAGTTTGCTCCGTTTGCAAATCGAGTTCGAATCGATGGAGAGGGGACTGGACTCGATAAAGTCCGAAAATATCTCGAATCACTTGATCAATCGCAACGTTCTCTAGCTCATACGTCTGTCTGCCGGATTCCATGCGCTGCAAATCCAAGAAATCGTTGATTAGCGCAGTCAGGCGGGTCGCTTCTTGATAAATGGTCGCTATGTACCGCTGTTGACGTTCGGGCTTGAGTTCTTTCGTTAACAGCAGCTCCGCAAAGCCGAGCACACTGGCGAGAGGGGTACGCAGCTCATGGCTGACTGTACTGACGAAATCCGATTTCATTTGGTCGATCTCGTATTCTGTGGTGAAGTCACGGTAAACGAGCAAGGTGCTCCATTTCTCTTGATTCCGGTACAGTGGCTCTGCATAGAGCTGAATATAGCGTACTTGCGGTCCGGTCATCTGAAACACAATGCTGCCTGAAGGAATGGCTCCTTCATCTAAAACGACAGCTCTGACATATTGAATCAGCCGATCGGGCTCTGAGGTTCGACTCTGTAGATAGGAAAGGAACTGTTCCAAGTCAAATCCTTGCGACGCGAGCTGATGGTCGTAGCACAAGAGCTCACTAAAATTCCGGTTCACCTGCAGTGTTTCTCCACCAAGATCAATGAGCTGAATGCCTTCTTGTACAGAATCGAGCATATCCTGCGTCATTTTGCGCTGTCGTTCCGTCTCTTCAAACATCTCGAGCTTATCGAATGCCAAGGAAATCTGCTTGGCGAGTGCGATGATGACTTGTAGCTCCAGATCCGTGAATTTGCGATCGATACGGGAGAGGATGATACATGCCACGATTGTCTGATGGGCATCGAACACAGGAAGGTAGAGCTCGGAAGTTCGAGAGATTTCCTCCTTGTAGCCGCGTTCAGCGTCTGTACTTTCACGGATCAGGACATATGGCTGGCTCGTTTCCTTGATTCGCATGAACGGACCTTCATCCAATCCTTTTCGCAGTTGCTCCAGCACGTTCTGGGAAACGCCAAAGCTAGCAGCATCCCTGTCAGCGTTCAGCATGACGATGACACCTTTATCGGCATCCATGACCTCGGTTATATTGCGAATGATGCTAGACAGCAGCTCGCTTTTATTCAACGTATTCGACAAAGAGCGGATGAAGCGGTTTTTCTTTTCCAAATACCGTTCATTATCCTCCATCTTGCCCAACGCTTCTTGCAGCTCTTCTTGCTGCATCATCAGTTCATCCTGCTGGGCTTGCAGCTCTTCGTTTTGAGCCATGAGAACTTCTTCTTTGGCTTGAATTTGCCTGATTAAATAGTCGAGGGAGCTGGAGAGCTTACCGATTTCATCCGCCCGGTTCAAATCTTGCAAGAGGGGTGTATCCCCATTAGCGAAACGCTCCGCATCCTCTGCTAAACGAACCAAGGGCCTGCCAACATCGCGTGTGGTTTGAATGGTTACCCAAATCATGATCAGGAGCACCATCAGCACGTACATGATGAACCAGGTGCTTTGCTCCGACAGCTCTTGGAAAAGGGTTTGGTTTTTCTTGTACAATAGCTGTTCATGCTCATCTTCGTAACGCACGGCATAGTGAAGCAGGTTGTTCACTGACTGATTCAAGCCACTAGACGAAATTTTTCGCAAGGATTCATAGTCTCCGGTCTTTGCATAATTCGAAGTCGTCGGAAACACATTGGCGAAAAAGTTCGTGAAAAAAGACTCGATGGAAGCGACGAGCGCTTGTTCCTCTTGATTGAGCGGCAGTTTTTTCAAAGCTTCCAGCGCTTGTTCGAGCTTTTCTTTCTCCAGAAATAGCTCATTGTACTCATACGGGTTCAAAAAAGCGTAATAACCTCTGGCCCTAAAAAAGATTTGGTTCGTATGCTCAGAGATTTCTCTCACCAAATCTTGTTTTTGTTTGGCTGCCTGTATCGCTGTCTGATATTCGGTAAATGCGCTGTTATTTCTATATTGAACGATGCCAGCGCCCACAATCATCAGTGACAGAAAGAGAAGCATCATCGCCATGAAGCGACGAGTGATACTTTTTCTGAAAAACGCCCAGAACCCGGTCATGCGAGCATTTCCTCCACTTTTCGAACAAGATCCATCGGGCTAAAGGGCTTCGGCATGAAGTCATCGGCACCAGCTGCACGCATTTTCTCCTGTTCGGCATGTTGACTTTTTGCTGAGAGGATCAGGACCTTAACTGCCTTTTTGTCGTCCATCTGCTTGAGCTGCTGCAATACTTCAAAGCCTGTTAGCTTGGGCATCATATAATCTAAAATGATCAAGTCGTACTCATTTTGACCGATTTTTTGCAGGGCTTCCTCTCCATCGCAAGCGATATCGAGCTCGTGTCCCTCGTCTTCGAGCGTGTCGCCAATCAACATGCGCAACACGGCTTCGTCCTCGGCCAGCATAATCGTTGCCATCTCACTACCTCCTTACAACATTCGCTTAACCAGTCGCTTGATGCGAGCCTCCAGTTCGCGTGTACGGAATGGCTTGGTCATATAGTCGTCAGCACCGAGCTGAAGGGCACGGACAATGTCTTGCTCTTCTGTACGACCTGTAAGCATAATCACCGTATATTTCTTGGCATTCGGCAAATTCCGGATTTTCTGGAGAACCTCGAGGCCATCCATCTGTGGCATCATCCCGTCTAAAATGACGAGATAAGGCTCTTGTCCTTGATGCCAGGTGGAGTAAAAGAAAGCTGCTCCTTCTTCGTAAGTCTGGATGTTGACGTGTATCCAACCGTCAAAGCTGGTTTTGATGGAATCGGCAAGCATCACGCGAATCATCGGATCGTCATCAATAATGGCGACCTTCAGTTTTACCTTAGGGGAGTCATACGTCTCTGTGATTTGGGCGGTTTCAATCCGGCGCCGCCCTGCATTTTTGGCAGCATACAAAGCAGTGTCCGCAGCTTCCACCCAATACGTATGCGGTTTAAGAGGATCATCTACTTGTACGATTCCACCGGAAAAGCTCAAAGAAAACGTTCCTTCAGTAGCTTCGAACGTGAGCGAACAAAAAGCAGAGAGCATCTGCTCCAGGCGCATCTTACCTGTCTGTACAGTCGTACGCGGCATCAGCAGGATAAATTCCTCTCCGCCGTACCGGAAAAATACATCATGTTTTTCGGCGCTCTGTCCGATGAAAGCAGCAAAACGAGTCAGCACCTCGTCGCCGATCAGATGACCGTATGTATCATTGACCCCTTTGAAAAAATCGATATCTAAAAATGCCAGTGAGAAGGGGGTGTTGGTTCGCTGGGCATCAGAAAGAAGCCGTTGGTACGTATCAACAAAAGAATTGCGATTGTTGACACCCGTGAGCTCGTCCAAAAACAAGATGCTGTTCATCCAGCTCTTCCGGCGAAGCTGGCGTTCGAGGCGTACGACCAGCTCTTCCATATCCAGTGGTTTGCACATGACGTCATCTGCGCCCAAACGATAGGCGTTCAAACGGGTGTCCCGTTCGCAATCGATGCTGATAATGGTCGTAGGCACGTATTGCTTCTTTATTTTTTCGCTAATCGTCTGCATCACTTGGAAGCCGTCCGTTTCCGGGATGTTCAAATCCAGAATGAAGCAGTCAGGGTTCATGTCGTGAAAATAGTCGAGAGCCTTATGAGGGTAGACCGTAGCGATGACAGACCAATTGCGTTTTTCTAAATATTCTTTTAGATACATGAGCAGAGTGACGTCATCATCCAGGATGAGGACTAAAGGTTGTTGCTCACAAGGGGATTTCCGGTGAAGAGTGGGGTTCTCGATAAAAACGTCCCGTTCTGGTCGCTTCTCGCAGCATAAAGTGATCAACTCATGCAAAAACACTCGCCATTCGCTCGTCGGCCAGTTCTTGGCAGGCATGTCGTCCATTTGTTCCAAGAGAAGCTGTGACAGATCAGACAAGTCGGTCAATCCAATTGTCCCCGCTGTCCCCTTCAACGAATGGAGAAATCGATAGAGATCATCATGAGAGATGGAAACCTCCTGGTCGTACCAAGTCTCAATCTGTTTGTGGATATTCGTAAGAAGCGTATCTCTGTACTTGATCATGTCGTACCGTCCCCCTGTGTTGGGATGGCGCAAGCAGTCGTTCGCTTGCGCCAGTTTGATCAAAACATCTACAATTTGGTATGGTACATGTAGCAGGGAGAAGGAAGGGCTTATTGTTGCAGGGAAAATCCTTCTTCAATCAGATACTGCTCTGCTTCCACGTACGATTCAAAGGAAGCTTCCAGATTCATTCCGTGGTATACGTTCCACAGGGCGTCTTCCTGTTGTAACAAGAGCGTGCGGTTTTGTTTGTCGATCCACGTTTGCTCGAGTTGCTCAGCTGCTGCGGTGTTTTTAGGCGCTTCTTCACGTTTTTGGGAGAGAGAGTGGATCGATGCTTCTATAACCGTGCGCAGCTCTTCCGCCGAGAAATCACGGATGTTGATGAAGCCCTTATCGTCTTTTTGCTTTTGGTAGCTTTTCACAAAGCCGACGAACACAAACCCGTTGCCGTTCGGATGCAGATGATAGACCACGGTCTTTTTGTCATGAAGGCTTTCCTCATAATGGAAATTAACCCGTTTCAGGGAGACGTCATTCCGAGTCAGTTGTGGAAAAGATTCAATAATCGCTAGTTTTTCTTCAAAAGTAAGCATGGATTCCTCCGGTGAGATGGATTTGTTTGTCGATTATATCATAGGTGGGACACAGAACGAAAAAAGGAGAAGGGAAAATGAACGGAAAAAACCGAAAAGACATCGTAGCAGGACTCGAAGTCGAAATTGTATTGAAACAGGACCAACGCACTGGCAAGCGCACCCGTGGGATCGTCAAGGATATCCTGACGAACTCCAGTACACATCCACATGGAATCAAGGTTCGTTTGACGGATGGACAAGTGGGGAGAGTGCAAGAGATTATCCAAAAAGGGAAGTAATCTTCTTCAGAAAAACGGACAGGCCACATGGGCAACTGTCCGTTTTTCATTTCATGATCGGTTCCGGTTCTGCATATGCTCGATAGCGGGTACGGCGAAGCAAGCCAGATTCGACGGAAGTGCATCGAGTGAAAACCAGCGCATGTCTCCAATCGCCCCGTCTTCCTCTAAATTACGTGCTTCTCCACTGAGGATCGTGACTTCGTATATGACCGAAACCCAATGCTCGCCATTTTCCGGGCGGATCGTTTCTGCGGTGCACAAGAGGGCCTTTATCTCGACATCGAGATTGACTTCTTCTTTGATTTCACGGATGACACTCGTCTCCAGTTGTTCATAGGGATCAACTTTTCCGCCGGGAATGCTCCACGTATCCTTCTCTGGATCTCTGTTTCGTAAAACCAGCAAAATCTCATTCTCGTCGTTTAAGATGACAGCTCCTACGCCCAATCTTGGTATAGCGATAGTAGTCGACATGATTTTCTCCTTCACGAACGGCAAATTCGTTTCTTCCATAATAGCATGGACGAATCGTGGGTAAGACAAGGACAAAACAAGAAACCGCCTGAAAAGACGGTTTCGAGAAGTTCAGCAAAACGTTTTATCGGTAAGAATCATGGGTAGGGGCGAAGACATCCTCCGTTGATTCCCGTACCAAAATAAATGGCTCAATATTTCCTAATCCATGCAGGCATGTATTGTGATGGGCGATGATCTGTTCCGCAGACAGCACTTCATTGTCCGACGTAGAGTGTCCATCTTTGACAAGTGTCACATCATAGCCGAGTGTCGTCGCTTTGCGGCAGGCACTGTCAATACAATATTCGGTTTTGCACCCCATGATGACAAGGTGGTTAATCCCGAGTGCTTGTAGTTTTTCGTGCAGATCTGTTCCGTGAAACGAGTCTGTCGCTAGTTTTCGAATCACCGTTTCTGATGGCAGAGGTGCGATCTCAGGGTGGATGGCATTGTCGTCTGAACCGACTTCTCCAACATCATCATCCTGAACGTACAACACAGGAATATCCTTGCTGTAGGCGTCTTCCCGCACTTTTTTCAATGTTTGGACAAGTGTTGCCGGCTGATAAACAGGACCAAATTGTCCCTCGATAATTCCTACTTGCGCATCAATAATCAGAAGAGCTGTTTTCCGAATCAATCCATTTCCTCCTAGGTGAAAGGGGGTTAGTGTTGGTGTTCCCCTTTTTGGTTATTTGGTACACGCACAGCTTTATAAGAACGTCGATTCATGTCCTTTTTCATAACTGACCACTCCTTTCATCATAGAAGAGCGTGAAACTGTTCTAGATAATTGTACCACAAAAAAGACTCATTCCTATTGGAAGGAACGAGTCTTTTTCGATTACGAACTTCTTATGATTCATTTTCCTTTTTCGGTACAAACTGAAAGATATCATGTGATTCGAAGGAGTCGATTAAACGGGACAGCCACAGATAATATTCCAACCCATTTTCAATGCGCTTGATACTAAGGTCAACACGTTCCCTGACTTCTTCCGTAAGCTCTTCGGATTGCTGGAGAGCGCGAAGCTCAAGGAGCGACTTTTTCAAGGCGTGTACATTATGTTCACAGGCTTGTCGCCACTTCACGGAAAAGAGATCGATGAAGTTCTGGTACCAATCCAGATTGACTTCGTAATGATCCTTCCGTGTCCCTTTTTTCCATATCTTTTCTACCATATTTAAGTCCATCAATGTGCGAACGCCAGTGCTCATGCTGGTTTTGCTCATGCCCAGTGCTTCGCCCATCTCATCGAGTGTCATTGACTTGTCCTGAAAGAGCAATGTGCCATACAGCAGTCCCGTTGACATGGTAATTCCATACAGATCCATGTTGCGAGCAAGCGTTTCAATCACGCGTTCCTGAGCTTTTTCGAGGATTTTTTCTTGATTGGTATCCATTTTGAAAAAAGCAGCTCCTCTAGTCAAAGTAACCTGACTAGAATTGTACGTCTCCAAAAGCAAAAAGTAAATGGAGATATTGTACAGTATATACGTGATAAACTGCGAATACAGAAAGAAAAGTACGTAAAGTTTTTTCTGAACGCTGAAAATGCCCGATTATCATGGCTCACCCAATTTGAGGTAAAAAAATTGGCTGGTTACAATTGTAAGGGTAAAGAACAGTCCGGATTCGGGCAGAAAGTTGGAGGTGACCATATGCCCAAGATCAAAGTAGAGAATTTGACCAAAATCTTTGGACGCCAACCCCAACGCGCATTGTCCCAGGTGAAGCAGGGGAAGACTAAGCAAGATATTTTAAAAGAGACGGGTCTTACCCTTGGGGTGAATCAAGCGAGTTTTGAGGTGCATGCAGGCGAGATATTCGTCATCATGGGGCTTTCGGGAAGCGGGAAGTCGACCTTGGTTCGATTGTTGAACCGGTTGATTGAGCCGACAGAAGGCAGAATCCTGATTGACGGTACGGATATCGTCAGTATGAACACGGAGCAGTTACAGGACGTAAGAAGAAAGAAGCTGGGTATGGTATTTCAGAAGTTTGCCTTGTTCCCTCACAGGACGGTGCTTGAAAATGCGGAGTACGGTCTGGAGATTCAAGGGATGCCAAAAGCCGAACGTGAGGCAAAAGCGAAAAAGTCACTCGCACTCGTCGGTCTCGGCGGTTGGGAAGCAAGCTACCCGGATCAGCTGAGTGGCGGGATGCAGCAACGTGTTGGTCTGGCTCGTGCACTCGCGAATGAACCCGATGTGCTGTTGATGGATGAGGCATTTAGTGCCTTGGACCCGTTGATTCGCAAGGACATGCAGGATGAATTGTTGGAACTGCAAAGTACCATGCAGAAGACCATTATTTTCATTACGCATGATCTGGACGAAGCATTGAAGATCGGGGATCGAATCGCTCTGATGAAAGACGGTGCGATCGTGCAGATCGGCTCGCCGGAAGAAATCATGACTAATCCAGCAAACGAATACGTAGAACGCTTCGTAGAGGATGTGGATCGTTCCAAGGTGTTATCCGCTGAAAAAGTCATGAAGCGGGCAGAGACGATCACACTGGACAGAGGGCCTCGCGTCGCATTGCAAATGATGCGGGAGCGCGGTGTCTCCAGTCTGTACGTGGTGGATAAACGAAAAACATTGCTGGGTGTGCTGACGGCAGACGCGGTAAACGGAGCCAAGGAAGCAGGACAGTCGCTGGAATCCGTACTGCGAACCGAGGTACCGACTGTCGGACCGCAGACGCTTCTCAATGAGATGTTTGACCTTGTTGCGTTTTCAGATATTCCCGTAGCGGTTACAGGGGAACAAAATCGTCTCTTGGGTGTGATTGTAAAAGGAGCCGTCTTGGGTGGATTGGCAGGAAAAGTTAATCAACAAGTTCCAGAGCCAACGAATGAAGAGGGGCAGGTGAATCCATCATGAGTCAAAGCCAACTATTTCCGAAGCTGCCGCTCGACAGTTGGATAGAGACAATTGTAGATGGACTGGAAGAGCATTTGGGCTTCTTGTTCGACTTCATATCAGCTGGAATCGGTGGAACCGTTGACTTGTTATCGTGGATTCTAACAGGAATTCCGTTTTGGGCCCTGATCATCTTGTTTACGCTGCTGGCGTATCGCGCTGGCAAAGTGGCAATTGCTCTTTTTACCTTCATTGGACTTCTTCTGATTCAGAATCTGGGTTATTGGGAGCATTCAATGGAAACACTTGCGCTGGTATTGACGGCAGGGTTGATCTCGGTGATTATCGGGATTCCCGTCGGTATCTGGTGCGCGAAGAATGATTCTGTGCAAAAGATCGTCACACCGCTGCTTGATTTCATGCAGACGATGCCGGCGTTTGTGTACTTGATTCCCGCCATCTTTTTCTTCGGGCTTGGTAAAGTACCGGGGGTTATCGCTTCTGTCATTTTTGCGATGCCACCGACGATCCGTCTGACCAACCTGGGAATTCGTCAAGTTCCTGCCGATCTGATCGAGGCTTCGGAAGCGTTCGGTTCTACCTACTGGCAAAAACTGACGAAGGTACAGCTGCCGATTGCTAAGACGACCATGATGGCAGGGATTAACCAGAGCATTATGCTCGCGCTGTCCATGGTCGTGATTGCCTCCATGATTGGGGCGAAAGGCTTGGGGGCAGACGTGTATCGTGCTGTAACACAGATCAAGATCGGTGAAGGTTTTGAGGCGGGCCTGGCCATCGTTATTTTAGCGATTCTGCTGGATCGTCTCACGCAAAGTGTTGGAAAGAGAAAAAACGCGTAGGAGGGGTTTTCATGAAAATGAAAAAAGGCACCTTGAAAGGGCTGGCAGTCGCACTCGGACTCAGTATGGTGATGGCAGGATGTTCAAACGCGGGAACACCGCAAGGAAATCAGCCTGCCGAGGGTAACACGGGTACGTCTGCACCAAATAGCGTTGGAGCACAAGTGGATCATAAAATTATCGGAATCGATCCTGGTGCTGGTCTGATGAAAGCGACCGAAAAAGCCATGAAAGACTACGATCTGAAAGATTGGGAACTGGTGGAAGGCTCCAGTGCAGCGATGACGGCAGCTCTGACACAAGCCTACAAAGAGAAAAAGCCGATTATCGTGACTGGCTGGACGCCTCACTGGATGTTCTCCAAGTTCGAGATGAAATACCTCGATGACCCGAAAGGCACTTTCGGTAAGGATGAGCAAATTCATACCATCGTGCGCAAAGGACTGAAGGAGGAGCACCCAAGCGCGTATGCGTTCCTCGACAAGTTTTCGTGGACACCTGCGGACATGGAAAAAGTGATGCTCGATATCGAGAGCGGCAAAAAGCCGGAAGAGGCAGCAGCCGAATGGGTGAAAAACAATGAGGCTACCGTCAACAAGTGGGTAGAAGGCATTCAGCCTGCAGAAGGCAAGAAATTGACGCTCGCCTACGTCGCGTGGGATTCTGAGATCGCCAGCACGAATGTGGTGAAGACTGTACTAGAGCAAAAGCTGAAATATAAAGTAGAACTGAGCCAAGTAGAAGCTGGCCCAATGTGGGTAGGTGTATCGAATGGCGATGTGGATGGGATGGTAGCAGCGTGGCTGCCAACCACGCACGCAGACTACATGGAGAAGCTGGGGAAAGACGTGGAGGACCTCGGTCCGAACCTGCAAGGAACCAAGCTCGGATTGGCCGTTCCAGCTTATATGGAGATCAACTCCATTGAAGATTTGAAGAAGTAACAGACTCAATACAGAAGGCACCGCTCTCGATGGGGCGGTGCCTTTTTGATGTGTTATGGTATTGGATTGCTTTCCATGACAGCGGGCCAAGCGTGCTGGTTGTCCAGGGTTGCAGGCTCTGGTGCAAATACCCGCAAAACGAGATTGAACGCGCCTTCAGGGAGCGGGAGCCAGTTGCCTTCCTTGCCTTTTGGCGGATGCTGTTGCAAATACAGATCGAGGGAGCCATCCGGATTGTACGCAAGCGTTCCGGTATTGCTGCGAACTGATGCGCGATCGGCCGCTGTTTTGGCTAAAAACAACTGGTTGTCATAGACGTTGATCGACCAGAATGCTGACGTCTTGGGAAGCTGTTCCTTTGTAAAATGCAGCGTATAGCTTTTGGCTCCCGTAAGTGGCTTTCCTGATCCATCTGTCAATGCACGATAATAGGCTTCCTCGCTCGGCACATTGGCCCCAATACCGGAATAGGCGATAAAGGAACGGGCGAGAAACTGGTTTCCATATGTGCCAATGGGGGAAAAGGAGCCCCATCCATTACGGAAGGTGGAGTAGCCGGGAAAGCCATTTTGCACGATGGACGGGGCATCCTGTAAGGCACGCTGTAGACCCGCAAGCTTGGCTGGACCGAGCGCGGAAGGATCAAAGCCTTTTTGGACATCGATCCCGGCTTGTGTGAATTGATCGAGCAAGACGCGATCACATTCGGGCGGAGGATTGCTCTGGATCCATTTCGTCATGACTTGAAAAAAGGAAAGGGTCGACAATACATCAGGTGGAAGCGTTTCGGGAACATGTGCTGTTTGCAATTTTGGGTGGACAGGGGCAATCGCGATTTGTTTTTCAAACGAGACAGCCTGCGGTAAATCAGCTTCACCCTTTACCTCGACACGGCCAATGAGCCAGACGGTATTTGTAGGGGCGTAGATCACAGGTATATGGGCAGGGGTAGGACCTTTCCATTGTGGGCTTGCAATGATATATTGTCCGGCCTCCTGTTTGGTGGAACGATTGGAGACATTGCGAAACGTATTCGTGTAGGCATCCAGCATTTGCACGGTATAATAGCGGTTTTGCGGATTGGCGGGGACAGTCAATCGGACGGGCGTCTCTGATAAATCCAGCCATGCGCTCATATACAATGTATCGGAGTTTGGCGTCACGATATCCCGATAAGCTGGGGAAGCGAGTGTGTCCGCATAGTAAAACTGGTTGATCGGAGCTCGATTTTTGACCATGGCTTCCATCGTTTTGGCGGACATCACTAATGGATAGCCATAGATGTATGCTTGAATGCCGAGTGAGTAGGCAAGTCTCTCCTGCGATTGAAGAAATGGCTTCGTTTGGAAGAGAAGTGACTGTTGGACAGATGGAGCGTTTGTGGTCTCTTTTGCAAATGACAGGCCAGACAGGTGAAGTGTCACACAAAGCAGGGAAACGATCAGTGTTAGGCGCTTTTTCAATAATGGAAGCATAAAGCCCCTCCTACATACCAGAAATGGGGTTCGCACTGGTAGTTTTCTTCATAGGAAAGGGGCTTTATGCAAGTTGAGCTGGAATAATTTATTTTCAATGCGTCGTGCTTGTCATGTTACTCCACTGAAATTGAAGGCGCCCGCCACTCTGGGCAGGTCGCATACAATTTCGATGCTCCCTGGAGCAATTCCCTATCACGCCATCGCTTGCCTACACACTGTATACCAATAGGAAGATCTTGCTCATCAAAACCGATCGGCATCGTCACGACCGGACTTCCGGTGACATTAAACAGACTCGTATAAAAAGTCGTAGCGGCCCAGTAGTTTTGCGGGTTCTCATCTACGTACAGCGGTTTGGTGTAAAGCGGCTTGTAACCCCACATTCTCGATTTTGCCAAATGGGGGAAAGCTGTCGTGCAGCTAACCGGACACAAGAACAAGTCACAGTCGGCCATAAATTTCTCGAAGCTGCGAATGAGCTGCTCCCGAACGGTTAAGACACGCATGTAGTTTTTGAACGTCAGCGGGATGAGCATGGTAGCCGAGGGAATTTGGCGATAAATCGGCATCGTCATGAGATGAGCCAAACCGCGAAGAAGTGAAGGCGTCGTAGAGTTTAACTCCGCGTCGATCATTTTTCCCCATGTTTCCCAAGTCTTGCGTACATCCAGGGGCGGTGCCGTCACTTGTTCTACGCGCATGCCTTGTTGCTCCAGCATTTTGACAAAGCGACGCAACTGATCGCGAATGGCTCGACTCGTCGGGTAGCCGGGCAGCTCCTCCATCCAGCGAATGTGCAGGGGCTGTTCCTTGAGAGGAGGCGTCAAGACTTGTGGTCCATGAGGCAGGCCAGCGTTGCCGTTTCCGCCACTAATGATGGAAAACGCCACTTCCAGGTCTTCGATCGAACGGGCTACAGGCCCATAGCAGGCCAGATGACGAGACGATGTATAATCAGACATTCCTTCAAAGCCTGGCATGTGTCCAGCTGCCGGAACGGCTCCTTCTGTCGGCTTCAAGCTAAATACGCCACAGAAATGAGCAGGAACACGCAATGAACCGCCAATGTCACTGCCAATATCCAAATAGGAAAGTCCGGCAGCAACTGCGGCTGCCGATCCACCGCTGCTACCGCCTGTTGTTCTCTCCAGATTCCATGGATTATTCGTCCGACCGTAAATATCATTGTCTGTTTGCATGTCCATCAGAAGAGGAGGGACGTTCGTTTTGCCCAGGATGATGGCTCCTGCCTGCTTCAGTCTGCTAACAACTGCCGCGTCGTGTGGCGGAATGTAGCCTTTGAGAGGTGTGAAACCAGTAGTAGTGGTGAGTCCTGCTGTGGCAAAAGAATCTTTGATTGTGATTGGTACCCCGTGAAGAGGCCCGCGATAGATGCCTTCCCTTATTTCTTTGTCTGCTTGTTTGGCGGCTTCGATGGCAGACTTTTCGTCAGAAGCGACAATGGCGTTCACTTTGCCATTGAGGAAGTTGATTCGTTTAAAGATATGCCGGGTAGCTTCCTCGGCGCTTATTTTACGCTCGCGAATCCAAGTGCCCATCTCCGTTGCTGTCAAATCGATCAGTTCTTTCATTCGATTCACTCCTTTTCACACGTCCAGCGTACGACAGGAACACGAGGAAAACTTGATCGAAAATGCGAACCGCTACCGACTATTCTCTGGCCAGAACGGGTATATAAATGAAGCAAAGCGAATCAGGATGGTCATATCCGAGAAAGCGGTGATCGTAGTATTCAAAATCGTAGCGGGCATAAAACTGGTCGGATGCGTGTGTCATCCAGCTCCCGTAAATGTATTGATACGTCAGCTTGATATTTTGCACCGGTCCTTTGTGAGGGAACACAAGATAACTAGATGCAGGAAGTGTAAGTGATTCCCGTCCGTCTGTGTCATCATGCTCCGGAGTTTGCATCCCAGCAAAATAAGAAAAGCTCAGCTCCAGCCCAAAAGCATCGGGGTAGCGTAAGACACCATAACGCTTTTTGTTTAGCTGCATGTCGATTGTCTGTCCCAATTGGTTCCAGCAATGGACGATATTATGTAACGAATAAGTAGCTTGAGAGTAGCCTACGAGATGCAGTGCTTCGTGCGACGGGACATAAATGGGCTCAATGGACTGCCGCTGAATATTTTCCAAATACGGTAACTCCATGCGCTCCAGCATCATGTATCTCGGCATTTTTCCAGATCGACGAAGAGCAGAAGGAGGCAGGCCAAAGCGTTTGGTAAAAGCGCGAGTAAAGGCTTCGTGAGAATCAAAGCCGTATGTAAAGGCGACCTCCGTCACGCTCTTTTGTTCCAGCGACAACGCTTTGGCAGCCTCGGTCAAGCGTCTCTTCGAAATGTATTGGCCGACAGTTTCTCCTGTCACGTGATAAAACAAACGCTGAAAATGGTACTTGGAATATCCGGCGGCTGATGCCACTTCATCGAGTGTGACTTTTTCCGTTAACTGTTTTTCGATAAAAGAGAGGGCACAAGTTATTTGTTCCATATAGTTCATGTCGTCACCTGAAAAAGGAAATAAGATCTTTTTTTAGGATACCATATGCCCTGATCTGATTTTTTGTAAAAAAGCTAGAATGTCAAAGAATAGGGAGAGAATACAATGAAGTAGGACAACATTACTGGAGGTAGCCGTGGAGCAGCATCTGGATCTTTTTTTGATGAAATATGGATATGTCGGCATCTTTTTTTCGCTCACACTTGGTGTTGTAGGGCTCCCCATTCCCGATGAGGTACTGATGACGTACGCTGGCTATGCGGTTTCCCGCGGTATTTTGCACATGCCGTTAACGGTGCTGAGCGCCTTTTTGGGAGCGGCAGTAGGGATTTCGATCAGCTATGCCATCGCGTGGAAGTGGGGGCTGCCGTTGCTTATGAAGGTTGGACCGTACTTGCATATTACGCCGAAAAAAATAGAGTCAACCCAAAAGCTGTTTGCCAAGTATGGTCCATACCTGTTGCTCATCGGCTATTTTTTGCCTGGCGTCCGTCATGTTACCGCCTATTTGGCAGGAGTCTCCGCAATGGGGTTTCGACGATTCGCTATTTTTGCTTACGCCGGCGCATTTCTTTGGAGTGTCACTTTTTTACTGTTGGGTCAGGCGCTTGAGAAAGAGTGGCTCAAGGTCGTCGTCTATATACGTCATTACGGCATCACATTTTTGCTAATCGGTTCGGCGATTGGAATGATGGTTTATATTTGGATGAGGTACAGGAACAGCAGCAGGACATAAGGAAGAAGCGTTAGTTCCCGATAATTGACATACTATCGCGGACCAAGCTGACAAATTCCAGCTGTTCCTCACCGGTGGCTGTCGATTCGGCTAGCTTGAGTACGTCGGGAAGAGAGTTTCTTTCCGAATAGGGGCTATCCCGCAATATTTCCGCGTACTCTGCAACGGAAGCCAGGAACGTCAGCTCAGGTGACAGCGCGCTTTGCACTTGCACGGGCTCGGCAATTTCTTCTACTTTTTGGGAAACAGTATTGTGATAGCGAACCCGTACCGTCCCTAGATCTGTTTTTGTAGGGGAAGCAAGCTTGACTTCGTAAAGGGCCGTCACGCTGTGCCCAGCACCGATTTCACCTGCGTCTGTCTTGTCGTTACGAAAATCCTTGTCGCGGACATCGCGGTTCTCATAGCCGATCAAGCGATACGAGTCTACCTTCTTAGGGTCGAATTCCACCTGAATTTTTACGTCACGTGCGATTGTTTGGAGGGTGCCCGTCAATGACTCGTTAAATAAACGGCGCGCCTCCGAAAAAGTATCGATATAGGCGTAATTTCCTTCCCCTTTATTCGAAAGCTGCTCCATAAGGACGTCGTTATAATTTCCCATTCCAAAGCCGAAGGTGCTCAAATAAATGTCTTTTCGTGCATAGTCCTCGATTGAACGTAATATGCCCTCGGCCCCTGTTTCTCCTACGTTAGCCACCCCGTCGGAGCACAGAATTACCCTGTTAATAGCGCCAGGCTTGAAGGATTTGGCCGCCATTTCATAGCCGAGCGTCAGTCCTTCTTCCGCGTTGGTGGAGCCTTCGGGTTGGAGTTCAGCGATTGCAGATAATATCGCGTTTTTGTTTTCAGTAGAGGTAGGAGGCAAAAGAACCCGTCCCTCAGATCCATAAACGACAATTCCTACTGAATCCGTGGGTTGTAGCTCATCCACGAGGACATTCAGACTTCTTTTTACCAGCTCCAATCGGTTTTCCCTATTCATCGAGCCAGATACGTCAATGACAAAGACGAGGTTTGCAGGTTTTCTGTCTTCGGCTGCAATTTCCTTTCCTTTGATGCCTACTCGAACCAATTGGTTGCTTTTCTGAAAAGGTGAGGGGCCGCCATCCACTTTAACGGCAAATGTTTGATTGGTGGGAGCCGGATAAGCTGCTGGAAAATAGTTGATGAATTCTTCCACCCGAACAGCCTCCGCTGGAGGAAGAGTGCCGTCTTGAACAAAACTGCGCATGATCGTGTAGGAGCCAGTATCCACATCTGCGGCGAAGGTAGACAGGCGATCTTTTGCAGTAGAGACAAAAGTATTGGTGCCATAGTCTTTGAAGTACATATCGTTTGTAGGTGGGGGAGATGTCTTTTCCAGGGCGTAATCAGCCAGGGCGGTTGAACTACTGCGTGGACTTGAGCTCAAGGATTCTTTATTCTCGCTTTTCTGGGCAGGTGCTGGTTGCTGGCTCTCACCCGCACCGCTTGTCGCCAATTGTCCATTCGAACTGCACCCAATCAAGGATGCGACCAATATGGTGATGCCACTTACTTTCACGATTTTTCTCATCTTTTGTTATTCCCCCTTTGCCTATGTGACGTGGTAAAAAAAGGAATGTTACAGAAGGAGGAGAAGTAGGCTTGTCCGCAGCAAGAGCTTCACTCGCAACGACAGCCAGGATCGAGTCGTAGCTGCGGCTCCGAGTGGCGAAATGATTTATGTTTGGATTAGTCGGCAATCTTCACTAAAGTGAGGAAGCCGGTCACCGTCGTCGTTCCGTCTGCGAAGCTTTGCAAAAACTGGTCTGCGATACCTCCAGTACGGAATATGTCTACGATGTCACCTGCTACTAATCGGGTGAAAGAGGTAACCATGCCAAATGCATTTCCATCCCCTGCACTATCCGCACTGCTTGATGTTCCGGCAGAGGCCGTAATATTGGCGCCATTCCTTCTGATAATGAAAGACACTTCACTCGCCTGTGCAGTAGTAACACGATAGCTGATGAGATAGATCCCGCTTGCAGGTACGGTCACTTGCCCACCAGCGAGTAAAAAGCCAAGTGAATTGTCTGCATTGGATACATTTAGCGGGACGATCGTATTTGGCGAAATATCGATAGCGGAGGATAGCCAGAAGTTACCGAAAACACTGGAAACAGTACCTGTCGCGCCTATTACACCCGGGGCTCCTGTAGCTCCTGTAACGCCAGTAGCGCCTGTTACCCCCGTGGCCCCGGTCAAGCCGACTCCTGTCGCCCCCGTTATTCCTACTCCAGTAGCGCCAGTCGCCCCCGTAGCCCCTGTTGTTCCTGTTCCACCTCCATCTGCTCCAGTGGCTCCCGTTGGTCCTGTGAGACTAGCAATAAACGATGCTGATAATACGGAATTTAGCTTGTTGTTTAGCAGAATTTCTTTCTTTGTTATCTCTCTGAGTGTATTTACTACACTAGAATTCACGTTCAGCAAATCACTAATGGTTGCAGGGGGACCTGTTAATCCTGGGAGTGTGCCAAGGACATATTGAAGCTTTTCCGCCTCTGCGTTAATGATATGGCTTAACCCAAGCTCTTCTAATGCGATGGATGCGAGTAGCAAGTTTGCGACTTGGCTTTGTGTGATAGTAATGAGCGGGGTAATGTTGGGGATATTTGCTTGTGACAAATGAAACGTCCTCCTTCTTTCTTCATGTCTTTTCATCCTATTCCGATACTGTGCATAAGGGGAGTGGTCGGTTTCATTGTTTTTATTCAGGTACGGTTTACAAGGTGATGCCTTTCTTTCTTGCTCCTTATTCAATCTTCTTGTAATATTAGGAAATATTTGTGGTGTGACGGTCGCTCTAGTCAATGGAAATCAATTACGAAAAGAGGTAGATTGCTGCAAAAATCAATCAAACAAGAGAGGTTATGAAATGAATCTAGGAATTCAAGTCACGCAAAATCAACTGATGGATGTGCTGCTAAATGTTGCGGTAGCTCGTCCAGTATTTATTTGGGGCGCACCGGGAATCGGCAAGTCGTCTCTCGTCGAGGCGTTTGCCGAGCAGGTGGGCCTGACTTGCGTATCGTTATTGGGTAGTCAACTGGCACCTGAGGATATTATCGGTGTCCCGCAGATCGTAGACGGGAAAAGCAGATTTTGCCCACCTGCGCAAATTGCGCGAGAAGAACCGTACTGCTTGTTTCTTGACGAATTGAATGCATGCTCGCAAGAAGTGCAGAAGGCGTTTTACAGTCTGATTCATGAGCGGAGGATCGGGGATTACCATCTGCCAGAAGGGTCCATTGTGATTGGAGCAGGAAACAGGGCGCAGGATAGCGCGATTGTCAAACCGATGTCATCTGCTCTGATCAATCGGATGTTCCACGTCCAATTGCTAGTCTCGTATGAACAATGGATGAAGTGGGCGTACAGCAACGGCATCCATTCCTACGTGCTGCAATTTTTGGAGGTGCGCCCGGACTATTTGTGGTCGCAGCCACCGAAGAGCGAGGAACCGTTTTCTACTCCGCGTTCCTGGCACATGCTATCTGATGCCCTGAACGAATTCGGTGAGAACTTGACGACAGAGATGGTGGGGGTACTAGCCTACGGATGCTTGACGCCCCAGCATGCTGCTCAATTTCGGGCTTTTCACAAGAACATTCAGGGCAAATACCAGCTCAACCGTATTTTGGAGGGAGAGGCTTCTTTCCCAACGGCTCCAGAAGATCGGGACGTCCTGTATTTTCTGGCCGATTCTTTCCGTTCGCAAATCAAAAAAGAACTGCCAGCGGATAAAGCCTCCGTTGGGGAGCAGCATAAACGGTTTGCGCACCGAGCGAAAGCTCTCTTGAAGGAGCTCGCGTCCATCTCACTGGAAATGGCACAGATGATAGTGGCGCGACACGAGGATGGGGACGGATTGCCAGACTGGTTCGTCGTGGAGGTCATTCGTGATTTACCGCGATTGGCCATGGACAGGAAGGGCAAATAGCCAATGGCCCGTGGAGTTAAAAACGACCCGTCGACGCAAAACTACGAGCAGGCCGTACATTTTTTGAGTCATCACCCGATGTTTGGTCCACTGTCCTCGCGAGCGCACTTTACTCGTTCCGAGAGAAGTATATGTCCAGATAACGGTTGGGTAGTCGTGACCCGGGAAGGCAGCTTGTACGCGCATCCGAAGCGCAGAGGCGAAGTCGGGGAATGGATTTATGTTCTCGCACATGCGCTGCTGCATTTGGGCTTCGGACATTTTGTGGAAAAAGAGCAGCCGATTTTGTGGAACATCGCATGTGATTGTTATATTACGCGTTTTTTGAGAGATATGAAGCTGGGGAGGCCTCCTGCTGAAATGGCTTTTGAGCTGGATAAATCGGGAAAGAGCGAAGAAGAGCTGTATGACTGGTTCGTGATGCATGGGGTGCCAGAGCATTTGAAGCTGTATGGAACGGGCGGGGAAAAACAGGCAGATATGCTTTTCTCGGATAAATATGTCCGGTACACCTACAATCGAGATGTGAAGTGGGAGCGGCTCTTGGGAATCGGGCTGTCGCAAGCGGTGCAAAGTGCTGTCAGCGTAGCGGGCGGCTATTCCGATGCTCTCGGGAATGAAGAGAACCAGCTGTCTGAGGCACAAAAGGCCAAACGTTGGTTCATCAATCATTATCCATTGCTGGCTTCCTTAGCAAGTCATTTCACGATTATCGAGGATTCGCAGATCTGCCAACGGCTACAAATCTCGGTGGCAGCCATTGATGTCACATCCAACGAAATCTTCATCAATCCTGCGGCGGGCTTGGATGAAGAGGAATGCAAATTCGTGATGGCACATGAGCTACTGCACGCAGGGCTTCGCCACCATGAGCGCTGCCAAGGACGCGACCCGTATTACTGGAATGTCAGCTGCGATTACGTGATTAATCAATGGCTGATGGAACTCGGTGTGGGACGTTTCCCGCAAATTGGCGGACTGTACGACCCAGACTTGAAGGGACTCTCGGCAGAGGCGATTTACGATCGGATCGTGACAGACATGCGTACGTATCGCAAGCTCTACACCTTACGAGGAATCGGCATGGGCGATATTCTGGATGGCGACGATCCGCGTTTTTGGGAAAAGGGCCCGGGAACGACGCTGGATGACTTTTATCGCAATGCGATGTCGCAAGGCTTGATTTACCATCAGGAGAAAGGGAGAGGGCTTTTGCCTGCGGGCTTGGTAGAAGAGATTCGCGCCTTGGGGCAACCGCCTATTCCGTGGGATGTTCAGCTTGCTCGTTGGTTTGACGAGCATTTTCCGCCGTTGGAAAAGAGCCGCACGTATGCAAGGGCAAGCCGCAGACAGTCCTCTACACCTGACATTGCCCGTCCTGCCTGGAGCTTTCGGGAAACGGATCAGCTGGCACGCACGTTTGGCGTCGTGATTGATACATCCGGCTCGATGGATACCAAACTGCTCGGCAAAGCATTGGGGGCGATCGCGAGCTATAGTGAAGCGCGAGATGTTCCGTATGCGCGCGTGGTCTTTTGTGATGCGCAGGCGCATGATGCGGGCTACCTTTCTCCCGAGGACATTGCAGGTCGCGTCAAAGTCAAAGGACGCGGGGGAACGATCCTGCAGCCGGGCATTGACATGCTGGAGAAAGCAACTGATTTTCCAAAGGACGGACCGATTTTGATCATTACCGATGGGGAATGTGATCGGATCAAAGTAACTCGTAGTCATGCCATCATGCTGCCGAAGGGAAGTAACCTGCCGTTCGTGGCGAGAGGACCGGTATTTCGAATGGAATAGCAAGGTTTAGGCTCCGTATCGATGCGGAGCCTTTTTCACGATCTTTTTACAATGAAAGGGTGAGAAACGCGATAAAATAGCATGTATGATGAGGCGGAAAGCGGAGAGGGGTACAGCACAGTGAAGAATAATCTCTTAGAAGAAACCGGGCACCAAATAAGTAGATGGGAAGCTGTGCGTGAAGTTTTGCTCGTTTCTACCAAGCTGGGATTGACTTCATTCGGCGGTCCCATCGCGCATCTCGGGTATTTTCACAACGAATACATTCGTCGAAGAAAATGGATGGATGAGCAAAGCTACGCGGATTTGGTTGCGCTTTGTCAGTTCCTCCCTGGTCCCGCAAGCAGCCAGATAGGGATCGGAATCGGAATCATGCGAGCCGGATTGTGGGGAGGGGTTGCAGCATGGATCGGCTTCACTCTGCCTTCGGTATTGGCCCTCCTGATCTTTGCGTTCACTTTACAAGGAGTGGACAGTGGCAGTGCTTCTTGGATTCACGGTCTCAAATTAGTAGCTGTCGCGATTGTTGCTCATGCCGTATGGGGGATGGGACAAAAGCTTGCCTCGGATCGAACACGGGTGACGATTGCGATCAGCGCTGCTACCATCACGCTGTTGTGGCATTCTGCATGGAGTCAGGTCACAGTCATGATTCTAGCAGGAATAGCAGGGTTGCTTATCTTCCGGCAACAAAAAGTTTTGGATCTTCCTGAATTTCGTGTGCCGATCAGTCGTGCACTAGCGATTGCCTGCTGGATCGTTTTCTTCGGACTTTTGCTTGTGCTGCCCATCCTCCGAGAGAGTATAGGCTTTTCCTTGCTAGCTTTGTTTGAGAGCTTTTACCGTGCGGGCTCACTTGTTTTTGGTGGGGGTCACGTTGTATTGCCTTTGCTTGCGAGGGAGGTGATCCCGACAGGCTGGATCACGCAAGAAGCTTTTTTGACGGGCTACGGGGCTACGCAAGCAGTACCGGGGCCGTTGTTTACGTTTGCCGCTTATCTGGGAGCAATGATTGCAGGAGGAATCGGTGCAGTAGTGGCTACGATTGCGATTTTTCTACCGTCCTTTTTACTCGTCATTGGCGCATTGCCATTTTGGAATGCCTTGAGAAGAAATTCGAAAATCCAGGGAATGCTGGTAGGTGTGAATGCAGCAGTCGTCGGGATTTTACTGGCAGCCCTGTACGATCCGATTTGGACGAGTACCATTCTTGCTCCGCTGGATTTTGCGGTAGCGGCTATATTGTTTATCATGCTGGAGCACTGGAAGCTGCCGCCATGGCTGGTTGTGGTTACGGGGGCTTTGAGCGGATGGTTGCTTTCAGTTGCTTAGTTTCAGGTGAAAAATATAGCAAATCCTTCTCAATGCGGAGAGGGATTTTTTTGGAGCGAAGATAGGTAATTTAATTAATGGTGAATAAAAAGTACCGTCTCCCACAAACTAATTGCAGTCATATACGAAAGCGGGGAAGTGAAATGCTCCAAAATACCTGGATTTACTACGGTATTTTTGCTCTTATTTTTTTAGCAGGTTTATTATTGACGATACGTTTTATAAAGAGGCAAGAATCGAAGGAATTGGATCACAACATAAGCCAAACGACAGTAAAGCATAAAGTTTTGGGAAATGTCGGGATGCTTGTTTATATTGCAGCTTTTGCCGTTCTGCTAGTTGTTGTGCTAATTTCAATCCTTGTATATTCTTAGCTTCTGGAGGCTGATATTTTAATGGAAAAAAAACGATACTACGTTTCTGTTCAAGCCGGGACTATTTTGGAAAACCAAGGTGACGCAACGTATGAGTTTGAAATAGAAGCAACCGACTTGCAAGTGCATGCACTGAGAACCTTGTTTGACCAAAGGACTGAGTATGAGTTTGGTACATTCTTGCGTGGTCATGTCGTAGCGATTCCTTATCACTTTGATACCGAAAATGATGTTTATGATGAGTGTCTACAGCAAATTTACACTACGCTCTATGAGTGTGGGACAGAAGTAACCAAGAATCACATTCAATCGATGGGCGTTATGAATGCCTCTCATATGTAAACGATGACGATGACTAGACGCCTACAAGGGGCGTCTTTTTTTGATACTAGACGACAGTTGTAAACAGAAATGAACTTTCGTTGACTTGTATGAAAGCGTTCCTATGTTTTCTTTATGGTTTTTTAACAGCTATGTAAATGAAAATTTACATCTTTCTACTATAGTGAAAAAGTAAAACATGTGATGAGAGCGGAGGAAGTAATTGGGAAGAAGATAATGCTAGCAACTGCTCCCCTTATGCTGTGTTTCGTTAGTGTTGTTCTCCCACGCCCTTGAATTAGGCGTGAGCACACTCGAGCTCGATGTACAAATCACGGAGGACAAGTAGGCTGTTATTACGCATGACCGCAAGATTTCGGGTGTCAAGTGCCGGGACACAGGCCCACTTTTCGCTGGCGATCCTGAGTACCCGTACGTTGGCAAATACATAAAGGACCTCACTCTCGACCATGTGCGCACGCTGGACTTTGGCACTGACGAACCGTGCGGAATTCTTGCTGCCTGGTCAACCGGAGCTTCACCGTGGCTGGGCGGAATCGACATTGACGACTTTGGAGGAGACCTCGTGGCGGCGGCACACTCGTTCGGTGCAGACGCGATCTCTCCTGTGCATGGCTCTCCACAAAACGGCAAAGTCACCGACGAGAATGATGCACCTACGATGAACAAGCTGATCAACGATGGCGTAGACGGGATCATAACGGATTACCTGGACCGTCTGCGTGAGGTCATGGAGCAGCGTGGCCTGAAGCAACCGAATAGCTACAAGACTCCCAAAAAAGAAAAGTAAAAAGAAGACCAGTCCATTCGGGCTGGTCTTTTCTTGCATTCACGGGACATAGCCATAGCCAGGATATTCGACTACAGGCCATTTATCCTTACGTAAAGCATCTAATAGTTCAGGACCTACACACAAGTTGGAAGCGACGAGTTCATGCGGGGTGAGCGCCATCCATTGATTCAGTGACACATCGACAAAGCGGTCGCTCTTGAACATTTCCAAAAACCACACTGTTTCCGTCCCGGTATTTTGGATATAATGCCCCGTCGCAAAAGGAACATAACCAACATCACCTGCTTGGTAGTCAAAAGTTCGAGCGTTTCCGTTTCCGATAAAAACAGTCATCCGCGCTTGGCCTGAAATGTAATATTGCCACTCATCGTTATTGGGATGCCAATGCAGCTCTCTCATGGCCCCGGGACGGACCTCTACGAGTGCTGCCGCGATTGTTTTGGAGATCGGAAAGTTGCGGGAATCGACGATGCGTACACTACCACCAGGTGTAATGAGGGGACGCTGGGCGAGTAAACGATGAGAAAAAGGGAGGGGGACGTTTCCGTACGGAGATTCCACTTCATCTGCTTCGATGGAACCCGGAACCTCGCTCTGATATATGTACACTTGCTTGTCGGGAATGTCGGCAAAGGCTGATTCTGGTACACCGAAATTTGCGGAAAGCACATCTGTTGGCGTATGAGCAAACCAATCGGAGATCGATAGCGTATTCAGATCAGAAAAATGCCCATCGTCGAAAACGAGCAAAAACTCGCAGCCTTCCTCAAGCCCTTGAATCGAGTGGGGGATGCCGGGAGGGAAATACCACAGATCGCCTTTCCCGATATCGGCGATAAAATTCCGTCCACGTTGGTCAACCGATGTAATTCGTGCACGGCCGAGCAGCATATAAGCCCACTCCGCCTGCTGATGCCAGTGCAGCTCGCGCACACCGCCTGGCGTCAGGCTCATGTTTACACCCGCAAGTGTAGTGGCGATTGGCAGCTCGCGAATGGTGATTTCACGGGACCAGCCGCCATGATTTAATGTCATCGAGGCATCTGAGAAGGAAAATTTCAGATTGGGCAGCAGGCCCGCATCTGTGACGGGAGGAACGAGCATATTCGGATTTTGCCGATCACGCATCACGTTCCGTGGGCCGAGATCGACCCACCCGGTCCCGTCACTTCTCATCGGCTGCGGAATTTGATTCCCTTTGTCTGGCGGATTCATTCGGGGCAACCTCCTTCATCCTTGGACAGGCATAGGTTTTGTCGTACTTCATCCACTAACCATGCCTATGCATCGGCTTGCCCGTTATGCAAACATCCAAGCCGTTCTACCGTTTCTATGGGTGATTCTGTATAATTTGAGGAGTGACTGACAAATTGATAATTTTAGGATGGGTATAAAGATGAATAAGATTCCAAACGATCAATGGCTAGCACGATATGAACAAAAAAAACCGATGTTAGAGCCCCAAATTGATTTACACACCTATTTCACATCAACAAAGATCAGTGGGAAACCAATCAGCTTGCTTTCATTGGGGGAAATCACGATTCCCACTGGAGACATCATCGTTCGTGATCCGCTTGTGTATCTGGAGAGAAATAGTGCCCCGTATTTTCGAAAAGTCCCTACCGGAACCTTCCCATTAACCGTTTGTGTGGTAACCGTTGAAGAAGACCACTACAGGTATGCAGCTGCTAAGGTGGAGTTCACAGAGAAAACTCCCCAAAAATTTACGGAAGCCCTCATTGGAAACGAGGATCTCGAAAATCTAGGAGAAGGCGAATATTTTGGGTTTAATGTGGATGCAGGCCTGGCTACTGTGGTAGATGTCAAAACGAGAGATGCTTATCTGGAATTTTATGATCGATGGAAAAAAGACAATCCAGAGGGCAATATTTATGATGAATATTTCGCTGGGGTTTTTGCACAAAGTTACAAAGACAATCCCAAATACCAAAGAAGCGCTGGAGACTATATAAACTGGACGATACCAGGCACCGATTTATCCGTTCCGATGATTCAGACGGGATTTGGAGACGGAGCCTATCCTGTCTATTTTGGGTTAGATGAAAACGATCAAATATGCCAGCTGGTGATGCAATTCATTTGTATGGAACTTGCATTTGGTGAGGATGACAGTGAAGACGAAAGCTAGCCACTCACCAACTATTTTTGGAAGCAGTGTCTCGCTTATCTTTCTTTGGAAATAGAAAATAGCTGGCTGTAATCAACAGATCAATCCCCAGAACAACAGTCCATAGCCGGAGAATATGCCATAAAGAAGCCGTTCGCTCCGCATCATGGATAAAGTAGATGGTCCCCGCTAAGAGAGCCGCCCCAATTACATAAGAGAAGAGATGTCTAAACCAGCTTTTGGCGTAATGCTTGGCATACTCCATGCCGTATAACTTGGGCTTCGCCGTACCTTGCTTGGTGACGTACTGCTGAAATTTTTCATCCGCCCATTGAATCATGCTTTTCCCAAACGCAAGTGATACCCCGATATAAACGGCAGCCAACGCATGAGGAATCGTAGCGGTAGCCCCACGATACAAATCCACGCTCGTAACGACGAGCAAAACTACATCAACAACAGGCGTCAGGGCGAGAAGAAAGAGCCCGGCCTTTTTTTGTTTGAGCACGTACCTTGTGAAAAGACCAAGTACAATGACCACCCAAAATGCAATTTCACATGCGACAATCATCCATGCAACAAAATTCACTATAATAGGTCTCCTTTTCGGAAGTTTATTCTCCTGTATGAGAAGTTTTTATAATACAACTGTGCTATCAAAAAGAATTTTATCATCAAACTTTAAATAATACAATCGTATTATCAACGTTGCTTGTCCCCTACAAATCTTGTTAAAATACAACTATGCCAAAAATAATCGATCATGAGAAAAGAAGAGAACAAATAGCAGAAGCAACGTGGCGTGTTATTGTCGAGCAAGGAATGGAGGGAGCAACGGTAAGGGGCATAGCAAAAGAAGCAGGACTTTCATTAGGTGCTCTGCGACATTACTTTGCAACACAGGATGAACTGTTGATGTATGCCATGCAGCTCGTAAAAGAGAGGGCAATCGCTCGAATTGCTGAAATCTCCGCGAATGAAGAATGGGCGCCAAAAGAGAGAATCACCAAAATCTTGCTGGAGCTTCTCCCTACGAATCAAGAAAAGATGGTCGAAATGGAAGTGTGGTTTGCTTTTACCGTGTACTTCCGACACAAGAAAGAAGGCTTTGATGCACAGCACGACGGGATCTATGCCGCCGTCCGCAAGCTGTTGGACTCTGCTGATCAACTGAATCTATTACGTAAAGAGCTGGATAAAGAGATGGAAGCAGAAAAGCTCTATGCCGTCATCGATGGTCTGGCGCTGCATGCCTATCTTGAACCGGAGCGTGTCAATGGGGAATGGATTACAAAAGTGTTAGAGCATCATCTTGCATCCTTGTTTCAATAACGGTCTTTACACTTCTTTTACGAAAAAGATGGTCCATTCTTCATACAAGATAAGAAACACATACAAACAAGCCCATAAAGAAAAGCAATCGGATCAAGGAAAGGTTGATCTGATTGCTTTTTTTCGTCGTGTGCGCTGGTTTACAAAGAACACAATGGGCTTTGATACGCAGTTAACAATGCTGGATTACGATGAGTGTACAAACATTTTTGAACAAAAATTAGATTGTTGGTGTGAATATGAAAAAAATGACAATTGTCCAATAAAGATTGAATGATGAAGGGGTTTTCAACATGTCGAGTATTATGCTGAAGTCATTGTCCAAGCAATATACCAACGATAGATACACCCTGGACGATATCAGTCTGGAAATCAAAGACAAAGAGTTCCTGGTGTTATTGGGACCGTCCGGATGTGGAAAATCTACGTTACTCAGAATGATTGCCGGGATTGAAGAGATCACCCAAGGCGATGTGTACATTGGTGATGTTTGTGTCAATGAAGTGGAGCCAAAGGATCGGGGAGTTGCGATGGTGTTTCAAAACTATGCCCTTTATCCGCATATGACCGTATACGAAAACATGGCATACGGCCTGAAAATAAAAAAGATCAAAAAAGCAGAGCGAGAAAAGCGCATCAAGGCAGCAGCGGATATTTTGCAAATTGATCATTTGTTGAAACGGTTCCCCAGCCAATTGTCTGGTGGGCAAAAACAGAGGGTCGCAATCGGGCGGGCCATCGTGAAGGAGCCAAAAGTCTTTTTGATGGACGAGCCGTTGTCCAATCTGGATGCCAAGCTGCGAAATGAAATGAGGATTGAGATCAAAAAGCTGCATGAACGCTTGGATTCGACGTTCATTTACGTGACTCATGACCAGGTGGAGGCGGTTACCTTAGGGGATCGAATCGCGATTATGGCAGAAGGCAAGTTCCGACAAATCGGAACGCCGATGGAAATCATCGATTGCCCAGTGGATATGTTCGTTGCCAATTTCATCAGTTCACCTCCCATCAATTATATGGAAGCGAGTCTGATTCAGCGAGATGGCCGGGTATATGTGGAGGTAGACGGGGTGCCGCTGGAAACCAAACTCCCGCTCGCCGTGATAGAACAAGCTCCTGAGATTGTAGCGGGAGTCAGACCAGAGCATTGCTTTCTCACCGAAAACAGTGAAGATGCACTCGTCATGGAGGTACTGTTCACGGAAATTATCGGAACGGATGTGTTGGTCCATCTGACGTATAAAGGGAGCAATTTTATCGTGAAAAAAAGCTTTACCCAGACGTATGCAAAGGGTCAAAAGGTGAACGTAGGGATTAGCGCTGACCATGTCCATGTATTTGACAAGCGTACGCAAATGAATCTGAGGTGCCGCCCATGAATGTACTCATCTCGTTAGACGGCATCAGCTATCAAAGCTTTGAACCTTATGCGCAGCAGTGGATAGAAAACGGTTACTCCTTCTGTCAAAAACTGATCACGACGTTTCCCTCGGTCACATTTACCGCGCATGCGGCAGCGATGACTGGGAGCCAACCGGGTAAGCATGGTGTTTTTGATAATATCGTAGCTTGCCAAGAAACGATGGAAAGAGTGGCGTTGTACGGCGACCACGAGATTCTTTGCAACGAAGCACTTCATAAGCAGACGATTTTTCATTCGTTGGCGAGACAGGCAGGGACGAGCTGCTGCATTCATTGGCCCATGACGTCCGGAAATCCGTATATTCACCATTTGATTACGGAATCCGGCAGCAAAAAAAAGCTGAAGTCAAAGGTTTCAATAGAGGAAATCGATCATGTCGCACTACGTGAAACGATGCAGGCGATCAAAACGGAAACCTATGATTTTATCGCGGCAAGGTTTGTCGGTTATGATGCGCTGTCGCACCAATATGGAAAAGACTCTTCTGAGGCAATGCGGTGCCTAAAGGAGCTGCTTACGTATCTCGATCAAATCGAGCAAACGTTGAAAAAGACACAAAAACCATTCAACCTGATCATTTTCTCGGATCATGGTCAAAGCGATATTCACTCGTTTTTTTACCCGAATGAGATTTTGGCCAAAAGCCAGTGGAAGCAGCATTTTCGAAACAAACAAATCAAATTCGCAGGGGACGGCAGCGGGGCGTTGTTGTTTTATAGCTCGTTGGATTATCAGCAAAACAAAGAAATCATGGCGTTTTTTGAACAGATGCCAGAAGTACATCACTTTTACGAGCTGGCAGGGGAAACTCCTTCAACGTGCAGGCCATTCGGTATCCTCGATTTGAAGCATACAGTATGCGGCGAAGATATCGCGTTTCCCGAACAGCCGAAATACAAGGAGATGAAAAGCCTGCACGGGTATCATCCCGCCAATGTCGATGAGATGAATGGATTTCTCTTGTGCTTAGGGGATGCGTTTACGAAAAGCAAAGTGATGGAAGAAACAAACATCGAGAACATTGCACCCACACTGGCGCAGTTGTTCCGAATCACTCATCCATGTGACGGGCAACCGATCAAAGATATCTTCAAGGAGTACGAGTAAATGGGCAGACCAATCAGCAAAACGATCAAGGATAACGCATGGTCGCTTGGGTTACTTTTGCCGACACTGATTCCGTTAGTTATTTTTTGGATCTACCCCATGATCAAAACGTTCCAAATCAGTTTTACCGACTGGAACTATATATCACCTGACTACAACTACGTAGGGCTGGAAAACTACCAAAACTTGATGAGCGATGCTTTCTTCGGGAAGGTGCTGTTGAACACGCTTGTGTTTACCTTTTTTACAGTCGTTCCGCCGATTCTTTTCGGGCTGTTCGTAGCAATCAGGTTAAACAAAATACAGAAGCTGCGCCATTTCTTTGTGGCGAGTGCCTTTTCATCGTGGATCACGCCAACTGTGGTTGTGTCCATGGTATGGGTCAGCATATTCGATACCGATTCGGGGATTGTCAATTATGTCCTGAAAGGTTTCGGTATGGAGCCAGTAAAGTGGCTGGGTGGACAAACGACCGCGATGATTGTCGTCATGATCGTCACCATCTGGCAGTACATGGGGCTGGGGATCTTATTGCTTTCCTCTGCTCTCGCAAAATTGGACCCGGAAGTAGAGAAAGCGAATGATTTGGATGGAGGGAGAGGATTACGAAAATTATTCAGAATCACCTTGCCTGCGATCTCACCAATTCTTGTTTTTCTGTTCGTCTTTTTTACGCTGAATTCGCTCAAAGCCTATGATCAGATTTATATTTTGACGCAGGGTGGACCTTCAGGAGCGACTTCGACCATCTTGTACTACTTCTACGTGCTCGCTTTTGAATATTTTGAAACCGGACCAGCTTCAGCGTTGGCGATGATTTTCTTGGTTATGTGTCTATTGATTAGCGCATTGAATTTCTTCTTGTCCAAACTACTGTTTACCAAATGAGGTGGGAGCTTTGTCCTTGGCAAAATTAAAAACAGGCATCAATTATGCAATGTTAATTTTGTTAAGCGTACTGATGGTGTTTCCGTTTCTCTGGATGTTCTTGATTTCGATCAAGCCCAAAAGCGAGGTGTACAGCGGGAGCCTGCTGCCTTCCACCTTTCATTTTGAGAATTACATCCGCGTATTCACGGAAACGAAGATGCTGCTTTATTTGTGGAACAGCATTTCTGTCAGCCTGATCATCATCGTTTTTCAAATGTTCACCGCGATTTTTGCGGCGTATGTTTTCGCGACGGCGCAGAAAAGATGGGTTCGTTACTGCTTCGTGCTTATTTTGGCGACCTACATGCTTCCATCAGCGGTAACGTACATTCCATCCTTTATTTTGCTGTCCAAAGCGAATTTGCTGGATACGCACATGGGTTATATTCTCAGCGAGCTGATCAGCATCTTCGCCATCTTTTTCCTGAGGCAATCGTTCGCGCAGGTGCCAAAGGATGTGGTGCATGCAGCCAAGCTGGATGGGGCGGGGCATCTACGACTCATTTTCACCGTGTATATCCCGTATTGCAAAAATGCGATTGCTTCGCTGGTGTTGATCACCTTTATTTACAGCTACAACAACTATATGTGGCCCTCGCTCTTGATCAAGTCGGAGGAAAACATGTTCGTCACGATTGGTTTGCGGAGGCTATTTATGAGTCAGGCGGGCTACGGGATGGACTTCCCACTGGCGATGGCAGCGTGTGCGATTTCACTGGCACCTATGCTGATCCTGCTCGCAATCGCAAGCAAAAGAATCATTCATTCCATGGCTAATCTGTATGTCAACAAATAGACCAAGACCGCTATTTATTGGGAGGAGTCATTGTGAAAAATCAGAAGCGAAACACCAAGAGTATCATTTTTTCCATCCTGAGTTCTGCGCTTATTTTTACCGGAGCTGTCGGTTGTTCGAACAACGCCGCGTCTGACAGCAACGCGAATGCAGCGTCTGGCCCTGACGAGAAAATCAAGCTGGAGTTCTACTACGGTCTCGGCGGCAAGCTCGGGGAGACGATGCAAAAAATCGTGCAGGACTTTAACAGTAGCAATGAAAAATACGAGGTCGTTCCGATTGTCCAAGGTGACTACAGCGAGACGTTACAAGCGCTCCAGGCATCTCTGGCAGCTGGCAAGCCCCCAGCCTTGGCGATCAATGCGTATCCGGAATTTATGAAGCTGGCGAAAAGCGATGCCTTGCTGCCATTGGATGAGCAGATCAATCAGCCGGAGTATAAAAAGGACGATGTTCTGCTGTTAGAGCAAGGGAAGTACAACGATGCGATGCTCGGCGTTCCTGCCTATGTCAGCACACAAATGATGTACTACCGCAAAGACATTTTTGACAAATACAAGATTGACTACAATGCACTCACGAGTTTCGAGCAATTGGCAGATGCAGCCAAGCTCATCAAAGAAAAAGAAGGAATCAACGGCTGGTCCATCATGTGGTACACGGAGCATATGATCGACTACGCTCGTTCAGCTGGCGGCGATATCGTGAGCGAAGACGGCAAGACTGTCACGATTGACTCGGAAGAATGGGTGTATGCGTGGGACAGCATTCGCAAGTACATTCATGAGGACAAAATCATGGATACCGTCTATGGCGGCAATGGCTGGGAATGGTGGTACAAAACCATCGACAACGTGATGAACGGAAAATCCGCAGGTTATACAGGCTCTTCCGGTGACGGTGGCGATCTGGATTTCACCAAGGTAGCAACCGGCATGCAAAAAGGCTTCAATGGACAACCACCTAGACCTGTCGCCATTTCTGTCATGTTCAACCTGTTCAAAGCATCCTCGAAAGAGCAGCAAGAGGGCGCATGGGAATTCGTGAAGTACTTCTCGGAAGCAGAAAAAACAGCGTACTGGGCCGTACAGACAGGCTATATTCCCATTCGCGACAGCGCCGTTAACACAGAAATTTACCAGAACAAATTGAAAGAAAATCCGTACTTCTCGGTACCTTTGGAACAGGCGAAAACGAATGGGATTGCTCCTTTTGTAGACCCGACAGGCGGCAAAATTTACGCAGAAATTGAGTTGGCGAAGGACAAGGTGCTGATCGAAAACGTCCCTGCCGCAGAAGCGCTCAAAGTAGCGAAAGAAAAGGCACAGAAAGAACTCGACAAGGCACTGAATCAATAACACATAGCGAACAGGAGAGATGGAAAAATGAAAAACGACATCAAATTGGCTGTATTTGATCTGGCAGGAACGTTGGTAGAGGACGATAACGCCGTGAGAGATTGTCTGCATAAAGCGGCTGTGGAATACGGATTAAACGTGACACCAGATGAAATCAGCACGCACATGGGAACGAACAAGATTCATCTCTATCAATATTTGATTGCGAGAACAAAAGGAAATAGGATCGACTTCAAAAACTTTGAAATCGATATCGACAACTCTTCGTTCGAGGACGCGGTCAAGCTGTACGAACGCTATACCGAATACATGATTGCGTTTTATCAGGAAAATTGCCGCGAAATCGAAGGCGCAACCGAAACACTGAAATGGTGCCAAGAAAATGGCATCAAGGTAGCGACTGGGACAGGCTTCCATAAAGAAATCAACAGCGTCATCATGGAGTCGCTCGGTTGGGTGAAGGATGGCTTGATCGATTATGCAGTAGACCTGGATATGGTACCAGAAGGAAAAGGACGCCCAGCCCCGTTCATGATTTTCAAAGCCATGGAATATTTGAACGTACAAAACGTCAGACAAGTCATCAAGCTCGGCGATACGCCAGCAGATATGCTCGAAGGCTACAACGCAGGTTGCAAAGCGGTCATTGGCGTGATGCAAGGCTCGACTCCAATCGAGGTATGGGGCAAGTACTATCATACGCATGTGCTCGACACGGTAAAGGAACTGCCAGAGCTGATTCTGTCCGGTAAAATCGTATGATCTACCCTGTGGAGAAGATGGCGAGTATCGGAATCGTTTTGCCGAAGCTGTTTCCTTTTTCACAAAGCAGGCCTGAACAAATGCTTCCGAGTCTTCTTACGATCCTGGAAGACCCATTCTTTACAGCGATAGAAGTGTCCTATATCGCAGACAAAGAGACGAGGGAACAAGCGGCAAAGTATATGGCGTACAGCGGAGTCGAGGTTATTTTCAACGGCGGAGATGCAGCCAGAGAATTGCAGATTGATCTCAGCTCCTTGGACCCGGTCGTTCGCAACAAGTCTATTCAATCAGGCAGGATGCTGATCGACCACTGCTATGAAATGAACGCGAAAATCATGCATATCGTAACGGGTAAATTTCAAGGCGAGGAAAACATGCCGAAAAACATCCAGGCGTTTATTGCTTCGGCTATGGAGCTGTGCAAGTACGCAAAAGAAAAAGCCGATACGTACGAGCTGTGCATTTCTTTGGAGATCGGGGATCGGTATGTCGACCGCAATTATTTGCTCGGACCTACTCATGAGGCGGTACATGTAGCAAATGAGATCCGTAGCGAGTACGACAATTTTGGCCTCTTGCTGGATCAAAGCCATTTACCGATTATGGGCGAAGACCCGCACAAGTCCTTGTGGCTGGCCAAAGATTATTTGACGCACATTCATCTCGGAAACTGTTACTTGAAAGACAGGCAAGCCAGCTATTTCGGGGATAAGCACCTCCCGTTTCACGTCAAGGATTCAGAGGTTGGTGTGAATGAGCTAACGACGTTCATCACGACGCTCAATGACATTGATTTTTTCAAGAGCCCAAAACCGACCAGGAAGCCAGTCATGACCTTTGAGGTGGGGCGCTTTGAGAATGAATCGCCTATGCTGGTAATCGCCAATGTAAAACGTGCTTTTTACGAAGCATGGGCCGATGCATAAACAAAAGACTGGGGCTGTGGCAGAAGTGAATGTATTGATTACGGGATACTTTACCGATTATTCCAAGCAACGCGTGACACAAGCGTTTCCGCAGGATTGGCGCATCCAAATCGTGGAGCCTGAGCAGATCGAGTTATTTATCAGCGAAGCAAATGTGTTGATTCCTGAGCATATCCAAGTAAACGAAGAGTTGCTGAACAAAGCGCATAACTTGAAGTTTGTCCAGACGGGTGCGGGCTTTGACAACGTGGATATTAAGGCGTGCACGAAGAAAAACATTTGGGTGAGCAACGCGGCTGGCGTGAATGCAAACGCAGTAGCCGAGCATATTATGGCGCTCATTCTTGGGTATTACAAAAACATCTCTTATCTCGATCAAGCGATGAAAAACCGGGAGGATGAGACCAAGATCGTCTACGTCGGTGGCGAGCTCGCAGGAAAAACCATCGGTACCATCGGCTTTGGCGCCATCGGCTCTCGCGTAGCGGAGCTGGCAAAGGCCTTCCGAATGAAGGTACTGGCGTACGACACCAACCCGAACAGGCAGAGCGATGATGCCGAAATGGTTGATCTGGACACGCTGATTGCCCAATCAGACGTCATCACCCTGAACATTTTTCTGAATGAATCCACGAGACATTTGGTGGACAGGCAGTTTTTAGCGAAAATGAAAAACGATGCACTTCTCGTCAATACAGCGAGAGGGCCGATCATTTGTGAAGAAGACTTGATCGAAGCGCTGAAAAACAATGTGATTGGCGGAGCGTGCCTCGATGTATTCACAGTAGAACCTCTCAACGTGGACAGTGAGCTGCGTGCTTTGAAAAATGTCGTACTGACGCCGCATACGGCAGGCATGCCTGACGGAACCAAGTTTCACGAGAAAAGGTACCAATTTTTTGTGGAAAACATTGAACGAATCCAACGCAATGAAACGCCGCACAATCATTTGAATCAGCTTTCCTAAACAAAAAAGGCCGGGGTCAGTCCGCAGAGACTGGTCCCGGTTCGTTTTAATGCTCCCGTATCTTGGACAAATTTCCCCCGAAAAGCTGCAGCTTTACTTCCACGCGTGAAATCGTATCGGGACGTAGGGGGAGCTCACCATTTTTCGTTAACTTGTGCCATGCTTTGGGATTTTCTCGATAAAGGGCATCTGACAATTGCAGCACATCTGTCTGTGTTTTTAGTCCGAGATGGTACGTGTGCATGATCTCGTCGGTAATACTTTTTTCCGCATATTTTCGTAAATCCTCCTCTGGAACGGCTTTCACCAATTGGGGCATGTTTGCCTTTGTATTCACCTTGAGATGAAACGTCACTTTGTCATCCTCCACTTGAGGAATGATCGCAGGCTTGATCTTTTCCATGACGAGTGTGGTAATGGGTTCACTATTATGGAAAACAGTAATCCCAGGTCGACGCGTTTCTTTATCCAACCAGCGCAGACCCATGATTTCCGGGCGCGGCAGGCATAGCTTTAGTTTCTTGTTTTGCAAAAAACAGACGCCACTCATGATCAGGGTGGGATGCTTTTTTTTGTTTTCGGACCATTGTACTTTGTTGGTACTCAATAAGGGCAATTGCACGGTTTGTCCACTTTCTTTCCACTTCCAAATAAACTTGTAAAGGAACAGGGGGGCTATCACAGAGCTTTGTCGGTAAATATCCTCCGGGTCATTTAATTGGGAATAAAGAATGGAGATGTTGAGAATCGGTTTGGCGTTAAATAAGTCTTCGATCGGCTCTTTCGTTGCAAACGTCCATACGGTATAGCGAAATTCGTAATATCGGTCGATCACATCCAATAATTGATTAATTACATCTTTCTTCAAGGCGTCCTCGGTAAAAACAAAGGCCTTGATATGACTCCAGGACAGACGCTGCTGGGCAGTCCGGTACAGATTGAAGATGGCTTCATCCAATGTTCTTCCTTCTCCTTTCCCGACGGAAATCGTTTGCGGATTGCGTTGTCCGCTTGCTTCTTGTTTGGCAATGTTATTGAAACTGATAATTTGCGCGTAAAACACAAATTTCCCTTTTACATAGTCGATACCGATGGAATTGACGTAGATCATATGCTCGATTTCTCTGGCGCCCCAGCATCCGCTTAATAGGGAAGAGATCAATACAATTGTGAAAAAACATCGTAGTTTTTGCATAGCGATTGTTAATTCTCCTTGTTTGATCTGGTTTTTTGCAGCATTTTGGGGACGCTTCCCCATTTTCCCCATGGAATCCGAAAGATGACTTTCCACAAATCCTGAAAAACAGGGGGAGAGATTGGTTCTAGGTAGTAAACCCCAAAGGAGCGCAAATTAGTCAGGTACAGCACGATGATCCCAACCATGATGAAAAAGCCAAACAATCCGGCCATACCAGAAACGATCAAGATAAGGAGCCGTAGCAAGCTAACTGTTCCGACGAGGTCTTGATTGACCAGCGAAAACGTAGAGAGTACGGACATGGCTACTACCACCAGAATCCCTGGAGCGGTTAAGCCTGCACTAATCGCGGCTTGTCCGATGATCAGCCCGCCGACGACGGACAAGGTTTGGCCAAAAGCCATGGGAAGGCGCATGCCTGCTTCCCGAAATAACTCAAACAATAAGAGCATCACAATTGCTTCAAAAGGGACAGGAATGGGGACGCCTTGTCGGGATAAAACGAGTGTGGCTACCAACGTGTATGGGAGCTGGTCTTGATGATAGGTGATCAAGGCGATCCAGAAGCCAGGCAGAAACAAGGCCAATACGAATCCAAACAATCTCATGAGTCGGGTAAACGCGCTGTACCAAAAATACGAGTAGACATCTTCCGGCGTATTGAATAAATAGGTCAGCGTAACAGGAGCAATCGTGGCGGAAGGAGATCCTTCCACAAAGATGACGAATTTTCCGTGCAACAAGGCGTTCACAGCAAAGTCGGGCCGGCCTGTATACTCAAACAGAGGAAACAAGGGGATGCGGGTGCCTGTCAATATATCTTCCAACTGCGTGTTGCTCACAAGAGCCTGTACTTCCAAATGAGAAAGCTTTGTGCGAATTTCTTCCAAGGTATCTGGATTGATCCGATTTTTGAGAAACAGTAAATTGACCTTTGTGTGCGTCTCATCTCCCAATCTGTACTCTTCTACGGCGAGCCGATTGGTTTTGAGTCTCTTCCTGATCAGCCCGATGCTGATGTGTGGTTCTTCGGTAAAGCCATCACGCGGTCCTTTTACAGAGACCTCTGTATTTGATTCTTCGGGGGCACGTTGCGGCGGGTCGGAGAGTTCCATCCAATACAGCTTGCTTAACGAATGAAAGAAGAGGAGCAGTTCCCCTTCGAATATTTTTTTGACAATATGGTCAGGGTTTCGATCGTCGATGACCTCTTTCAAAAATAGCTCACTGTATTGCTGCATGTCCAAAGAACTCATCATGGGAGCGGTTTGATGCATTTTGGACAATTTCGGGACTACATATTGATTGATCTGCTTGATATCGCACAGACCTTCAGAATAAATAATGGTTACGAGAGATGAACCCTCCACGTTTCCGTGATAAGGGAGGCTAATTGTATCTATGATGACATCCGCACATGAGGCAAACAATTGGCGGAAATAGTCCTCAGTTAATGGCTGGTCATCTGGAATGGATGGTGGATGGTCGCTTGGGACAAATACATCAATCCCCTTTTTTCTCCTCATGAATCATTCCCCTCCTTCGACTGGACCAGTTTACGAGCACGATAATGACGAATGAGTAGACGACCATCGTATAAAACATAATGGGAAGGATATGAGCAGTTAACATGTCCAGAAAGACGTTATCGCTGAAGGGGAGAACGGCAATGGCAACCAAAAGAGAAGAAAGCAAGACAAGGACCATCATTCTTTTCGCTTTGCTTTCCAATCGAAGAATATCGACGATGAGAAATATGGTCAGAGACATCCGAATAAAGGCACCGGAAAACCACTGGTAAATACTTAAAAAATCCATGTGCTCAATATAGCGGCCAATATTAACCAAGCGCCATTCCTCGTAAGCAGGGTATCTCAGCTTCTCCGATTGTTCAGGTCCGAATTCGGCAATGGCCCCCGTGACGGGTCCAAAGGTTAGTCCAATTAAAATGACAGCCAAGATCAAGAGTGGCAGTAGCGAATACTTGGATCGAATATGCTGCTGCATGAACAGAAGGATCATCAGTTCAATCAAACCCGCCCCGACAAAGACCACGCCTTTCCATACAGGGAGCATGCCGTACTCCAGAAATGGTTTGAGCAAAATATAGCTTTTATGCGTGTAGTTGGCAGACATGACAAAGAATCCAAGAAAGATGACAAGAGGCAGGAAAAGGACCGCTGTGTTTGCAATGGAGCGTATGCCCAAGTATGCATTGCATAAACAAATACAAGCCAACATGAAGGCAATGAAAATAGTGGGCATTTTCGGGGAAAACGCGACATGAATCCAGGTAACCGTATCTCTCATCGTAATCGCGCACATCATGAATAAATACACACAGGCAATAGCTGCTAATAAATTGGAAACAGCGGGATGGTACGCTTTTTTCAGCAAGAGAAAGAGATTTTGCTGGCGAGTTTTGGCAACAGCCGAGTAGAGAAGACAGACCCACACAATGAAGAAGACACCGGCCAAAATTACGGAAAGCCAGGCATCCCGTTTTGCGGCATCCATCAAAATCGGGATGACGATTACATGGTTCATTAAGCCAATGGTGAGCATCAGCATGCAAACTACCTGAAAAAAAGTTAAAGTAGCGTCTTTCATGGACATACCTCTACGTACTTGAGTTGATAGTAGTATCTGTTCAAAGTGGATCTTTATTCCATGTTTACATGCCGAACGTCCATTCGTAATAACTTAGGAAGCAGAATCACAAAAGCCACGAATCTTCTTTTCGTGGCTTTTTGTATACTTCTAGGACATCTATGCTAATCAAGGGGAAAAGTAGCTGCTTTGGCTAACGCTTTTTCAATTCCTCAAGAAGTTCAATTATTTTATCATTTTGCACTGTTATTTTTTTGAGACTGAATGCGATTGGTAATAGCAAAGCAACTATCAAAGGAAGAAATATTAATTCTAAGATCAAAGATAATCACCTCCAATGAATCATTATATTATTTGAAAAAGCTAATCCGCCTTAAAAGAAAGGCGGATTAACAATTCTACTGAGTTGAGATTTCTTCAAAAGATTCGTCAGAGAGCGGAGCAATTTTTGGTGTTTCAATAGAAATCTTATAGAAGGTCCGGTTCGCTATTCTTACTGTAGGAAGCATGTCATTCATAATCGTTATGCAAGTAGCAGTTAATGCAAGAGTAGCTGCAATTCCAGCCAAAACAGATAACGTCAACTTCGCTGCTGGTGTTGCAGTAATAGCTGTGACTACTACTGAAACGCCTATACTAGGAACACCGATAGCGAGAGCGGTAGCAAGATTATCTTCTTTACTTTCTAATGCGTCAATTGCCTGGATAAAATCTTTTATATTGCTAGAGTTCTTATTGTTTTCGAAGGTGCTTTTAGTATTACCTTCCCACTCCAAAGCCCAAAAGTCTTTTCCATTAGAGTAATTATACCATCCGCTATACTCACCATCATAAAGTAAGGAAGATCCTCTTTCATTAGGTCTTGCAGCCTTTAAACTTTTTTTCTGTTCATTTTTTTGTTTTTCATCCAAGTTTATGATGAAAGCTTCATCATTTTCAGTAATTATTTCCAATTGATTCGTTTCTTTATTTAACCGGGTAATTACTTGTTCGTTATTACTAATAATCTTAGTTTCTCTAAATTGATCATCTTCTTTAATATAATCAATTTGCACATTTTCGGCTGCAAATTCATCTATTTCCTGTAAGGTATCATTCATAGACTCAATATACTCAATGTTACTAGATTCGGTAGCTGAGGTTGGAGAAACAACTGAAGTAAACATTAAGGCGCCTAATAATAGCATAGAACCTAGCTTATAAAGCCTATTTTTAACAAGTTTCAAAACAAACCACCCTTTCATATAGTTAATTTGTATTTTTTACAAATTATGTAAGTGAATTGTGTTTTCCTGCTGGAATAAAAATAAATAAATATAAATTATTCCTCGACTTTCACATCTCGAATAATATCTGTTCAAAGTGGATCTTTATTCCATGTTTACATGCCGAACGTCCATTCGTAAAATGGAAGCAAGAAGGTGACGAAAATGAATGTGAAAAAAGATATCGCAGCCATATTGGATCACATAAAAAAAGAGGAAAGATTTCGCGATAATATCGCGCACTGGCGGGTAATTCCTGCTCGGGAAGCAAAGTCTGTTCCATTTCCAAATGAACTGGACGGACGAATTCGAGATGCCCTGACGAATAGAGGCATTCCCTCCTTATACACGCATCAAGCAACGTCTTTTCGCCATGTGCGCGAAGGCAAACACATCGTCGCGGTTACGCCCACGGCTTCTGGCAAAAGCATGTGCTATCATTTGCCGATCCTCCAGACGTTATCGGAAGACACGCAAGCGCGGGCTCTTTACTTGTTCCCAACCAAGGCTTTGGCACAGGATCAAAAGTCGGAGTTGCACGAATTGATTACGGAAATGGGCCTTTCAATCAAATCCGAAACATATGATGGTGATACACCTGCAAATATCCGGCAGATGGTACGGAAGGCAGGAAATATCGTCATCACCAACCCAGACATGCTGCACTCCGCCATTTTGCCCCATCACACCAAGTGGGTGTCCTTTTTCGAGCATCTCAAATACATCGTGATTGACGAGCTGCATACATATCGCGGCGTTTTTGGCAGCCATGTCGCCAATGTCATTCGGCGGCTAAAGCGCATTTGCGCCTTTTATGGGAGCCACCCGCAATTTATTTGCACATCGGCTACCATCGCCAACCCGAAGCAATTGGCAGAAGCTCTGACAGAAGAAGAGGTAGAGCTGGTCAACAACAATGGTGCTCCGTCTGGCATCAAGCATTTCATTTTTTACAACCCGCCTGTGGTCAACAAGCAGCTCAATATTAGACGCAGTGCCACGTTGGAGGCGCGAGATATTACCGAGCAATTTTTGATCAATGGCATCCAGACGATTTTGTTTGCGAGAAGCCGTGTACGTGTAGAGATTTTGTTGACGTATTTGCAGGAGCTGATTCGCCGCAAGCTTGGGCCAAAAACGATCCAAGGGTATCGCGGCGGCTATTTGCCGAGCCAGCGCAGAGAGATCGAACGCGGCTTGCGCAATGGTGACATTATGGGCGTGGTCAGCACCAATGCGCTGGAGCTTGGGGTAGATATCGGGCAGCTTCAGGCGTGTGTCATTACTGGCTATCCGGGCTCGGTCGCAAGCACATGGCAGCAGGCAGGACGGGCAGGAAGACGGCAGGGGGAATCCGTCGTCGTGATGGTCGGTAGCTCCACGCCGTTGGATCAATATGTGATCGCCAATCCGGAGTACTTTTTCGACCGCAGTCCTGAGACAGCGCGGATCAATCCCGATAATCTGATCATTTTGGTGGATCATCTCAAATGTGCGGCATACGAGCTGCCGTTTCGTGAGGGTGATACCTTCGGGCGCGCGGAAATCGTGGAAATTCTGGAGTTCTTGACCGAGGAGCAAGTGCTTCATTACTCGCGGGGCAAGTGGTTCTGGATGAACGATTCATTCCCGGCCCACAACATCAGTCTGCGGTCAGCCTCGCAGGAAAATGTCGTGATCATCGACATCAGCGAACGGGGAAATGAGCGTGTCATCGGGGAAATGGATCGTTTCAGCTCCATGACGCTCTTGCATGACGAGGCTATCTACCTGCATCAAGGGACGCAATTCCAGGTGGAAAAGCTGGACTACGAGGAAAAGAAGGCGTATGTCCGGGAAGTGCAGGTCGATTATTACACAGATGCAAACTTGGCCGTCTCGCTGAAGGTATTGGAGCAGGATCAGTCCCGTCGTCATGCGCAGAGCACGTTGGCTTATGGTGAAGTGGCTGTGAATGCGATGGCGACGATCTTTAAGAAAATCAAGTTCGAAACGCATGAAAATATCGGCTCGGGACCGATTCATTTGCCAGAAGAGGAACTGCATACAAATGCGGCGTGGATCGGTTTTTCCGAAGCGCTGCTCGGCGAGATTGGGACAGAGGATGTGGAACGCGGCTTGGTTGGTTTGGCACATGTGTTGCAGCACGTAGCTCCGCTGTTTGTCATGTGCGACCCGATGGACCTGCACGTGATACCGCAACGAAAGGCCGTTCATTCGCAGGAGCCGACGATTTTTCTGTATGACCGTTATCCGGGAGGCATCGGCTTGAGCGAGCAAGTGTATAAGGAAATGGAGACGATTTTGACACAGGCAGAGCGGATGATTGTCTCTTGCCCGTGTGAGTCAGGCTGTCCATCTTGTGTGGGAGCGACAGATGACGGTAGCAAGGGGCTAGCCATGACCTTGCTGCGAATCGCTCAAGGGGGAAGTACTTATGTCTCTTAAATCCAAGCTGCAACGGATGAAGGGACATCTCTCGCTGGAAACCGACAAAGCGGTAGCGCCAGCAGTCAAAACAGTTGAATCGGAAAGGCCCAATCTCCAGAAAGAGACGGGGGAAGAGCCGAGGGCGGCTGTACCAACGGATGGCAGCGCCGAGCTACAGATACCTTTTGCCGACAAGTGGAAGGAAATGCAGGCATCGCCCTACATCTGGGATGATGAGTACGTCATGATTCGCGAGGTTCGTTATCCGATCGATCAGCAGCATGGCGCTTACGCTTTTTCCGAGTTGCAAGAGGCGATCCGTATGTGGGAAGCGGCTGGTCGAGAGCATCCACTGTCCGCTGCGGGCAGGAGGCCAGAAGACTTGCTGTTTTTCGATACGGAGACAACAGGGCTGTCAGGCGGGGCAGGCAATGCGATTTTTCTTTTGGGGTACAGTCGTTTCGAGGGGGAGCACGTCGTGGTGCGTCAGCATTTTCTCCCGGGCCCGCATGCAGAGGTCACCTTGTACCAATCGTTTTTGGAGCAAGCACAGAACTCCTCGCATCTGGTGACCTTTAACGGAAAGTCCTTTGACTGGCCGCAAGTTCGGACGCGGCATACACTGGTGCGCGATCAAGTGCCTGCTTTGCCTACCTTTAGTCATTTTGACCTTTTGCACGGGGCGAGGAGGCTGTGGAAGACAGAGCTGGAATCGTGCCGATTGGGCATCATTGAGCAGGAAAAGCTGGATGTTTATCGTGAGGATGATTTGCCCGGCTATTTGGCGCCGGTGCGGTATTTCGACTTTTTGCATGACCAAGACCCTGATGTTATCGAAGGCGTGCTGCGGCATAACGAGACGGACGTCCTGTCTCTGATCACGATGTACATCCACATGACGCGGCTATTGGTAGGGCAAGGGAGTGTAACAGTATCTTTCGAGGAAAGCTACGAAATTGCCAGATGGTACGACGCGCTTGGGGATCAGGAGGCGGCAATGGCAGGCTATCGTCTCGTTGCAGACAGCGATCATGCGTGGAGTAACCGGGCCAAGCTCGCCATCGGTCATCTGTATAAAAAGCAAAAGGAATGGCACCAAGCCCTAACCGTTTGGGAGTCGTGCATCCAGTCCACCGGATATGTCCCGGATGAGGTGTATATTGAGGCTGCCAAGCTGTACGAGCACCAGTTGAAGGATTGGGAGAAGGCTTTGCGCTATACGAAGCAAGCGTATGAGCAGTGGAAGAAGCGCGGGAGTCTGTTGCGAAACAGGTCCAAGGACGACGCAGAGGCCTATCACAAGCGGATGGATCGGTTAGAAGCAAAGCTACGCGGAAATGAAGCAGAAGAAGAGAGCCTGTTGTCCGGATTTTTGGAGTGGGCAGATGAGCAAGAGCAATGAGGGACTGTAGATCGAAGGCCTATCGATCAGAGGGGGAGTAGGATGAGACAGATTGTCTTGATTCTATTTGCGATGCTACTTATTAGCGTTGGCGGTTGCTCTGCGAATGACGACTGGGTTCACACATTTACGGGAGAGAGCGGCAATTGGAGCGTGGTCATGGAGATCAGGCCGACTGAGAGTGAACACACTCATGTTGTTTACCCATTTTACCTGACGAAGAAAATGGAGAATGACGTTACGAAGCTGCATTTCGAGGCTCACCTAGTTAACGGTAATCCGAGCAGTAATTTCGACCACGAATCTATAAAAAAGCTTAATGATAAGCAACCGTTTCTGCTTTTTAAGGAGTACCCGAACCTTCTCTCGACTGATTTTCCTGCAAAAGATACGCCGAAAGAACAGCTCGAATATTACTTCTCTGAGTTAAAGGTGGATATAAAATGGACAGATGATCGGGGAGAGCATCAAGAACAAATCCCTCTGAAACTGCAAACCGCTCCTTGACGAAACAAGGGAGGATGGAACCCAAGTCCAGAAGAAATTAAAGCATGGGCATACAGTAATGAAAAGATCCCTGAGCAAGATTGGGAGCTTGCTGTAAACAGTTTTGAAAACATACCAATGATTTGTACGTTTATTGACGATGCAAAATGCAAGCACACTCCTTTTTTTCTTAGCAGTCTTTATGTGTTTATAGGGGATATCGTTCGGTCAAGAAGTACGGAAGACATAGTTAGGTTATCAGCGTTAGTAGAAAATGTGGCCAAAACTGCTAAATCAGAACAACTGAAAAATTGGCTCGAACGTTCTAAATACCTGATCAAGCACCCAAAAGAATATGATTACGACTATTGGGGACTAGGCTCCAAGTACGCCTTGGGATACGAGATCCCTTTAATGGCCGTTGAGGAAGCCCAACATTAGCTAAACTTAGCAAAATTTATAATTGAACGAACGGAATCGATAGCTTACCAAAATATCAGAGGCTGCTGGAGATGATTCGGCTGCCTCATTAAGCTATTGGGCAGTTTAATCTGATTAAAGGTACTGAAGTGTAATGACTTCCAATTATTTCATTTGATAAAGCAAATAGATCATGCTATATTGGTATTCCGCCTTTCAAAAAGGACGGAACGAAACAAAATGAAACACTTCAATTATTACCTGTTGACTTAAAACAATCATACATGGTATATTGTGATTCCGGCACTTTTGAAGTGCTTGTGAAAATGCTCTTTGAAAACTGAACAGCGAAAGCGTTAATGAGTCTATCATTAAATGATTTGCCAGCTTTGAACCAGTAACAAACTTTATTGGAGAGTTTGATCCTGGCTCAGGACGAACGCTGGCGGCGTGCCT